>JAZORX010000361.1:0-15686 GCA_045656845.1 Acutalibacteraceae bacterium | reverse complement strand
AGTGTCAATGTAGTAACCTTTGATGGTAAAAGGGTAACCGATGATGTAATGCAGGGCACAAGTGTTTATATGTGTCTTTATATATTGATACTTGCAGGTTCAGTTCTTCTTGTTTCTTTTGATAATGTTGATCTTGTAAGTAATTTTACAGGCGTAATTGCAACGCTCAATAATATCGGACCGGGTCTGGGCGCTGTAGGTCCGACAGGTAATTTCGGCGTTTACAGTTGGTATTCAAAATGCGTGTTTATAATTGATATGCTGTTTGGCAGGCTTGAAATATTCCCGTTATTGCTCCTTTTCTCTAAAAAGCCTAAGTCAAGAAAGAGTGTTTTATAATTCCGAGAACATCCGGTTTAAGAGCCGGATGTTCTTTTATAAATTAATTTAAAATTATTTTATTAAAACTGTTGACAAATCATTTTTTTGTGGTACAATAATCAAGCATCCGGGTGTAGCGCAGGTGGTAGCGTGCTTGAATGGGGTTCAAGAGGCCGTGAGTTCGAGTCTCGCCACTCGGACCATAATAGTCACAGAAACGATAGTTTCTGTGGCTGTTATTTTTTGTTAATATTTATTTTACAGATGATTAATATCTCTCTGTTGACATATTTGAAATTATTTGGTAAAATATGTTCAAATAACCACCCATGAGGGAGTAGTTTACACGATAGTGTTGATATGTCAACAAGCGCACGGCTTCGGCCTGGCATATCTTAATAAACGAGACTCATGTGCAGCAGAGCTGTACTGAGTTCTTAGGTGAATTAAGACCAAGTTACAGTTTGCTGTTTCTTGGTTTTTATTTTTTATATTGAAGGGAGATTTCACAATGAAGTTCTACTCGATGGACAGCAACTTGGTGCTTGACGAGTTAAAAGCTGTCAAAGAAGGTCTCAGCTCTGCTGAAGCTGAAAAGCGACTTGCCGAATATGGCAAGAATAAGCTTGCTGAAGGCAAAAAAGAAGGCCTTATTGTTAAGTTTTTCAAACAGATGATGGATCCAATGATCATCGTTCTCATTGTTGCAGCAGCTCTTTCGGGAATTACCGCATTCTGGGAAGGTGAATCTTTCGCAGATGTATTCATTATCTTGTTTGTTGTTATTCTCAATGCGGTTCTGGGTGTTATTCAGGAAAGCAAGGCTGAAGAAGCTATCGAAGCCTTGAAAACTATGACTGCTGCCAACTCAAAGGTTTTGAGAGACGGTAAGCTGATGGTTGTTCACAGCGAAGATCTTGTTCCGGGCGATATAGTTCTCCTTGAAGCCGGTGACGCTGTTCCTGCCGATGCCAGAATTCTTGAGTGCGCTTCAATGAAGGTTGAAGAAAGTGCTCTGACCGGCGAGTCAGTTCCGGTTGTGAAAAAGTCAGATACTTTGTCTTCAGAAAAAGATGTTCCGCTCGGTGACCGTAAGAATATGGTTTATATGGGCAGCACTGTTGTTTACGGCAGAGGTACAGTAGTAGTCTGCGGAACAGGTATGAACACTGAAATGGGTAAGATTGCTGATGCGCTTACTCTCGCTCAGGAGGAGCAGACACCGCTTCAGAAAAAACTTGCAGGACTTAGCAAGATTCTTACATGGCTTGTTCTCGGAATCTGTGTTGTTATGTTCGCTGTAGGCGTTCTTAAAGCAGGTAAATTCACACCTGATGTTATTATTGATACATTTATGGTTGCAGTCAGCCTTGCTGTTGCTGCTATTCCTGAAGGACTCGCTGCTGTTGTTACGATCGTTCTTTCTATCGGTGTAACAAAAATGGCCAAGAGAAATGCTGTTATCCGTAAGCTTACAGCTGTTGAAACCCTCGGCTGTGCTCAGATTATCTGTTCTGATAAGACAGGTACTCTTACTCAGAACAAGATGACCGTAGTTGAGAACCATTCGGATAATGATGAATTGCTTGCAAAAGCAATGTGCCTTTGTACTGATGCTGAAGTTGATGAAGACATCGGTGAGGCTGTAGGTGAGCCGACTGAAGCTGCATTGGTAAACTATGCATATAAAATTAATCTAAATAAAAATCAGCTTAAAAAGCTGACGCCTCGTGTCGGTGAAGCTCCGTTTGACTCTATGAGAAAAATGATGAGTACGGTTCATTCTGTTGACGGTGGTTTCGTTCAGTATACTAAGGGTGCACCGGATGAAATTCTTAAGAGATGTACATCCATCCTTACAGAGAATGGCGTTGTACCGATGACAGATGCTCACAGAGACGAAATCAGGAAAACCAACAAGGGAATGGCTGATAAAGCTCTTCGTGTACTTGCCGGTGCATATAAGGAGTATACTTCAAAGCCTGATAGCTTTGAACCTGCAGCGCTTGAAGAGGATATGATTTTTATTGGTCTTTCCGGCATGATCGACCCTGTCAGACCCGAAGTTAAGCTTGCGGTTGAAGAATGTAAGGGTGCAGGTATCCGAGCTATTATGATCACAGGTGACCATATTGATACAGCGGTAGCGATTGCATCTGAACTCGGTATTCTTGATGATCCGTCTCAGGCAATAATGGGTCAGGAACTCGATAAACTCAGCGATGAAGAACTCGATAAGGTTATTGATAAATACAGCGTTTATGCCCGCGTACAGCCTGAACACAAGGTTCGTATCGTCAACGCATGGAAGAATCGCGGTAAAGTCACTGCAATGACAGGTGACGGCGTAAATGATGCACCCAGTATCAAATCGGCTGATATCGGTATTGGTATGGGCATCACAGGTACAGATGTCACAAAGAATGTTGCAGATATGATTCTTGCTGACGATAACTTTGCAACTATTGTTGCAGCAGTAGGTGAGGGCAGAAAGATTTATGCTAATATCAGAAAGGCTATTCAGTTCCTTCTTTCTTCAAACCTTGCTGAAGTTATAAGTGTTTTTGTTGCAACACTTCTTGGTTTTACAATTCTGAAGCCGGTTCATATGCTTTGGATAAATCTTATTACTGACAGTCTTCCGGCTCTTGCTCTCGGAATGGAGCATGGTGAGGCAGATTCAATGAAAAAAGCACCCCGTGATCCTAAAGCTGGTATTTTTGCCGGTGGTGTTGGTTTTGATGTAGCATATCAGGGTGCATTTGTTGCTCTTCTTACGCTTGTATCATATTTTATCGGTCATTTCCTTGAAACAGGCAATTGGGCATTTAATATTGAAAGCGGACACGGCATGACAATGGCTTTCCTTACAATGAGCCTTGCTGAAATTTTCCAGAGCTTCAATATGCGTTCACAAAGAGGAAGCCTCTTCTCAATGAAGAAGCAGAACAAGTGGCTTCTTGGTGCTGCAGTTCTTGCTCTTGTGCTGACTACTGTTGTTATCGAAGTGCCGTTCCTTGCAAAGGCGTTCGAATTTGAGGTGATTGGTGTTCAGGAGTATGCGATTGCGTTTGCACTGGGTGTTTCAATTATTCCTCTTGTAGAAGTTGTAAAGTTTATACAGAGAATGCTGTCAAAAGCTAAAAACAATTAATTTTTCAGAAGAGATACCTTTACGGGTGTCTCTTCTTGTTATTGTTATGCTTTTTGAAAATTTCATCAATATGTAGAAAAATAATCATTGACATATGGATAATATTGATATATAATATTGGTCTGTAGGCACTAATTCAGATAAGGTGAATAAGTGTAATAAATCGGATAATCCGAAATTTTCACGTTTTGAAACGGAGGTAAGAATTATGAAGAGAACATATCAGCCCAAGAAGCGTCATAGAAAGATGGAACACGGTTTCCGCAAAAGAATGGCTGACAGAAACGGCCGCAAGGTTCTTGCTCGCAGAAGAGCTAAGGGCAGAAAGCAGTTGACTTACTAATTTTAAGGGTTGTACCCACCGTTGAACGGATTTGATATTTTTGCCCGATATGAAATTTGATGTATTAAAGCAAAATAGCGATTTCCGAAGGGCTTACGGCAGAGGAAAATCATACTCGGATCCTGCGCTGGTTACTTATGTTTTGAAGAATAACCGCGCGGGAATTTGCCGTATGGGTATAACTACAAGTAAAAAAATTGGAAATGCGGTTGAGAGAAACCGTTGCCGACGGATAATCCGTGCGGCTTTTCGTGAAATATCTCCGATGATCGGAGGTAATTTTGATTTCGTTTTTGTTGCTCGTACCAGGACAATAAAAATGAAGAGCACAGATATCAAAAGAATAATGCTTCAACAATTAAATAAAGCGGGTGTGATAAAACGATGAAAAACAGCCTTATCCGTATCATTAGGTTTTATCAGAAGCGTATTTCACCGCTTCTTCCGCCGATGTGCAGATATTATCCGACTTGTTCTCACTATGCAGTTGAAGCTATTGAAGTCCATGGAGCTTTTAAAGGCTCTTTTATGGCGTTGGGACGATTGCTCAGATGCAATCAGTTGTTTAAAGGAGGTTATGACCCTGTACCTCCGAAAAAAGAAAAGGGTCGCAAATCTTAAAGGAGTTTGAATGCTGTGAGTGCTATTTACGAGTTTTTATATGATGTTATAAGCCCCGTATTCGGTTATGTAATGCTGTTCTTTTACGGTATTGTTGACGGCTTCAGCGGAAATTTGGGAAGCTACGGTGTAGCGATTATACTTTTTACTATTTTTGCACGTCTGGTAATGTTGCCGACAACAATTAAGCAGCAGAAGGGTATGGCAAAGCAGCAGCGCCTCGCTCCGAAATTAAGACGAATTCAGGAAAAATATGCAGGAAATCCTCAGAAGATTCAGGAAGAAACACAGAATCTTTATGCTCGTGAGGGTTATAACCCTATGTCTGCAGGTTGTGTGCCTTTGCTCATTCAGATGCCGTTTATCATCGGTCTTTTCGGAGTTCTTTATAATCCGTTGCGTTATGCTATCGGTCTTGACAGAGAAACTTGCGAACTTCTTGTTGATGCTTTTGCCAAGATGGCGAGTGATACAGGTCTCGATATCGGTAAAACTGAAATTTATTATCCTCTTTATCTCATCCAGAATTTTGATAAGTTCCAGGATTATTTTAAAGTGGGTATTGAAGGTGTTTCACCGGAAGCAATGCAGAAGGTTGCAACATTTGTTGACGGTGGCAGATTTGTTTTCTTTGGTTTAGAACTTGGTATTAAACCTGATTTTAAATCAATTTATGCTGTTGTTCCGATTTTGTCAGGTCTCACTTCTCTTGCAAGTGCGTATATAACACAGATTCAGCAGAAAAAGGCTAATCCGGGTGCTAAAGCACCGGGTAGTGGATGCATGATGCTTATGATGCCTCTTATGTCTGTATGGTTTACAACGATGTTCCCTTGCGGTATCGGTGTTTACTGGATTGTTTCGAATGTTGTTGCAATGGTTCAGTCTGTTGTTCTTCGTAAAGTCTTTACACCTCAGAAGAATGTTGCAAAAGATATGATCAAAGAGACGATTCAGAGACGTTCAAGAGAAGAAAGCGTAAAGCGTATTAACAAATAATTCAGAAAATCGACACATTTATTTCTTATCAATGTGTATAATATTTTTAGGTGGTGAACCCATTGTTGAAAGAAGCCTTTGGTAAAGGTTCTACTAATGAAGAGGCCATTGAAGCCGCAAAGACTCAGCTTGATGCTCCTTGGGATGCTGATGTTAAGGTTGAGCTTGTGAAAATGGCTAAGAAAAAGACACTCGGTCTTTTTGGCGGTTCTCTTGCAGAAGCAAGAGCATATTATGAAATTCCCGATGAGGTTAAAGCTGCTCCTAAAAAGCAGAATAAAACAGAAAAATCAAAGCCTGTTCAGAAACCTGTAAAAAAACAGGAAGAAAAGAAGCAGGAAGAAAAAGTTCAGGAAGTTAAGGTCGAAAAAACTGAAACTCCTGCGAAAGAAATGTATGTTGGCGAAGCTTCAAAGAAAGCTGAAAAATATATTTGCTCAATACTTGAAGGTATGGGCGTTAGTGATATCAACATCTCAGTTTCAGAGGATGACGAAGGTGTTGTGGCTCAGCTCGATTGTGGTAATGACTACGGTTATATAATCGGTCGTCGTGGAGAGACGCTTGATGCTATTCAGTATCTTACCCGTCTTGTTATCAATAAGGGTAACGACGGTTACAAGAGAGTTTCAATCAATGCAGGTAACTACAGAGAGAAGAGAGAAGAAACCCTTCGTGAACTTGCAAAGAAAAATGCTGCAAGGGTAAAGAAATACGGACGCAATGTTTCTCTTGATCCGATGAATCCGTATGAAAGAAGAATTATTCATACGACAATACAGGAAATCGAGGGTGTGGATTCACATTCTGTTGGTTCAGAAAGTGATAGAAGAGTTGTTATTACTCTGGCTGAAGGATTTACTGCAACTAATCCCGGTCATAAGGGATCGCGCAGAAATGATTACAGAGGCAGAAATAATCAGAAGGCTTCTGCTGCCGCTCAGCCGGCACGTGCTCCGCGTTCAGATTCTGTTGGTACCAATCTCTACGGTAAGATTGAACCTAAAAATTAAGTGGAATATTTATGAATCTGAAGCGAACAATATTTTTGATTGTTCGCTTCAGGACTTTTTAAACATACTTTTATACATTAAATCATTGAAAGGAGTTGTATTCATATGTCTGATAATAATGGTAAAAAAGATGAATTTCTGGATCTTGCTGATTTTAATAAGAAATATGAGCACTATGTTGATGATCCGGATACTCTTGATAATTCAGAGTCTGTAGAAAAACCTCTTGAGTTTGAAGATATTACTTCTTACAGTGAAGGAAATGCTGATTTTTATATGAAACCACGTGAAGAAGATTCTAAAGATATCTATATCAGCAAAGAATCAGCACCTGTAAATGTTAATAAAGAAACAGATCAGAAGATGGATATAGAAAATAAGAAAAAGAGAAAGAAGAAAGGTAACTTCTTTACTCGAAATCATTGCAGAAACATTAAAATTATTGCTCTTTTGCTTGTAATAGCGATTCTTCTTGTTCTGGGCGGTGGCCTTGCGTATCTTTATATCGTAACAGGTAAGGGTAGCTATGGCGATGATGGTCTTGATTATAATGATCCTTTCACAGAGCAGACTATTTATGAAGAAGATCACAACTGGACTGCAATGGGTGCTGTCGACGCTAATTCGCTTAATGAGTTTCTTTACCGTTGGGCCAATAACGGTGGAGAAAAAATGTACAGCAAGAATGTAATTAATGTTCTTCTGTGTGGTGTTGATAGTGAAACGGGCAAGTCAGATGCAGGTCGTTCTGATATTATGATGCTTGTTTCTATAAACAAGAAAACGAAAACAATTACTCTTGTTTCCTTGCTTCGTGACAGCTGGACTTATATGTCTCTGCCGAAACGAGACGGCTCATATTATGACCATTACTTTAAACTGAATTCTGCTTACAGTTACGGTGGACCGACAACACTTCTCAACACAATTGAGAATAACTACAAGATAGAAATTGATCAGTTTATTGCTGTTGACTTCGTTTCTTTCCCGAAGCTTATTGATGCTCTCGGTGGTGTAACCGTAGATGTTCAGGAATATGAAGCTAATTATATCAGAAGAACATCTTCTCATAAAAAATTCCCTTACGGAACAGCTACCCTGAATGGTGATCAGGCTCTTATTTACAGCCGCATCAGAAAGTGTGATGCTGACAGTGATATTAGCCGAACAAGAAGACAGCGTTCAATTATCAAGTCTCTTATTGATAGTGCTAAGTCTGCGTCAAACGGTCAGCTTCTTAATGCATTCACTCTTGTATCACCTTATATAAGAACGGGATATACACAGTCTGAGGTTTTTGCACTTATTGCTCAGGCCTACACTAATGGTTGGATGAAATATAATATGGTTGAGGTTGTTTTACCAAATGAAGACTATGTTGACAGAGCATCTACCCAGATAAACGGTCACTGGGCATGGATTGCTGACTATGCTTCCTGTGCTCGAAAGCTTCAGCTTGCTTTGTACGGTGAGACCAATATTGTTCTTGAACCAAACCGCACAACGGCACTCGATCTTCTCAGTAATGTGAATTCCGGTGGTAATTCAGGAAATTCTGGCGATTCGGGCAATTCAGACAGTTCAGACAGTTCCGGTTATAGTAGTTCGACATCCGGTGACTACTCATATACACAGGAGGATGAGTCTACTCAGACCACAGAATCAACCCGTCCGGGTATATTTGATCCTGATTATAAACCGAGTATTCCCAGCCTGACGATTCCGTCAATTCCCATACCGAGTATAACGTTAACGCCTGATGATGACTCTACCGAAACTCAGCCTTCATCAGCAGACGACTCTGAAAATAACGATTAAAACTAAAGCTCTCTGTTTTACGCAGAGAGCTTTAAATTTATACTTGTTTTATTTTTAATATTGTTGTAAAATCTATTTATAAAAATTTTGGAGATAATTATGACTGTATTGAATGTTCAGAATCTTTCGTTCTGGTTTGGAGAACGGGAGTTGTTTTCAAAAGTAAATTTTGATATAAATGACAAAGATAAAGTTGGCTTTATAGGCGCTAACGGTGTTGGAAAGACAACGCTGTTTCATCTGATCAGAGGTGAACTGGAACCGCTGGAAGGTGAAGTTGTAAAGTCAAAAGATGTCCGTATTGGTTATATGGAGCAGCATACCTGTTCTGAAAAGGGACGCACAATTTTAGAGGAAATTTTAAGTGTATTTGACTATCTTTCAGATATGGAAAATGAACTTGAAATTGTTAACAGTAAGCTTGTTAACGGAATAGGAGATGCTTCTGAAAACATAAAGCTTCAGGATGAGCTTACGATTAGATTTCAGAATGAAGGCGGACTTACTTATAAAAGCAGAGCGAGAAGTGCATTGATCGGTCTGGGTTTTCAGGAAAGTGAATTTTCAATGACAACTGACAAATTAAGTGGTGGTCAAAGATCGAAACTTGCACTTGCAAAGCTGCTTCTTTCAAAAAGTAATCTCCTGCTGCTTGACGAGCCTACCAACCATCTTGATATAAAATCTGTTGAGTGGCTGGAAACTTTTCTTAAAAATTATAACGGTGCTGTTTTTGTTATATCTCACGACAGATATTTTCTTGATAAGATAACAAATAAAACAGTTGAACTGGAAGGCAGAAAAGTAAGGTGCTTTAAAGGTAATTACTCTGAGTTTCTTGTTAAGAAAAAGGCTGAACAAAAAGCAATTGAAGATAAATATGAATGCGATATAAAAGAAATAGAACGCCTTGAGGGCGTTGTGGCTCAGCAGAGACAGTGGAACCGTGAAAAGAACATAAAAACCGCTGAAAGCAAGCTAAAGCAAATTGAGCGAATCAAAGAGCAGCTTGTTGTACCTGACAGTAAGGTTGAAAGGATACGAGTTTCTTTTGAGCCGAAGTATGTTAGCGGTAATGATGTTATTATTGCAAACAGTCTCTCAAAGTCATTCGGCAATAAGAATATATTTAAAAATATTGATCTGCATATAACAAGAGGAGAAAAAGTGTTTCTGCTCGGTGATAATGGCTGTGGAAAGACTACGCTTCTCAAGACTCTGATGGGTGAGTATAAGCCTGATGACGGAAAGTTTATATTTGGTGAAAATGTCCTGAAGGGTTATTTTGATCAGGTTCAGGCAAAGCTGGATATGAATAAAACGGCTATTGAAGAAATCTGGTCAGCTTATCCCCAGATGATGCAGACAGCTATAAGAAATGCTCTTGCTGCCTTTCTTTTTAAGGGAGACGATGTTTTTAAAGTATTGAGAGAATTAAGCGGTGGAGAACGAGCACGTATAGCTTTACTGAAATTGATGCTTGGTGGCTATAATCTTTTGCTTCTTGATGAGCCTACAAATCATCTGGATGCTTTTTCACGAGAAGAACTTGAAAATACATTGCTCGATTACAGCGGAACGATGCTTATTGTTTCTCATGACAGATATTTTATAAACAAGTTAAGTTCCCGTATCCTCGAGCTGAGTGAAAAGGGTATAACTGAGTATCTTGGCGATTATGACTATTACATCGAGAGAAAGTCTTTGAGTGATCAGTCAAATCCGATTATCAAGGAAAAAGCAGCACCAAAAGTAAATGATTATAAGCTCAGAAAAGAGCAGGCATCTGAGCAAAGAAAACTTAGGACTCAGCTTGCAAAAACGGAAGAGTCTATATCTCTTCTTGAGGAGCAGATAGTTGAAATTGAAAACAAACTGTCTTCTCAGGAGGTTCAGAGCGATTATGAAAAGCTCATTGAGTTCACTGATAAGCTTCAACAAATGAATGAGGAGCTTGAAATAAAATATATTCTCTGGGAAGAGATTCAAGAGAAAATTGAAGAATAATCAGGAGGTTTTTTTATGAAACTCGGTATAACTTTGTATAATTTCCACAGCATTATTGATACTTTTGAAGATCTCGACAATGTTTTGTCAAAACTCTCTGATATGGGTGTTGGGGTTGTTCAGGTTTCAGGAATCGGAAAGCTTGATAATTATAAGGTGGCTGAATATTGTAAAAAATATAATATGGAAGTTTGCCTTACACATGTGCCGATGGATAGAATACTCGGAGATACTGAAGCTTTGATTGAAGAGCATAAGGCGCTTGGCTGTAATACTATTGGTCTTGGCTGGAGTCCGGAAGAGTATCGCTCAGTTGAAGGTATGAAGAAATATATTGCTGATTTTACACCTGCTGCTAAAACTATAAAAGAAGCGGGTATGCAGTATGCTTATCATAATCATCACTTTGAATTGGAACGCTATGATGGCAGAACACAGCTTGATATTATGATCGAAGATACGGATCCTGAACTGTTTAATTTTATCCTGGATACTCATTGGTTACAGACAGGCGGTGTGTATCCTCCCGATTACATAAGAAAAGTCAAGGGCAGAATGAAAGTCTGTCATTTCAAGGATTTTAAAATTGAAAACGGTGAAAGAAAGTATGCTGAAATCGGTACAGGTAATCTTGATCTGGATGAGTGTTACAGAGCCTGTATAGAAAGCGGCGTTGAATATATTATAATCGAGCAGGACAGTTGCGACATTGACTTGTTTGAATCAGCGAAAATCAGCTTTGAAAACCTTAAGAAAATAGCACAGAGAAATTCTTAAAAACTATTGACAAAAAAGCATTATCGTGCTAGAATTGTCGAAAATACTTAAAGACTATGACGAAGAGTGTTCATTGTAGTTTGTTTCAGAGAGTCGGTGGTTGGTGCAAACCGTCAGATAACTATCTTGAGTCTGTAGCTTCTGAGTCGGAGGGAAGAAAGCATATGCAAGTAGAACCCTCTCGTATTGCTGCGTAAAAGCATAGGGCTTATCGGAGCCTGAAGGGGCACTTTCAGTGCAATTTGAGTGGTACCGCGGGTTATTTTACTCGTCTCAAAGTCAAAATCTTTGGGACGAGTTTTTTATGTCCCTGAAGAAAGGTGATTTTTATGGCAAAAGAAATTACAGGACTTGATTTCAGAATCAATGAAATGGCTAACAGAATCAAGGAGCTTCGTGAAATCGTTGGTTTTACTCCTGCTGAAATGGCTGAGAAAACCGGTGTGAGCATTGAAGAATACATTGAGTGTGAGCGTGGAAATGTTGACCTTAACTTTGCTTTTATCTACAGATGTGCAATGGCTTTCAATGTTGACGTAACTGATATTATTGAAGGTAAAAGCCCTAAACTTGCCACATATACTGTTACAAGACGTGGAGAAGGCCAGAAGGTAAGTACAGCACACGGAATGGAATATTTCAACCTTGCTGCTTCTTTTAAAAATAAGATTTGCGAGCCTTTGTTTGTTAAGTGTGATCCTGCACCTGATGCTGCAGATATAGCACTCACAACACATGAGGGTCAGGAACTTGATATCGTTCTCAGTGGTTCTATTAAATTTCAGATCGGTAAACATATCGAGATTCTTAATGCAGGCGATACTGTATATTTTGACAGTTCAACACCTCACGGAATGATTTCTGCAAGCGATGAACCTTCATATTTCTATGCTATTCCGTTAAATCCGTCAGGTGATGTAACGGCTCGTGAGACCAAGATTGATGATGAATCTCCGAAGAGAACAGGTACCGGTAAAAGAATTTATCATAATTTTATTCATCCCAAAGAGGATGCAAACGGTGCACTTCTGTCTTTGAGATATGAGAATGAAGAAAAGTTTAACTTTGCCTTTGATATTGTTGATGGTCTTGGTAAGAAATGTCCGGATAAAACAGCAATGCTTCATATTGATGTTAATAAGAATGAACGTCGTTTCACCTTCAGAGAAATGATGGAGTATTCATCCCAGACGGCTAATTACTTCAAGTCTCTCGGTATCAAGAAGGGCGATAAGGTAATGCTCATTCTTAAGAGACATTATCAGTTCTGGTTCTCTCTCATTGCTCTTCATAAGCTCGGCGCAGTCGCTATTCCTGCCACATATCTTTTACAGGAGCATGACCTTGAGTATAGATTCAATGCAGCAGAGGTAAGTGCAATTGTTTGTACTTCTGATGGCGACACTGCACGTCAGGTTGATCTTGCTGCTGAGAAAGCACCTTCTGTTAAAACAAAGATCATTGTTGGTGACTCCCGTGAAGGATGGCACAATTTCAACGAAGAATATTCACTTTTCAATAATGTTTTTGAAAGAACTGAAGATTCAGCTTGTGGTAGCGATGAAATGCTTATGTTCTTTACATCCGGCACTACAGGCTATCCCAAAATCGCAACTCATAACTTCAAGTATCCGCTTGGTCATTTTGTTACAGCTAACTATTGGCATTGTGTAAATCCTGACGGTCTTCATCTTACAATTTCAGATACAGGTTGGGCAAAGGCGCTCTGGGGTAAACTTTATGGTCAGTGGCTTTGTGAAGGTGGCATATTTGTTTACGACTTTGATCGTTTCAATGCTGCGGATATTCTTCCGATGTTCAGAAAGTATAATATTACTACTTTCTGTGCACCTCCGACTATGTACCGTATGATGATCAAGGAAGACCTTACAAAGTATGATCTCAGCTCTGTTGAGCATGCTACAATTGCAGGTGAGGCTCTTAATCCGGAGGTTTTCCGTCAGCTTAATAAGCTTACCGGTCTTAAAGTTATGGAAGGTTTCGGACAGAGTGAAACAACTCTTGTTATCGGTAATCTTTTCGGTTCCGATCACCGTCTTGGTTCTATGGGTAAACCGGTTCCGTCTTTTGATGTTGATCTTGTTGATCCGGACGGAAACAGTGTTGCAGTCGGTGAAGAAGGCGAAATAGTTATCAGAACAGGTGATACCATTCCTTGTGGTTTGTTTAAGGGTTATTATGGCTCTGAAGATAAAACAAGTGAGTGCTGGCACGACGGCCTTTATCACACAGGTGATGTTGCATGGCGCGATGAAGACGGTTTCTACTGGTATGTTGGTCGTATTGATGATGTTATTAAATCTTCAGGTTATCGTATAGGACCATTTGAAATAGAAAATGTTATTATGGAGCTTCCGTATGTTCTTGAATGTGGCGTTTCTGCTGCACCCGATGAAGTAAGAGGTCAGGTTGTTAAAGCAAGTATCGTTCTTACTAAGGGAACTGAGCCTACTGAAGAACTTAAGAAAGAAATTCAGAAATATGTTAAAGAGCATACTGCTCCTTATAAGTATCCGAGAATTGTTGTGTTTAAGGATGAACTTCCGAAAACAACAAGCGGTAAGATTATCAGAAATAAACTTTAATGATTTAAAACACAGGGTTTTGGCCCTGTGTTTTTTCTTGTCATAAATCTCGTCCCACAATCATATCAATTAACAAATCGATGTATGGTGTGGTGCCTGCATCGCACCGCAATAGGAGGAAGCTTTATGACAGCAACAAATACAAATATTTATCAGGATATCCGCACGAGAACAGGCGGAGATATTTACATAGGCGTTGTCGGTCCGGTCAGGACAGGTAAATCGACGTTTATAAAAAGGTTTATGGATACTCTTGTTATTCCGAATATCAACGAGGATTATAAGCGTGAGAGGGCTAAGGATGAGTTGCCGCAGTCTGCTAAGGGCAGGACAATTATGACAACTGAACCGAAGTTCATACCGGAAGATGCGGTTGAGGTTAATCTGCCGGAAAATGCAAGATTTAAAGTCAGGATGATCGACTGCGTAGGATATATAGTCCCGAGTTCTTTAGGTTATATTGAAAACGATCAGCCGAGGATGGTTAAAACTCCTTGGTTTGAAGAAGAAATTCCGTTTAATATGGCGGCTGAAATTGGTACCCGGAAGGTTATTGAAGAACACTCCACAATCGGACTTGTAGTTACAACTGACGGTTCAATAAGCGAAATTCCGCGTGAAGAATATGCTGAGGTTGAGGAGCGTGTTGTCAATGAGCTTAAAGAGCTGAAAAAGCCGTTTGTAGTGTTGCTCAATTCTACTCAGCCTGAGGGAGTAAGTGCACAGAAGCTTGCAGATGAGCTTTCAGAAAAGTACGATGTTCCTGTCATCCCGGCTGATTGCCTTACTCTTGAGGAGGATAAAATTAAAGAAATTCTTTCGAATATATTGTTTGAGTTTCCGTTAAAGGAAGTCAGAATCGAGCTTCCCGGTTGGATTGCGGGTCTTGAGAATAAACACTGGCTCAGAAGCGAAATCTTCAATACCATCTCTTCAAAAGCTGAAAAGCTCGAAAGAGTCAGAGATGTTGCTGCTTTTGCTGAAAGTCTTAATGACTGCAGATACATAGAAAAAATTGATACAAAAGATGTGTCACTTTCAGACGGCAGTGCTTTGCTGAATGCTATGGTTGAGAATAATATGTTCTATAAAATCCTGTCAGAAAAAACAGGTCTCAGCATTGATTCACAGGAAGCGTTGATTCAATCAGTTTCTGAACTTGCAATGATGAAAAAATCATATGACCGGATTAAGGATGCTCTTGACGAGGTCGAAGCTACCGGATATGGCATAGTTATGCCCACAATGGACGAATTGAGCCTTGAAGAGCCTGAAATTATGCGTCAGGGTGGTAAATATGGTGTAAGACTTAAGGCGAGTGCGCCATCAATTCATATGATGAAAGCAACAATAAATACTGAAGTTGCTCCGCTTGTAGGTAGTGAATCTCAGTCAGAAGATCTTGTCATGTATCTTCTGAAAGAGTTTGAAGAAAATCCGACACAAATATGGCAGTCAAATATTTTCGGTAAATCCTTGCATGAACTCGTAAACGAAGGTTTGCACAACAAGCTTTTCAGGATGCCTTCGGATGCCAGAATGAAGATTCAGGAAACGCTTGAAAAGGTGATTAACGAAGGCTGTAGCGGACTTATCTGCATAATACTGTAAAAAAGAGGAGCTGAAACCAGCTCCTCAGATTTATTTATTTACTATATTTATGGGTTTGCCACTCAGATATGATTTAAGATTTTCGTATACAACACCTACGAGTCTTTTTCTTGTTTCGAAACCTGCCCATGCAATATGTGGAGTTATGAAGCAGTTTTTACAGGTAAGCAGAGGGTTGTCAGCTTTTGGTGGTTCAGTAGAAAGAACATCTACACCGGCAGCAGCGATTCTTCCTGAATCAAGAGCATCTGCAAGGGCTTTTTCGTCGATTGCAGGTCCTCTTGAAGTGTTGATAACTATTGCGTTCTTTTTCATCAGTGAAATAAATTCTTCATTGATAATTCCGGTTGTTTCCGGAGTAAGGGGACAGTGAAGCGATACAATATCTGAATTTTTTGCCAATTCTTCAAGAGAAA
>JAZORX010000360.1:0-3891 GCA_045656845.1 Acutalibacteraceae bacterium | reverse complement strand
TCTGCTCTGTCGGCTTTGTGGCTTCAGTCGGTTTTTCTTCGCTCTTTGTCGGCTCAGTCTGCTGAGTCAACGGTGCAGATTTAAGAATATTTTCTGACATTGTGAGTACAGCCTTAACGCCACCAAAATATGAATTGTCAGCAATATAGAGCTTCATCATATTTTCTACAACTTCATCCGGGAAAAGTTTTTCTGCCTGACCTGCACAGTACCAGGAATAAACCTTATCTGTCAGATTGTGAGCAATTACGATGCCGTCTGGTGAATCTGTCAGCGCATCATAAGAAACCTCACAAAATTCTGTGGTTGAAAGCCCTTCAGTATCAGAGATGATGCAGAATACAACTGCAAATCCGTATTTATTTTCAATCATCTGTGCCTGACTGTCGAGCTCATTAATCTCTGAAGCAGAAAGAATATCTTCTGTATCAATAATGTAATCTTCTGTATAAGCAGCTGCAGAAATCGTCATCGAAAGACAAAGTAACACTGCAAATAATAAAGCAATTAACTTTCTAGTCATTTTTCTGCACCTCCTTATAACAATTCAATCAGCCAGAGAAGGCCGTATCCGATAAGACCTGCAGCAACACCGAGAAGACCACCCATAAGCTTTGCCTTCTTTTCGTCTGTCGGGATATTACCTGCAAACTTACCCGTCTGACCGTTCATCGCGTATGTATAAGTCTTATTCTGCCACTTTGTGCTGACAAGCCATACAGGAAGAAGTGCATACTTGTAAGAGCCGTTTGTGACGTTCATTTTGTTTGATCCGTCAATAATGTTTGTGTAACCGTCAACGGTATCTCTCTTGAAGGTGTCATAGGTTGTCTGTCTGATTCTATCGTTTGCTCTTACTGAGCTTTCGTCCATGCTTACATCAAATTTATCGGCAACATAGCCTGCAAGATATGCGGTGTTGAAGCCGACCGCATCCGAAAGATTGAACGGCTCGATTGATTCCATAAGAGTGTTGTCAATCTTCTGAGAAGCATCAACCGGAACATTGTCAAAAGAAACACTGCCCTCACGGTAAACATTATATGTATCAATCTTTGTATATTCATAATTGCTGTCAGACCATTTTTTGATTTTCTCACCGTAGAATATCATCTGCGAATAAGCATCGCAGGTGAAAAGCCAATACGGCACATAGATTCCCTTGATTTCGTCGAGCTTATTGTCGCTCAGGAAACCTGAAGGAACAAACTTCTTTCCCTTAAGATGCTTTTTAAAGGCTTCCTTGGCAGCCTTTTTGTCAAGCTTGAAGGGAATAATGAGATCCGGACGGAAGGCGCCGGAGAACTGACCCTTCATAACAACCTGATTTCCACAATACGGACAGCTCGTTGCACCTGTTGCTGCATCGACAACTATCTCACCGCCGCAGGATTTACAGGAATAAACATTCATCCCGTCCGTTTCACCTGCAGCCCATGCCTGTGAATTCCAGTTGATAGCCTCAACCGCATTGTTCTCCTCAACCTGTGGCATATCGGAAATTTCGAACTCGGTATCGCAGAACGGACATTTAAGCTTCTGTGCACCTACATTAAATTCGACCGCACCGCCACAGCAGGGACATTTCTGTTCAGTAACTGTTGACAAGGTTAATCATCTCCCTTTGTAAACAAAGTTAAAATAGAGTAAATTTCATTGAAAATTTTATATCCCTCTCCCGGTATCTCGTCAGAGCTTGAAACCGAATACATTTCACCGTCTCCGTAAGTAACGGTGATCGTTGTCTGCGGAGCATCCAGAAGCTCTAAATCACTTTTCGGAAGCTTTCCCCACGAGAGAAATCTGCGGTTATAAAATGCCTGCTGAATTTCATCCAGCGCACCCGATACGACCTCGATTGTGTAGTTCTCTTCCTCGGCACCGATATAGGGACAGTCATAATATGACAGGTAAACTTTATTATCTTCACCGATGTAAATCTCTATGGAAGACGAGCTGCCATCCATACCTCCGCCCGTATAGTACCTGCAGGAGGTAATGGTATAGCAAAGAGGCCGCTCCATATCGGGACCGTCAAGAATCTGTCTGTCTAAGAATGACTTTAACATAACAACACCTACTGTTGCTATAATTACAATTGCTGTAACTACAATAACAGCAATTTTTATTTCATTCATTACCTTTTATCAGCCGGGCATTTTTGCTCCGCAGGCTGTGCAGAAATCACTGCCTGTATAAGGTGCTCCGCAGAACGGACACATAAGTCCCTGCTGAGGCTGTGCCGGCTGACCGTATGCAGGCTGCTGATTGTAACCCTGATTCATCTGCTGGTTATAGCCGTTGTTCATAGGCTGGTTGTAACCGTTATTCATACCCATACCGTTAGCGGGAGCATAACCGTTGTTCATCGGCATTCCGTTATTCATACCCATACCGTTTGCAGGAGCGTAACCATTGTTCATCGGCATTCCGTTATTCATACCCATACCATTAGCGGGAGCATATCCGTTATTCATCGGCATTCCGTTGTTCATACCCATGCCCATACCGTTAGCAGGTGCGTAACCATTATTCATCAGCATTCCGTTATTCATGCCCATATTCATACCGTTGTTCATGGGCATACCCATATTCGGCATAGCCTGACTCGGAAGAAGTGTATTGATAACTTCCATAGCCATCTGCTGGTAACGGTTGTATTCCATTGTGCCCATGCCCTCAACACGACTGTCATTGAGTCTTACTGTAAAGTCATCAAAATAAGGATGATTCACAATGAACTTGAGATCAAAATTGTAATAATACTTATATCTCGGCGGGGTATAGCTTACGCGCTGGCCATCCTTGCCCTGAGTATAGATTTCATCTCTGTCCTCGTCAACATCAAGATTGATAGAGCTGATCTGTGAAAGCTGAATAACATCGGGGTTTTCTTCGCTCCAGTTACCCGGTGAAAGACGGGAAACAACGAATGTTCCGTTTCTCTGATCAAGATAGATTTTCTTTCCTTCACCGAAGCATCTTGTTGATGAGAAGCCTGCAAGAACCTGCTTGTTCTGCTCTCTGTATTCAAGCTGTTGCTTGATCTGGTCAACTGTTGAATGTCTTCTTTCATCAAAGAACGGTGAAAGCTTCTTTGCGCAATCCTTACAAAGGTTTCCGTCCTCAAGCTTTCTGTTGCCGAGAAGGCCTATTTTCTCACCGCAGATGTCACAAAATTTCTTGTCGAAAAGTCCCATAATAAATATCTCCTTTATATTATTTTTAATTTAATTATTTCGCGTCGTTTTCGTTGAAAATATCACCGCATTCGGGGCAGAATTTCGGAGGATTGTGCGGATCTTCGGGTTTGAAGCCACACTTATCGCACTGATAAAGAGGTGCACGAACGGGCTTTCTGCTTCCGCAATCGGGGCAGAAATTACCGTTACTAACAGCACCACAGGTGCATTTCCAGCTGCCGCTCGTTGCAGGTGCAGGTACGGAATTCATTGCCACCATATTTGAAAGCATTTTTTCCGTGCCCGGGTCAAGCGTAATAACCATATCGCTGATTTCCGTAAGTCTGACGCCTGCTCTGCCCTCCCAATCGGAAAAGGTGGGCTCCTGCAATACAGCGCTCGCCTGAGTTGCAGTCTTATACTTCAGCTCATCAAGTGAGCATCCGCCCTCAAAAAGCTTTGTAAAAGCTCTTTCAACCGAGAGTGATGCTTCCCTTTTTAAGATATCAACGGGAAGCTGACCACCGAACATAGCATTGAGCTTGCTTTGATCTGAAATCACATAATTGAGAGTTGCAGTAAAGCTGATTTCAGAAAGTAACGTCATACCGCCTTCAGCCACGTTGGCATAAAAGTGTCCGTCAAAATAAATTCCTGTGAAAGGCTCCATAACATTTCCCTCCGTATGTTTGGTTATTTAATATCCGAG
>JAZORX010000359.1:0-4181 GCA_045656845.1 Acutalibacteraceae bacterium | reverse complement strand
AAGATTTCGTTTTATAACTTTTTCGCCACGCCAGGCATATGCTCTGTCGGATATATCTGATTCGGTACGCGCTTTGATTTCTGCACCGTTTAAAAAAGAATCTAACGGTAAAACATTGACGCTTTTATTCATAGGACATACATTCTGGCAGATATCGCAACCCCACGCACAACCACTTTGTCTGATAAGCTCCTCTTGCTCATCCGTAAGTTTTCCTTTTTTCTGAGTTATGTAAGACAGGCATCTTTCAGGATTGATTCCGTTTTTATCAATAGCGTTTGTCGGGCAGGATGAAACACACTTTTCGCAGCCTATGCAAGTTGTCTCAAAGTTTTCAGGGAAATTAAGCTCCATGGTAGTTACGATTTCACCAATGAAAACCCAGGATCCGAAATCTTTGTTTATGAAAAGTCCGTTAAGGCCTCTGACGCCTAAACCGGCATCAATTGCAGCCCTGACTTCGGGTATCGGTGAATTATCTGTAAAAACAACAAATTTTTCATCCGGATAAGCTTTGGAAAGTTTTTCTGAAGCTTCGAGAAGAATTTCAGTAATAACATCGTGATAGTCAGGTACAACTGCATATTTTGATATATCTGATCCCTCGTATGCTTCGTCGCCGAGAAAATACGGAAACAGAAGGACGATTATGCTTTTGGCATTGTCAGGAATTCTGCTTTTAGCTCTGCAGTCAATAAGTGAATTGCTGAGCTTTTCAAAAGAGCAGAAACCGTAAAGAGGAGAAACTTCGGAAAGTATACTGTTTATCATAAGTAAAACCTCTTATGCGATCAGTTGCACTGCAGCAATTATAACGGGCATTGTTATGATGGAAATAAAGCTGACTGTTGCTACAATCTGCGCAGCAAGACTTGTGTCTTTTTCATACTTTGCAGCAAACATAACTGTGTTATTTGCTGTAGGAGCGCATGATGAAATTGTAAGGGCTGTAAGCAATGCTCCTGAAAGTCCGAAAAGATAGTAAATACCTATCATAACAGCAGGAAGCACAATAAGTTTCATAAAAGAAACAATAAGAATCTTTTTATGCCTGAAAATGTCTTTTATCTTTGTGTGAGCAAGGAATGTACCGAAAATCAGCATTGCTACTGGTGTCTGCATAGTAGAGATGTATGTGATCGGAGCATTGATGATTTCAGGAAGATTGACTTTCAGAAGGAATAAAGGAAGACCGATAAGGACAGAAATTACACCCGGATTAAGGATTAATTTTTTCTTGTCAAACTTGCCGCCTTCGCTGTTCATAACATACACACCGTGTGTGAAAGAAACGACATTGAAAGCCATTACAACGGCAGAACAGTAAAATACGCCTTCACTGCCTAAAATCGCTTCTGTCAGCGGGAGAGTCATATAGCCGACATTGCCGTAAATAGCACTATATCTGAACAGTCTGTTTTGTTCGCTGTTACCTTTACGAAACAAAGGTATATTAAGAGCGATTGCTACAAAATGCATAAGGAAGCCACAACCTGCAGCAATAAGGAGACTGATTCCGGTTTCTTTTGTGAATTCCTGTGCAAGAAAAGATTTGATGATTACACACGGGGTGATGATATAAAAGAGTAAATCAGTACAGGCTTTGGCGGTTTTTTCACTGAAAAGTCCGATCTTATCACAGATTATTCCGATTAAAACGATGATATACAGGATGCCGACTTGTTGTGCGGCTATTTGTACATTTTGTAAAAACATAATCGGCTCCTTTGAAATTAAATTGATTATTCGCTGATTTTCTTTGGTTCAGCTTTGGTTGCTGAAATACAAGTGTAAATTGCGTATACAGCAAAAGTAAGATCGCTTATATTTATCGGGTGAAGGGGATTGATCATATCTGAATTTCCGGAAATAAGAAGAATTAATCTGGGAACAAAGCAGATGATCGCAAGAATTGCAGCAGGGAGTCCGTATGCGTAGATTTTCCAGAAAATGCCGTCAGCGTCAATTTTTGCTCTGATCTGAGCCATAGCAAGGAAGAATACCATCGCCATAACAATCGCAAAAAGTTCAATAAAAAGATCAGAAACATTTACAAAAGCTATTGTTCGCTTAAATCTGTAAAGTAAACGGAAAACACACCATACCACAGGACTGAGCGCAAGGATTTTAAATTTTGGTTTGTTGTTGTTGCTGTTAAGTGCATCGAGACCCGAAAGAACAAAATAGAAAGCTGAAACAGCAGCGAAAACAGCCTGAAGAAGAGTAAGTGTGCCACCCTGAGCCGAAATATAGTCAAACATATGCTCCTGACTGATATTTACAGGTGCTTTATCAGCAAGTTCGGTGAATTCGCTGATAAGACCGATGCAGTCAATAGCTGAACCTAAAGCCATAATCAACGATACTGCAAGGAAAATTTTTGAATTTTTTCCTACACTTACTGTCTGGATAGCTTTGTGATTGATATAAGATAAAACAATACAGACCAACATTGCAACGGCAATAATTCCATAAACAACATATATTGAAAAATCTGTTTGATTGAAAAATCCTGTTGAAGGATCGATGAGCTTGACATATTGATACACTCTGAGAGGTACTGCAATAAGAAGAGCAGCCAAAGACGCAATGAACGGGATAGTGACAAGCAAACTGTTGGTTTTGTTAGTTTTTTTCATTTTATTTATTTATCCTTTCTTCTGCAGGTATATATTCAGGATCTAAAGTAAACTTGTCGACTCTGTCGTCAATTTTTATATATTTTCTTCTTGTAGAAACACTCTTATAAGCCGGGCGTATGATTCTACCGCCTGTCATAAGTTCTTCAAGGCGATGTGCAGACCAACCGGCAATTCGTGCTGTTGTGAAAAGAGGTGTGTAGAGGTCTTCTGGTATCTGTAACATTTCATAGATGAGACCTGAATACATATCAACATTTGCACAGATTGGCTTTTTGTTACCTTTGACTTTGAGGAAAACTTCAGGAGTAAGGCGTTCGACCATATTTATAAGCTCAAATCTGTCCTCATAACCGTTTTTCTGTGCGAATTGACGTGCCTCTTCCTTGAGAATTGTGGCTCTGGGGTCAGAAAGAGTGTAAACTGCGTGACCCATACCGTAAATAAGACCTGAACGGTCACCGGCTTCTTTGTTAATGATTTTTTCAAGGAAGTCTGCAACCTGACCTTCGTTTGTTATGTCAGATACACCTTCCTGAATATATTTCATCATTTCTGTTACTTTGATGTTTGCGCCACCGTGTTTAGGACCTTTAAGCGCACCGATAGCTGCTGCAAAAGCTGCGTATGTATCAGTACCGCTGGAAGTAAGGACTCTTGTTGCAAAGGTTGAGTTGTTACCACCACCGTGCTCAGCATGGACCATAAGACAAAGGTCAAGAAGCTTTGCTTCTTCATCGGTGAAGGTTTTGTTAGAACGCATTGAACGAAGAACAGCTTCAGCAGTTGAGTGGTTAGGCTTTGTCGGATGAATATACATGCTCTTTTTGTAGTAATGGCGTCTCTTGACCTGGTAAGCGTAAGACATAATTACGGGAATCTGAGCAATAATCTGGATAGACTGCCTGATCACATTTTCGATTGAGAGATCGTCAGGGTTTTCGTCATATGAATAAAGAGCAAGAACCGAACGGGTTATTTTATTCATAATGTTCGGCGAAGGGGCTTTCATAATCATATCTTCGATAAAATCTTCAGGGAGATTTCTGCATTCAGCAAGGATTTCGCTGAATTTCTGAAGCTGACGGGAAGTAGGAAGCGAACCAAAAATAAGAAGCCACGCAACCTCTTCAAAACCGAAACGGTTTTCTTCCTTGCAATTATTGACTATATCTACCATATCAACGCCTCTGAAGAAAAGGTGACCCTCTTTAGGTACTTTTTCACCGTCATCGATATAGTAGCCGTCAACTGAGCTGATCTTTGTAAGACCGGCCATAACACCGGTGCCGTCAGCGTTTCGAAGACCACGCTTTACACCGTATTTGTTAAAGTCGTCTGCTTTGATTTTGTTATGCTTATAGAGCTCCTCTACAAGGAACTCAACATTTTCGTTTGTGATAGGTGTTAAATAAGAACTCATAATTTCACCGCCGGATAATATTTCAGAACATTATACAATATAATGTGTTGTAAAGTCAAGAAAAATGCATATATTTCTTGCACTCGGAAAGTAATTATTTTAAGCTTGTCTGCATAGAA
>JAZORX010000358.1:0-3261 GCA_045656845.1 Acutalibacteraceae bacterium | reverse complement strand
TTTCTTTTCTAATATTTTCGATACCCTTTCTTCGTATTTATCCATAAATAAATCCCTCCTTTTCAAGAGCAGATTTCAAAGATTGTTTTGCTCTGTAAAGCAATAATTCTGTTTGTCTTTTGCTTTTCTTGATTATAATTGCTATTTCTTCATTTGAAAGGTCGTTAAAGTAAGAAAGGTAAATCACTTCCCTATAAGCAGGGTTAAGAGTTTGAATTGCGGCGTGAAGGTCTACTTTTGTTTCGGCATTGCAAATATCATCTTCAACGTAAAGCTTATCTTCATCACCAACCGTTGTTTCATCAAAAATGAAAGTTGTTTTACTCGATTTTCTGATAAAATCAACAGCCTTATTTCTTGCTATTCTGAATAAGTATGTTTTGAACTGAGATTCATTGCGGAATTTGTTTTTCTTGGAAATTAGTTCAACAAAGGTATCCTGCATCAGATCCTCTGCAGTTTGTCTGTCACGGACAAATTTGCAGATGAAGTTAACAAGACTGTCGCTGTAGGTTTTAACTATTATTACCAATCCTTCGTTATCGCCGTTAAGATAGTCGGCATAAGCCTTGGCACCTATATCCACAAATTCACCCCCGTTTGAAAAGTTTTTCATATATTAGTCGTTTGAAAATGCAATTTCTATCAGTAAAAGACAAATATTCTCAAATTTAATTATAAATTAATAAAAGATGTTGTCAATAATTGTTTGTGACAATGTATATATGAATGTGCTGATATAAAAATCGCCATGCAAGCTGATTTAATGTCAACTTGTATGGCTTGATTTTATTATTTAACTGTTCTGCAACACATTCTCGACAGTTTCAAGCATTTTTTCTGTATCGGTAGCCCCTGTGTTCCATATTTCAATCAGAACATTGTCGATGCTGAGTGTTTTATAATAAACAGTTCTGTCTTGCTGCTCGTAAACTATTCCATTTGGTGTTTCGGAGTATTCATATCCCGAAATTCCGTTAAAATCAATGCGTTCCAAGCAAGCATCTGTTGCATTTTCTTTACTGCTGAACAAATGAATTATAAACGAAACCGAATCGCCTTTATAAATAACACTTTCAACAAATCCGTCTGACACACCGTCAAGATAAGACGGTTCGTCGCTGATTGCAAGATTATGCTCTGCAAATATTTCGTCAAATTCAGATATAGGCAACTCTATAATTTCCGCTTTTTCAAGTGCTTCAGAAACAGATTCTGTTGTTTGCTCCGGTATATTCTTGTTCTTTAAGTTATGAGTAAAGGCAAAAACAAGCATCGAAATAAGCGCTGCAAACCAAATTATCAAAAAGATGTATTTGGGTAGAGCAGAAGGTCTGTATCTTGTTTTGTTTTTGTACTCTCCCGTTTCCCAATTATCTGCATAATCAGCAAGCTGTTGAGACTCCATACTTGTTATTTCAGCGTTCTGAATTTCAGAAAAATCAAGTTCTTTTGCGGTTTTCTTGTAAATAAATCCTATTATTAACGATGAAACAACGATAACGGGAACAACAAATTTCAAAACATTCAGAATTGAATCAAAAACATTAGTGAACAATCCGAAATTGCTTAATGCCATGCCCGCAAGAGAAGGTAAAAGCAAAATATAATAAATCCATATTATAAGCTGAGTTTTATGCGGATTCGGAGAGGTATCAATCAACCAAGCATTTATTCCGTTGTGTCTTCTGTGCATTCTTAAGTTTTCTTGCTGGTATCTTTCAACATCGCTTTCTCTTTTGTGAGATGAACGATATACCGCTTTCCATATCCATTTAAGGCTTAAATCCGTAATAGGAACAAAGAGTCCGAAACATATCAGTCTTATAATCTCGTTTGACATATTCTTCTCCTTTATAATTGTTGTTTCAAATATAATTATATTTGTTCATCGTTATAAAGTCAATTCTATAAGTAAATTGACATAGCCATTACAAGCAATCAGCACGGAAGATAAGTCATTTTTTCTTTTCACGCTCGGTCTTATATGTTCTGTATGCAACAAGGGCGTTCAGGCAAAGGTCGATTAAGTATGTATCCATTTCGTTTATCGGTTTTTCGAGTTCTTCGCCGATAATCTTATCCAGTTTTTTCTCGTTAAGCTTGAGGGTTTTGTCATTCAGATATGTTCTTATTATAGCAAGACAGCGTTTATACTCTTTCAAAATATCACCTCTGATTTTTGTCTATACTTATATATGACAAAAAATCGGATTTGTCACGCAAAAAATTTTTAACCGAGTCTGCATTTATGCAAACTCGGTTAATTTTTGTTTTGATTATGATAAAGATTTATGATTCGCTTTTGGTTTTTCTCTGCGTATTTGAGAGCTTGATATGCACCGCCCGATTCGTTTTCAACGTAAACAACAACCATATCCGAACGGTCAATCATATCTCTGTTTCTTGCCACAATTGCATATTTGAAATTGCAGTCGGCAGATGCTTCACAAATTTCTATCGAATCATAATAGCTTTCAAAAGCTTCTGTGTTGTTTCTCAACTCGGCGGTTTCATAGGGAAGAACAAGGGTGAGGAAAACATTTTCATTGCCTGTTTCTTTTTTTAGTTTTCTGATAACAGAAGCCGCCATCAGGTCAAAATCGCCGTTTCTGCCGATGAGAAACTCAACCTCTATGTTTTCTTTTTGCATTATAATGCGTAAAAGTTCATAGAGCTTACTTTCGACTGTGATATAATCTTCTATTATTCTGTGTCCGAAAAGGCTGACAGTTAATTTATCATTCATTTTCTCTCACCCAAAGGTTATTGCCGATGCACAAAAGCACATCGGCAAAACTTAATTTTAGCAGCAGCTGATGTATGAAGCGCTGATTAATGTTGAATTGGTATAGTCGCATCTGGTGCATACTTCTGTGTTGTATTTTTCACGGTAGCATCTGGGGTCTGTTGCTTTGGCTTTATGGGTTATAGCATATGTAATTGAGTTTTCAAGCTTATGACCAAAAAGTGTGCAGGTGAGTCCGTATGTTGTTGCGTCGTCATCGTGATTAAAGTAATGAGCAATTGCTCTGTTGCGGAATTCTTCGGATGTGTCTGCATCAAAAACAAACTCAACATCATTTACGGTAACGGTAACCGTATTTTCTTCCGTACCCTCAGCATAAACGGATATTGACATTACGGAAAAGAGGGAAACGATAACCATAATAAGTGCAATTATTTTTTTCATATCAGTTAATCTCCTTCAAGTTTTCAATGATTTTGAAAAGATTATCCTCCGTATCCGATTTTACAATA
>JAZORX010000357.1:0-10141 GCA_045656845.1 Acutalibacteraceae bacterium | reverse complement strand
GACAAAGAAAAGTACATCGGCACACCTGAACAGTGGGATGAAGCACAGGGCATCATGAAAACAATCCTTGATGACATCGGTCTTGATTATAAAGTCGGTATCGGCGAGGCTGCATTCTACGGTCCGAAGCTTGACATTCAGATCAAGAATGTATTTGGCAAGGAAGATACACTCATCACAATCCAGATTGACCAGATGCTCGCAGAAAAATTCGGTATGGAATATACTGACTCTGACGGAAGCAAGAAGAACCCGTACATCATTCACCGTACATCTATCGGTTGCTACGAAAGAACACTCGCTCTTCTTATTGAAAAGTATGCAGGTGCATTCCCCGTATGGCTTGCTCCGACTCAGGTTAAGATTCTTCCCATCGCAGACAGACACCACGACTACGCTTACGAAGTCAAAGCAAAGCTTGAAGCTGCAGGTATCCGTTGCGAAGTTGACACAAGAAGTGAGAAGATCGGCTATAAGATCCGTGAGGCTCAGCTTGAAAAGATCCCGTATATGCTTCTTACAGGTGACAAGGACATCGAAGCAAATTGCGTATCCGTCCGTAAGCGTGGCGAAGGCGACATCGGTGCTATGGGTATTGATGAATTTGTTAACCTTGTTGTTGAGCAGACAAAATCAAGAGTTATTTTCTAAGGAGAGATAAATTCTATGTCCATTCAGGAAGGCAGAGCTTATCTCAGGCAATTCGGACTTGAAGATAAGGTTCTTGAATTTGACGTTTCAAGTGCAACCGTTGAGCTGGCAGCTCAGGCCGTCGGCGTTGAGGGTAAAAGAATTGCAAAAACGCTATCTTTTAAAATCGGAGAAGAGCCGATACTCATCCTCGCAGCGGGTGATGCAAAGATTGACAACAAAAAATATAAATCCACTTTCTCGGCTAAGGCAAAAATGCTGACACCCGAAGAAGTTGTTGAGCTTATCGGACACGCAATCGGTGGCGTCTGCCCCTTCGGCATTAAAGACGGTGTAAAGACTTATCTTGACGAATCGCTCAAACGATTTGAAACCGTTTTTCCTGCCGTCGGCGGCTCAAACAGCGCCATTGAAATGACACCTGCAGACCTTGAGAAATATGCCCAGAACTATACAGGTTGGGTTGATGTCTGTAAGGGTTGGCAGGATGAAGAATAAAGGAGGATTTCCATGTCTGATTTTCGTTACGGTTTTACCGGTGGTTTCAGTGCAAAGCAGAATATAAAGGATTCCGGAGCAGACTTTCACGAGCTTAATCTCGGGGGAATTTCCGAGCTCAGCGACGAAGAAGTCTTAAACCTCGCAGCAGAAGCTGACGAAAAAGGTTATTCTTTTGAAGCTGCCAACTGTATGTTCCCGGGTGAATATAAAATCACGGTTGACAATGCTGACTACGCAAAGGCAGATGCATACCTCGATGCTGCTCTTGCCAAAGCAAAAAAGCTCGGTGTAAAGATCGTTGTTATGGGGTCATCTGCTGCCAGAAACTTTCCCGAAAGGGTCAGTTACGAGACAGCTTTTGAAAGACTCGTTTATTTTCTTAAAAACCATGTTGCTCCTCTTTGTGAAAAGCACGGTATAGTCTGTGCTCTTGAAAATCTTTCATACGGAGAAAGTAACATTCTCAATACTATCGAAGAATCGCTGAAAGTTGTTGAAGAAGTCGGAAGTCCGTGGGTTAAGATTCTTGTTGATTTCTACCACTTCGGCTTCAACAAAGACAGTTTTGATTCTATAAGAAAAGCAAAAGACCACATTGTTCATATTCACGTTGCAAGCGTGGTCAACAACCGTCAGTATCCGGCTCCCGATGACGGCGAAGATTATTCCGTTATCACAGACCTTCTTCGGGAAATCGGATACGACAAACGCGAAGCACGAATCAGCTTTGAAGCCCGTACACCAGACGGAAAGAGCTTCCCTCAGTGTGCTGAAGAAAGCCTTTGTGTTTTCAAAAATCTTTAATTATCAAGGTGATACCTATGAAATATGCAGTAATTTTATATGACGGTATGGCTGACTATCCCGTACCGGCTTTAGGCGGCAAGACTCCGATGATGCTTGCAAAAAAGCCTAATTTTGACAGACTCGCTCAGAAAGGTGAAGTTGGCCTCGTGCGTACTGTTGCAGAGGGTCTCAAGCCCGGCAGCGATGTTGCCAACCTCAGTGTTATGGGATACGACCCTATGAAATATTACACAGGCCGTTCCCCTCTTGAGGCTGTCAGCATCGGAGTAAAGATGGCTGATGATGATATCGCACTCCGTTGCAATCTCGTTACACTTTCTGACGAAGAAAACTACGATGATAAAACAATGATCGACTACTCTGCAGGCGACATTTCAAGTGCAGACGCAGCTGAAATTATCAAAACAGTTCAGGAAGTTTTCGGAAACGATGAATTTACTTTCTACAACGGTGTGAGCTACCGTCACTGTCTTATCCATCACGGTGGCACTGTTGAGCTTGGCAACATGACACCTCCTCATGACATTTCAGACAGAGTTGTCGGCCCGTATATTTCAACAGCTCCGACAGCTGAAAAGCTTGTTGACCTTATGAGAAAAAGCTATGATGTCCTAAAGGATCATCCCGTAAACAAAAAGAGAATTGCAGAAGGCAAGCGCCCTGCAAACTCAATCTGGCTCTGGGGCGAAGGTAAGAAGCCTATGCTTCCCCTCTTCGCTGATCTTTACGGCATCAAGGGTTCCGTTATTTCTGCAGTAGACCTTCTCAAGGGTATCGGCATCGCTGCAGGTATGGGCACTCCCGAGGTTGAAGGCGCAACAGGCTATATCGACACAAACTTCGAAGGAAAAGCTAACGCTGCCGTTGAGGAGCTCAGAAATGGTGCTGATCTCGTTTATGTTCATATTGAAGCACCCGACGAGTGTGGACACAGAAACGAGCCCGAAAACAAGGTAAGAGCAATTGAGCTTATTGACGAAAAAGTTCTTCCCGTTATCATAAACGGACTTGAGGAAATCGGAGACGATTATAAAATTATGATTCTCCCCGACCACCCGACACCAATCGTAACCAAAACTCACGCAAGCGACCCTGTTCCCTATATGATTTATAAAAAATCGGCAGAAAAGGACAGCGGAGTTGAATCCATCAACGAAGACACTGCAAAAGCAACAGGTGTTTATGTTGACTTCGGCCCGTCAATGATGAAAAAATTTATCGAGGAATGATTTTATGAAAATGAGAATGCCCTCCATTCCGCTTATTACGGTTGACCCGTACTTTTCGGTCTGGACAGACAATATCAACTCTAAGCCCACAACACATTGGACAGGTGCAGAAAACAATATCATCGGTTATGTTACCGTTGACGGAAAGACTTACCGTTTTCTTGGTGACGATGATACTCAGAAGAAGATCAACCTTATCAGTATTGATGCAGATGCTTTCACAACCACTGCAATTTATGAATCTGATGAAATCCGTCTTAAGGCTGAGTTCACATCTCCTATGCTCGTAACCGAGCTTTATTACGCTTCCCGTCCGGTTTCATATCTTAAGCTTTCATTCGAAAGTATAGATGGCAAACAGCACAAGGTAACGGCAAAAATATTTGTTACCGAAGAGCTTGTTCTCAACAAAGCCAACGAAGGAAAGGCTTGGTCCGAGGATGTTGCAATCGACGGACTTTCATGCGTAAAAATCGGAAGTGGCGACCAGAAAGTCCTCTGGAGAAGCGGTGACGATGTCAGAATCGACTGGGGTTACTGTTACCTTGCAGCCGAGGGCAACGCAAAAACCGGAAACGCAATCATCGAAAATCTTTATTCCGTTTATGCAGAAGCTGAAATTGAAAGTGAGAAGCTTTTCCTCTTTGCATATGATGATATTGACAGTATGGTTTATTTCGGTGAAAACCTTAAAGCTTACTGGAAAAACAACGGCAAAACAATCGAAGAAGCAATCAGGGAAGCAGCTGAAGACTATACTGTTCTTCGCGAAAAATGCGACACCTTCTCAAAGAAGGTTGAAGCCGAAGCTATCGCCAAAGGCGGTGAAAAGTACGCAGAGCTTCTTCTTCTTGCTTACCGTCAGGTTATGGCAGCGCACAAGCTCGTTGTTGACAAAGAAGGAAACAACCTCTACATTTCAAAAGAATGTTTTTCAAACGGTTGCGCAGCAACGGTCGATGTTACTTATCCTAGTGCTCCGATGTATCTTCTTTATAACACAGAGCTTCTTAAAGGAATGCTTCGCCCCGTTTTCCGTTACGCAACATCCGATGCATGGGAATACGACTTTGCTCCTCACGATGTAGGTCAGTATCCCCTTGTCAATGGTCAGGTTTACGCAGAAAACAGACTTGAATATCAGATGCCCGTTGAAGAATGCGGAAATATGATTATTCTTGTTTCTGCAATCTGTAAGGCTGACGGAAACTATTCTTTCGCAGAGGATAACTTTGATATCCTTGAAAAATGGAGCAAATATCTTATCCGTTTCGGCAGAGACCCCGAGCATCAGCTTTGCACGGATGACTTTGCAGGTCACCTTGCTCACAACTGTAACCTTTCTCTCAAGGCTATTATGGGCATCACAGGCTTTGCCGATATCCTTAAAAATCTCGGCAAAGAAAAAGAATCGCAGGAGCTTCTTGCAATTGCGAAAGAATATGCTGATTCATTCCTGAAAAACGCTGAAAACGAGGACGGAAGCTACCGTCTCGCATATGACAGACCGGGCACATTCAGCCTTAAATACAACTCTGTCTGGGACAAAATCTGGAAGACTGAACTTTTCCCTGCAGACTTTTTCAAAAAAGAAATCAAAAGATACAAAGAGGAAGCGCTCCCCTACGGTGTGCCTCTTGATTCGAGAGAAAAATACACAAAATCCGATTGGCTTATCTGGGTCGCAACACTCGCTGATAACAAGGAGGATTTCGAATTCTTCTCTTCACTTCTCTGGAAGGCATACGACACTATGCGCACAAGAGTGCCTATGACTGACTGGTACTACACGGACACTTCAGAAATGGTCGGTTTCCGTCATCGTACGGTTCAGGGAGGCCTTTTCATCAGGCTTATGCTTGACTGAGAGGTAGCCAAAAATGAAAAAAGAAAAAAGTTCCTTTGAGCAAAGACAGCTCTCAAGGCTGAATAAAACAAAGGAAAAAGGAAATTATCAAGGTTATTTTCTTATTCTTCTGTCTCTTATCGCTCTTGTTAACATCGTTGACGAGGTAACAAGTAACCTTACTGTTACGGTGCAGTCAGCTTTCGTTACGGAGTTTTTTGTAAACAATCCTTTTTTCGGCAAGATTTACGAATATAATGAAGGTCTCGCCCTTCATCAGAGTATCAGCATATTTACCTATGCCTTCGGAGCGATAACCCCTTTCTACAAGGCACTTGCAGACAAATGGGGACGCAAGCCTCTTTTTGCAATTTCCACTCTAGGTATGGCAGCAGGTCTGCTGATAATCAACCTTTCATCAAGCTACATAATGTTTCTCGTCGGTTTTGCTTTCATAAGCTTCTTTATGGGTCACGATATTCAGATAGTTTATGTCCTTGAAGAAGCTCCCTCAAAACACAGAGCAAAGATTTACAGCTGCCTTAAAAGCTTTGGCATTCTCGGTGTTATCCTTATCCCGACATTGAGAGACCTGATTTTGGGAGATGACGACACAAAATGGCGTGAGATATTCCTTATTCCTGCAATCATCGGTTTTATCGCTGTTGTTTGTGTTCTGATTTTTGCCAAAGACACAAAGGTTTTCATCAACGAAAGAACAGCTTATCTCTCCCGTCCCCTTGCTGAAAGGCAAAAAGAAAAAGAGCTGAAAAAGCAGCAGAAGCAGGCCCAGAGAAATCAGGCAGGTGTATTCAACGGAGTCAGATATATCTTCTCGAACACCGACACAAAAAGGCTGATTATCTCGCATATCATCTTCGACTCTGCAATGCCCGCTATCGCTCTTTATTTTGAATCAATGATGCACACGGCAGGCATGAGCCCGAGCGAGGTAACCAAGGCGTTGTTTATGGTGCCCGTAATTTACGCTTCAATCACTTTCCTTTCAGGTATTATCGCTGATAAGCTTGGCAGAAAAACTACTGTTACAGGATTTTCCGTTACCTGTATTGTAGGATATATTCTCTTTGTTGCAGGTATCCTTCTCAGCTGGAATCCGTATCTTATCGGAGCTTTCGCAGGACTTTATCAGGGTTCATACTGGATCGGAAGAGACTATATGAATGTTATGATGACAGAAAAGGTACCGACAGATATCCGTGCCTCTGTGGTCGGAGCCGAAGGACTTCTTGTTATCATAGGGCTTGTAGTCGGCTACGGACTTGCAATTGCAGGTATGTTAGTATTCCCTCTCTGGTGGGTATGTCTTGCGATTTCCGTTATCGCAGTCGGAATTGCTGCTGTAATGTTTGCAACCAAAGTCAAAGAAACAAAGGGTATAAACCTCGATTCAATTGAATAAGACAAAATGCTTGTACCTCTGAGAAGTACAAGCATTTTTATTTATGATATTTCTTTTTATTTACATTATACAGACCGTATTCTTTTCTGATATCCGGAAACATCGACGAATAGTATACAACCGTCAGGAATGTTTTTCCTGCATCAAAAAGATTTTTTGCAGCATCCTTCGTTCTTCCGTCTGAAATATGAGCAAGCATATCCAGAGCCTTATCAAGAAACATTCCTTTTGAAGAAGCTCTTTCCTTTTTTCTGGTAAATGTCAGCCAATCGAAATAGCTTTTGACAACCTTTAATTCAGTTTCCGGAATACAGGAATAATTAGCCGAGAGACTCTGAAGCTGACCTGCTGCTCTTGATGATAAAAAGGTTTTTTCAATATCAATCCTCTGTTTTTCTATCAGGTCATCACCCATCGGTGTTTTCGGAATGACTACATAATAATTAAAAAGGAATGCATCGACATCAAGGCTCAGTGCGAATTTAACGGTTTCTTTCAGATTTTCACGGGTTTCATCGGGAAAGCCGATTATAAACGAGCCGAATGTAGTTATTCCGACTTCTGTACACATATCAACAAAATTTCTGATAATCTGCTTATCCATCGGTTTGTTGACTCTTCGCCGCACTTCTTCGCTTCCTGTTTCTAGACCGAGCATAAGCCAACGACATCCTGAATCATACATTCTCCTGAGCTTTTCGATATCCTTATATGTATCAGCACGGGTCTCTGCTCCCCAGAAAAATTTCAGATTATTTTCATTCCTGAACCTTGTGATTTCTTCTACTTCTTCATCAGTCAGAATAAGAAGCTCGTCAGAAAAATTCACACCATCAAGACCGTATTTTTCTTCGAGATATTTTATTTCATTAAGAACATGGGCAATCGGGCGTTTTCTGTGCTGAGAATTATAAAACATCGTGTTATAGCAATATGTACATTTATAAGGGCAACCTCTTGAAGTGTACATATAAAGCATTTTTCTGCAATGAGGAAACTTTCTGAAGCATTTGTTTACATCGATAAGATCCCAATCAATCTCCGGAACAGCTTCAAGATCTGTATCGTTTAAGTTTGGTGTGGATTTTATCTCTTTTCCAATTTTATAAGTCAGGCCTGCAACAGCTGAGAAGTTTCTTTCATTTTCAAGCTCGTAAATCAGATCCTTCAGCTTTTTTTCAGTTTCGCCCGTAATAACAAAATCTGCATAGTTACCACCGACAATCTGATTTGCAAATGCTGCAGCCACAACCTCTCCCCATACAACCGTGCAACCTTGATCTTTGGCAAAAGAAGAGACTTCCATCGCATCCTTGAGAGATGCCGTAGGCGGTGCATAGAGCATAACAAGAGACGGCGAAAATTCATCAAAAACTTTCTCCGTTTTTTTAAAATCAATGCAACGGTCATAAACCCTTACTTCATGACCGAGGGATTTCATATATGATGATGTTACCATTATACTTCTGCAAACAGGATATGTGGTTCCCCTGAGCAAAAAACCTGCAGAAGGCTGTATAAAAAGAATCTTCATCAACAACACAACCCTGACTATCTCTTTGTTTTTATCTTTTTTCTGATATCCACAGCTGCATTCGGGCATACCTCATCACAGCAAAGGCAGCCTATACATTTTTTCTTATCAAGCACAATTTTTTTATCCTCGACCTTCAGTGCTTTTTTCGGGCAGGTCACTACACACTTTTTGCAAAGAACACACTTTTCGTTCATCTGAGGATAATTCATAAAAACGGATGAACCGAGTTTTTTAGCCGTCGTTTTCACCTTGGCTGTAAGCTTGCCAAAACCTGATGTTGCATTGAATCCCGACGGAAGTAATATAGGCACTTCAGGCCTGAAATCAGTATCGCCCTCAGCGATGATATTATCGTTCACAAGTTTTTTCTGCCTTGAAGCCGAAACCGTTGCAACAAGTGTTTCCGGCACTCCAAGCATCTTGAGAATAAATGCATCGAGCGAAAATACATCGCATGAAGAAAAGGTCAGACCGAGATGTCTTTTTTTGCCGTTTGTCGGGCCGTCACCTTCCATAATATCTATCGCATCAACAATCGTGAAATCCGCATTCACCGTCTGAGCAAGTTCAACAAGCATATTAGAAAAATCTCTGACAGCCGGATACTTTGCGTGAAAAGCAGGTTTCTGCAAACCGGGTATACTTCCGAAAAGATTTTTAACACCTGCCGTTATGCAGGTCATATTGTGAGTTTTCAGCTTCGGGATGTTTATAATATAGTCTGCATCCTTTATGGAGTTTACTATATTGAAGCTTTTATTAACGCTGCCATCCGGTGCCGAAACATCGCTGCTTTCAAAATCCGTACTGAGCTGCACATACTCAGCCAGAAACGAATATCCCGTTCTTTCATAAACAGCTTCCATTTCCGAAAACAAGAGTAACGCTCCACCGGGGCAATCCGCAACCGTTATATTCTCAACACCTATATCTATCAGATATCTTATAACAGCATAAACGAACCGAGGATTTGTCGTAACACAAAAGGCTGCATCCTTATCTACAACAAGATTCGGTTTGAGGAGCACTCTGGCTCCCGACGGTATTTTTGATTTTATATCGTGCTTCTCAAAATGGCAGCTTACCACCTTGTAGAGCAAGTCATCATCGTAGCTTTCTGTTTTAAAAACAACGCATTTATTCATATCCATCAACCTTAGTGCGAAAAAAGAATATCTGTTCTTATAAAAAAACGGCATAACGAATTATGCCGTGGTTTTTTATTTCAAGCCAACGCTTTTCTGAAGAATCATAAGCGCATCGTGGCTGTTGATTTTTTTGTCGCTGTTCATATCTGCACGGGTAATCTGATCAGCTGTAAGCTTAATAGACTCAACCGAATGCTGAAGAACGAGAAGTGCATCAGAAGAATTGACCTTACTATCTGAATTAACATCACCCTTTGTTACAGGTGTACTGTCCACTATATTGATTTTAAAAGTTGTATAAACGCTTGGTGATGATTCGAAATAAATTTCAATCGTATTCTCACCGAGACTATACTCTCCACCCTTCGGTGAAGCAAAGATATTACGAACAAGAACACCTGAACTGAGCACAGTTTCTTTATAAGTAACATTTTTTGTTGTGCCGTCAGAATAAGTTACCTTGACAACGAGTCCGTTCATATCGAGCAAGCCTCTGTCCTGATAATTGTGGATATAACCACCCTGATGCATAAATGTTATGTTACTCTCGTCCGGTGTAAATGTGCCGAGGCCTTCGTCTTCAGGGAATGTCCAATGGCCGTAATTCCAGTCCGTACCCTTATAGAAGGTTGTCTTGGTCGGCAATGATACAATTTCCATTTTTTTAACTGATGCTGCTGAGCTGTTAAAGGTCATAAGTGAAAACATCATCACAACTACCATCATAACAGAAACAGCTTTGTTGAGTAATTTCATTTTTTGTTCCTCCATAAAATTTTTACCGTAATATTATAATATTATTACAGCAAAAAGTCAATCGTTTATATTCCTGTCAGGTCAAAATCAGGTATATACTCTTCAGAGGAAGAGTCAATCTCCTGAATAAACGCATTTTCAAACCCGAGCTTGTCTGCATAATCAAGAACCATATCGTATTCTCTTTCGCTGAGCTTACGGTTGATCGTAGGATACTCTGCTGCTTTTCCACACGGTGTATAC
>JAZORX010000356.1:0-10667 GCA_045656845.1 Acutalibacteraceae bacterium | reverse complement strand
CAAATGTTGATGATGTCAACACGATTGCTGATACGATGAGCATAGCGATGGCAGAGATAAAGGTACGCTTTTTCAATGTTTTTTTCATTTTGTCTTTACCTCCATAAAGATTTTTTGCTTTAGCGACCGTTAACGCGTCGCTAAACGCACATTTTGGCTAATTAATGTTCCATTCACCGGGGAGTTTTTCGGCCTTCCCAGTAACCCGGTTTGCAGGAAAACCTGCAAAATTTTCAGCTGAATATTACCTTACAACCGATTACTTCCCGGAGCAACTGAAACATAAATTAGAAGTAAGTAAAATGCCGGGGATTAAACCAATTCAAACACGAGGTTTGCAGAGATAAGCTGACTCTGGAGAGAGTCTGTACAGTTAGCATCCTGACCTTCCATCCAGATGTAAACTCTGATACGGTTTACGCCGTTCTGAATGTTGATAACCTGATCAAGTGCACCTGTCTCAACGGGGCAATCATAACCTGAAGCGATTGAAATGCCGCCTGCTGAACCTGTCGGTACTGTGTAAGCACCGTCTGCAAGAATACCGCTAACACCAGTACTTGCGATGGGGTTAGTGTTGCGTGCTTCTTCATTGGTAGCGAAAATGACTGCTTCTGAACCGCTTGTAGCCTGTGCGGGAGTTGAACCCTTAGTAACAGTGCCGCAGTTTACAAAACCGATACGCATTGAGTTTGCTGCATCAGCAATAGCTGTTGTACCGTCTGTCTCATCGTTCTTAACTTCGATGCTTGACTTGCCGATCTTAAGCTGAGCTGTCTCTCCGCCTGTGTAGTCAACAAAAATGTCGAATACATAGAAACCTGCCATCTTACCGCCTGCAGGTGTTGCATATCCTGACTTACCATAGATATCTACACCGCCGTTAGCTGTTGTCGCAAGGCTTTCAAATGTGTTTGCGCCCTTATCAACGCCACCTGTGAAGAATGACGGCAATGCATTAAGAGCAAAGCTTGAAGATGCCGGCTCGATCATTTCCGGGAAGAAATTGTAATCTGTAGTCGGAGCCTGGAAGCCTGTCGTAGATGTACCGTTAAGATCTTCAATCGTCAACTCATCTGTGAACACTGATGCGTTAGCAGAAATCTGGATACCTTCGCCCTGCTTTGTGACCTTAAGGTCAAGGCTGTTAGCTGCTGCGCTTCTGCCCAAAGAGAACCAAGCGAAAGATGCAGTCGTAAGAACGATAGCAGAAAGAAGAAGCATTGAGATAGCTGCAAAGAATGCACGGTTTTTCTGATTCTTCTTAAACATAGTCCTTTTCTTTACCTCCTTCTTAGATTTTATGTACGGTTTTCCGCCATAATATATATCTCAAATGTGTCTGAGACCTGAAATTGAAATCGTTTGCCTTATGATTCTGATGATCCGTCACTACCATCAGCTTCTTCGCAGAAGAAATTCATAGACATTTTGATTTCGCCTTCAAGGATCTTGTTAACACATTCAGGATCCCAACCTTCGAGCCAGACAACGACTGTATATTTATCAATCTCGCCTGCTCTGAAAAGATCAACTTTATTTTCCATAACCTTGGTTGAGGAAACAAAGTTTTTATCAACGGCATATTCGCTCTCGCCCTGATCGTTGAGATTAAGCTCAAGCTTATCCGTTGTGCCTTTTTGCGGCTTTGCGTAAATCGTCGGTTCACCGTTGTGGAAAACCATAACACGCATTGCCTCATCAACACCGAGTGAAACAGCTTCAATATTGATTTCAGCTGTGTATTCAACATCAACCGTGCCGCCGTTCTTGACATAGAAAGTATATGCAAGGAAGCTTTGGCCGTTTGTGTTGTTGTGTGAGCCGTCGATGCTGTCGAGGTCGTCGGGCAGCCAAGCCAACGTCGTGTCGAGCATATCGACACATTTTTCACCTGTCAGGAAACGTGAAGCATTTTTAAACTCCTTCGTTTCTGAGAGGATGATGCCCATATTGTAAGCATCCTTATCCATTGTAACCGTGAAGTCACCTGCTTTGTTTATGTACGAGGAGCAAGCAAACATCAACGAAAGGAAAAGCAACATCAGAACAAGAATAACAGTAAGGATACGGATTAAAGCTTCTCTTTTCTTGACCTTCTTGGATTCGGATTTAACGCCGTATTTTCCCATTGCGTCGTAATTCTCAGGAACTTCGACTCCGGGCGGCATATCATTTTTCTTTTTCTTAGCCAAGCTGACCCTCTCCTTAACTTATTTGCTTATCTTTAACAAACTCTCCGAAATACGGACCGCTGAAACGGTCAGCACCCATTTTGTTGATTAAATCAAAGACTTCCTTAGTTTCGATTCCGTCAACGATTACCTGCGTATCAATCTTCTTGCAGAAGTCGATGATACCCTGAACCGTATTCTGAACCTTTTCGCTGTAGAGTATATCTTCAATCATGCTCTTATGAATTCCGATATAGTCAACATCATAATGAGCAAGGTTTGAAAGCGAGGTGTATTCAAGGCCGAGATCGTCGATTGAAACTCTGAAGCCGAGCTCACGCAGAGCATTGATCGTTTCAATGACCTTATCCTTGGTTGCTTCAAGAATACTCTCGGTGATATTGAAGCAGAAGCTCTCGGGAGAAATTTCGTATTTATCAACAATCTTCTTAACCTGAGAAACAAAGTTCTTCTTTGTGAGTGTTTTGACTGAAACCCAGATGATGACGCTGTTCATATCAACATCGCGCTCTGCGCAACGCTTAATTGCTTCGCAGGCTTCCTCAACTGCCCAGAGGTTAAGCTGAACAACCTGGTTTGACTTTTCAGCAACGGGCATAAAAACCTTTTCAGGAATAACGCCCTGAACTCTGTCGTTGATCTGCATCTTCGTTTCGAAATCAATCGCCATATTAAGATGAATGTCAAACACCGGTCTGTAAGTAAGCTCGATCGTTCTTATTCTTGAACCGGTTTCGGGATTCTTTTTGTTCTCTGCCATAGCGACACACTCCAAAGATTATCGGTTTATATTATATATATATTATAAATGTATACGGATTTCTGCGCTTTATCGATACCTGTTTTTAGAGGCACCTCTACACATAAAGACACTAATATACATATAATACTTTAACACACTAATCAATATTAGTCAACAAATTTTTTTGCAAATAACACAAAAAATTCCCACAAAATTTTGTGAGAATTTTTGTATTTCCAATATAAAAATTTATATAATTCCGCAGATATTTTTCACTTCAAAAAGCAGCTTGTTCACCTGAGAAATTCTTTCATTTATTGCGAAATATTTTTCACAATTTTTTTCATAATCTGTTATGAAATCATAGAAATTTTTTGCCTCGTAAGCCATCATTATATGCTTCTCGATTTCGTCCTGAATCAATTCTTTTTTTCCGTCCGGAAAATGAATTTTTACTCCCGTGAGCATTGAAACAGAATCAATTGAAATCGTGCCTTTGTCGCCGAAAATCTGCGAGCCGCAATAGTCCTGACCTATCTTCGAATATGTAAGCGTTACCTGCTTGTCGGGATAGTCAAGAATTGCCGTGCCGTAGCCGTCAGCTCCCGTCTCGATGAAGCCTGCAGATGCAGAAATTTTTTCGGGAAGACCGAAAAATTCAAGTGCAGGATAGTAGCAATAAATTCCTAAATCACGCAGGCAACCCGTCTTCATTTCCGGATTAAAAATATTCGGATTTTCTCCGTTTTTCAGAGCTTTATATTTTGAAGAAAGCTGAGAAAAATCGAAGTGAGCCGTTGTGATTTTTCCGATTTTTTCAAGAGCATTTTTTATCTTTTCGGTGTGCGGAGCGTGCATCATCATTATCGCTTCCGTGTAGACTAATTTTTTCTTCTTTGCGAGAGAAAATAGCTCAGAAAATTCATCGGGAGTTATCGTTATCGGTTTCTCGCAGAGGACGTGCTTTCCGTTTTCAAGCATAAGCTTACTCTGCTCATAATGAAGCGAATTCGGACTTGCGATATAAACAGCATCGATATCACTTTTTGCAAATTCATTTATGTCTGTATAAATATTTTCACAGCCGAATTTTTCTGCAAATTCTTTGCCTTTTTCGTATGTGCGAGAATACATCGCAGCAAAGCACATCCCCTCAACGGTCTGCGCCCCTTCCACAAATGATTCTGCAATCCATCCTGAACCGATTACACCATATTTAATCATATTTACTCTCCTTTTTATATTAAAACAATCAGACAAATCCGGGTTTGTCGAGCAAAGGCGATGCCTTTGCAATGATGTATCCGCGGCGCGGATATGATGAATGATGTTCGCTACGCGAATGATGTGTTTGCGTTGCAAACATTAAGGGTCTGCGACGCTGAATTTAAATAACGGTTGCGTTGCAACCTACACCTCACCACCGCCTACGGCGGAGCCTTTTTCTCCGAAAACGGGCACCCCTTTGTCGCTACCGCGACATTTCCCCTGTCAGGGGAATACCTCAAGGGGAAGCCTTGGACTGTGCAATTTCTCAGCCTTCCCCTCGAGGGGAAGGTGCCGAGGAACGAGGCGGATGAGGTGGAAAATAAAGAACTCTACAAACACGAATTTGTTTAACTGAATTATTTCAACAAATCCTTTCTGAACATTTCTATATGCATCAGAATGTGTCCTATGTTTCCTTCACCCGCATACTGCGTTGCATCGAAAAAATTGTGATTTAAATCAGACCAGACTAACTCATTTTCTTCTCCGCTGACTTCTTTTTCTTTATTAAGCTTTCCGACATAAACTTCAAGATAACACTTTCCTAAATGATACGAAAAGTCCATTAAATGAGAAAGAATAATATCATCTTTCGTTATTGTGGTTTCTTCTTCAAGTTCTCTGTATGCAGCATCAAAACCGGTTTCATTTTTCTCTATTTTTCCGCCGACAAAATTCAACAATCCTTTATATGGATTTCTTTCTCTCTTACACATCAGAATCTTATCTTCATTTTTATTAAAAACCACTATTGCATTATATCCCTGCATAAGTCACCTCTTCAAGATATTACAATCCGATTATATCTTTTTTCTTCACTTTTTTCAACGATTAAATATATTGTCTTGAAATTTTATTCACTTGCGTTTATAATATAGAAAGTATTTTTAGAAAAGGAAGAAAAATATGAAGCTTGGTATAGTAGGTCTGCCGAATGTCGGCAAAAGTACACTCTTTAACGCAATCACAAACGCAGGCGCTCAGTCTGCAAACTATCCTTTCTGCACAATTGAGCCGAATGTAGGCGTTGTTGCCGTGCCGGACAGCAGAATTGATGCTCTCGCTGAGATGTATAACCCTCAGAAGATCACTCCTGCAGTTATCGAATTTGTTGACATCGCAGGTCTTGTAAAGGGTGCATCAAAGGGCGAAGGTCTCGGAAACAAGTTCCTTTCTCACATCCGTGAGGTTGACGCAATCATTCACGTTGTGCGTTGCTTTGAAAATGACGATATCATCCATGTTGACGGAAGCGTTGACCCTGCAAGAGATATTGAAACGATCAATCTTGAGCTTATCTTCTCAGATATTGAGATGGTTGAGCGCAGAATTGACAGAACTGCAAAGGCAATGAAGGGCGACAAGAGCCTTGCAAAGGAATATGAATTTCTTAAAAGACTCAAGGAGCATCTTGAAGAAGGTAAATCTGCAAGAAGCATTGACTGCGACGATGACGAAAAAGCAATCATCAGCGATATCGCACTTCTTACATCAAAGCCCGTTATCTACGCTTGCAATATGAGCGAGGATGACTTTGCAAACAATATCGAATCAAACGTACGCTTCAACGCAGTCTGCGAAATCGCAAAAGAGGACGAATCTCAGGTGCTTCCCATCTGTGCAGAGCTTGAAGCTGAAATCGCAAGCCTTGACAAGGAAGAAAAGGAAATGTTCCTCGCTGAGCTTGGCGTTGAAAAAGGTGGTCTTGACCTCCTCATCCAAAGAAGCTATGATCTTCTCGGTCTTATCTCTTACCTTACTGCAGGCACTCCCGAAGTAAGAGCATGGACAATTAAAAAAGGTACAAAAGCTCCTCAGGCTGCAGGTAAAATCCACTCTGATTTTGAAAAAGGCTTTATCCGAGCAGAGGTTATCAGCTTTGAAAACCTTATGGAAAACGGCTCTCTCGCTGCTGCAAGAGAAAAGGGTCTTATCCGTTCGGAAGGTAAGGAATATGTTATGAAGGACGGCGACGTCGTTCACTTCCTCTTCAATGTTTAATAAAAAATTAAGGAAACACTTTTTCGGTGTTTCCTTTTTCTTTTATCGGATGAAGAATTGTTTGTTGACAAATTCGGGTTTGTCGGGGTGAATCCCGAAAGTAAGAAGTGAGAGTCTGCGACGCTGAAATATAATAACGGCGGCAGCAAGCCACCGCCCTACGCACCGTATCCGAACCATTTTTGTAGGGACCGGCCTCCCGGACGGTCCGTTAAATTCTGATGTTTTTTCGGACGGTCGAGGACGCCCGTCCCTACAACATCGCTTGAGGTAGGTTCGTAGGGGAATATATTATGTTCCCGTTAAAAAAAATAATAATGATTAGCGGGCAGATGATATCTGCCCCTACGATGTTGATTTAAAATCTGTTCCACAAACCCGAATTTATCGGGATAGTTAAAATTTATGTTACTGTTTCAAGAGTATTTATCAGCAATACGGGCAGTCCATATCACCGTCAATGCAACGGGAGCAATCCACTTTTTCGTCAGGCTGATAAACGCCACCGTAGTTAGGAACATCAATCGTTTTATAACCGATACCGTAGCAGACATCGCAGGATGTTTCTTTAAGACCGTTGCAATAGTTGCAGTAAGTGTATCTGCTTGCGCCGCTGTTGTAATTATAACCTGAATTATAGTATCCACCGTCTGTGCTGTATGTGCCTGTTGACCTGTCGTGGCTGTGAGCTGAGCTTTCCTCCTGAAAGACAGAGGTTACACCGTAAATACCTGCTATTACCAATAAAATAACCAGAACCTTTTTCATTTCAGTTACCTCCGAAAGTGTTTCGCTTTGTTGTGTTTTTATTATAAAGCGATTGATTTTTATTCTGTAAATACAAATTTACCTTTTAAATCTGACCATAAATATTTTTACATTTGACTAAACATATACATTTATGGTATTATAAGTTGATATATTGTGCAAATATGATTTAAAGGATGAGAAAAGTTGAGAAAAACTATTATCGAACCTAATGGAAAAAATTTCCAGTATTGGAAAGACATATGGCACTACAGAGAGCTTGCTCTGAACTTTGCAAAGCGAGATGTCACCGTCCGCTATAAGCAGACGAGAATCGGCATCGGCTGGGCAGTTATTGCTCCGATTATCAATGTTTTCGTTATGACATTTATCTTCGGAAACCTCGCAGGACTTTCTTCTGACGGCTCTGCACCATACTACATAATGGTTTATGCAGGTACGATTCCCTGGGGTCTTTTCTCCAAGGGTGTTTCAACATCTGCAAACACATTCATAACAAATGCGGCTATTATGAAAAAGGTCTATTTCCCGAGAATTATCTCACCGATAGGCTCTGCCGTCGCTCATATCATCGACAGCTCGATTTCCACCGCCGTGCTTCTTGTTATGATGCTTATTCAGGGTTACTATCCGTCAGTAAGATTTCTTCTTTTTCCTGTTTTCTTCCTTCTTTGTCTTATTCTCGGAACATCACTCGGCCTTCTTCTTTCATCCTTCAATGTTAAATGGCGTGACCTTGCACAGATTATTCCTTTTGCAGTTTCAATCGGTCAGTATCTTACTCCAGTTGCTTATTCAATCGACTCAATCCCCGAAAAATTAAGACTTCTTTATTCAATCAACCCTGCAACAGGCGTTATCAACGCTTTTAAATGGTGTGTCATCAAGGATATGCCGTTTGACTGGTTGTCTTTCCTCATCGCAATTGCATGGATTGTTGTCCTCATCCCCCTCGGCATTCACTTATTCAGAAAAACAGAACGCACATTCGTCGACATTGTCTGATCGGAGGGATTTAAATGAGCGAAAAACCCGTTGTTTTAAAAATAGAAAACATTAAAAAGCGATATCGTATAAAAAATATCGGTAAAAAACCCGAAGGAAAAGCAGAAAGAATCAAGGCTGCCGTGAAATCCTTCATCAGTCCAAACAGCAATAAAGAAGATTTCTGGGCGCTCAACGGTGTTTCATTCAATGTTGAGCAGGGCGAAAAAATCGGCATCATCGGCAAAAACGGTGCAGGTAAATCGACTCTTCTTAAAATTATTTCAAGAATCACCGAGCCGACGGACGGCAGAATTGAAATGCTCGGAAAAATTTCTTCCATGCTCGAGGTCGGAACAGGCTTTAACACAGAGCTTACCGGCCGTGAAAATGTTTACCTCAACGGTGCTATCCTCGGCATGACGAAAACTGAAATTGACGCAAAATTTGACGAAATCCTTGAATTTTCCGAAGTAGGTAAATTCATTGACACTCCCGTAAAGCGTTATTCAAGCGGTATGTTTGTCCGTCTTGCTTTTGCAGTTGCATCCCATCTTGAGCCGGATATCCTTCTCGTTGACGAGGTTCTTGCCGTCGGCGACACCCGTTTCCAGAAAAAATGTATCGATAAAATGCTCAGCATTGCAGCAAGCGGTAAAACAATTCTTTTCGTCAGCCATCAGATGAACACAATCCGTCAGCTTTGCGACAGAGTTGTTGTTCTTCGCGAAGGTGAGGTTATTTTTGACGGTGACGTTGAAGAAGGAATCCGTATTTACAACAGCGAAGCATATATGGAAAAGCAGAATCATTATGATTTCACCGAGCTTCCCCGTCAGAAGGGCTATGACCTTGACAAAGCTGAGATTCTCTCCCTTGACATTCTGCAGAATGAATCCTGCATTTACGGTGCTGAAGACCCGATTGAACTGAAGCTTCGCATAAAGACAAAGGTTGAGAATATCGGCGATATGTCTTTCCGTATGCTTATCTGGCAGGCTGACGAAACTCCAATTGAGGTCTGCTTCACAGATACCTTTGCAAATATCAATACAATCGGTGAATTCGATGTCGGAATCACAATAAACAAGCATAATTTAGGTCCCGGAATTTATAAGGCGACGCTCATCCTTTCCGGTGGCACGGCAAAATCAAACAGCGAAAATCTCGATTATGTTTACCCCGCTTTTGTTTTTGAGGTCCTTCACGCAAACGGAACCTCGCAGAGCTGGCCGAGGCAGTGGGGCTGGTGCCACTTTGATGATGTTGATGTTAAATTATTAGGAGAATAATGATGAAATATGCTTTTTATTCACACGGCGGTTCGCAGAATCACGGTTGTGAAGCAATCGTCAGAACCTTATCCTCAATGATAAAAAAAGAAAAACCTGAAGCCTTCATCAAGCTTTATTCCTTCAAGAAAGCTGAGGATGAAAAAGCAGGTTTTCCCTTGATTGATGAAATCGAGGAATTTGACTATTCCGTTGCACCGAAAAGCACTTCTTTTTCCGATAAAATTAAAATTGCTTTGTATTCAAAGCAATCGCAGAAAAAAGCAGACGATTTTTACTATACAATTGCTTGCAGAAATCCGTCTTTGAAGAAAAACGATGTTTATATCTCCGTTGGTGGGGATAATTATTGCTACGGCGACGGCCATGTTGCAAAAGCGATGAACACAACCCTTCGTAAAATGGGAAAAAAGACCGTTTTATGGGGTTGTTCAATCGGAAATGAAGATATGACACCCGATAAAATTGAAGACCTCAAGGGTTTTGACCTCATCGTTGCAAGAGAAACCTTCTCTTACGATGCGCTTATTAAAAACGGAATTGATAAAAACACCGTTCTTTATCCCGATTCGGCATTTTTACTTCCCGTTGATAAAAAAATGAACGAAACATTTGAGGTCAGGGAGCATACCATTGGAATAAACATAAGCAATTTTGTTTACCCGAAGGACTGTGACGAAAATCACCCTGCAAAAAAGGCTGTTTTTTCTCTCATCAGATACATTCTTAATGAAACAGACCTCAACATTCTTCTCATCCCTCATGTTACGAGAAACAATGCGGCAGACTGCGAAACTCTTTCAGAAATTTATGAAAAATTCAGATGTGAAAGAATCGGTCTTGTCAGCGGCGACTACTCTGCAACGGAATATAAGAGCATTATTTCACGCTGCGAAGCCTTTATCGGTGCTCGTACCCACGCAACAATTGCGGCTTACAGCACCTGCGTACCTACTCTCGTTATAGGATACAGCATTAAATCAAAGGGAATCGCAAAAGATATTTTCGGCACTTATGACGGTTATGTTTTCCCCGTTGAAGAGCTGAAAGACGGCGATCGCTTCATTGAAATTTTTAAAGAATTTTATTCAAAAAACAGCGAAATGAGAAAATATCTTCAGAACTTTATGCCGGATTATATCGGCAAAGCAGAAAACTCAATAAAAGAGCTTTTTAAAATATAAATTTAACTGCAATATCTTAAAAAAATTTGCAATTTTACTTGATAAGTCAAGCAAAATATAGTATAATAAATAAGATATTGCAGGCGATTTATCGAAGCATTATTTCAGTCATGTGGTGTGTTGGTCCTGTGCGACGGGGTACCACGAACCATGTCAGGCGGGGAACCGAGCAGCATTAAGAGGTTAACACCGTGCGACACAGTACGGCCTGCGCACCATATGACTGAGATAA
>JAZORX010000355.1:0-4184 GCA_045656845.1 Acutalibacteraceae bacterium | reverse complement strand
AAGTTCATCCATGCCACCTACAGCATTTTTAATATTACGGTACTCACCTTCACTCATTCCGTATTTCACAAGATCAACAAACTGATATTTAATTCGTCTCTCTTTAAAATATCTCTCTGCTTTTTTAGTATCAAAGCATTTTGACTTACCGTAAATCTGAATATTCATACAATCACCCTAACAAATTAATCTTGATTATTATACTTTAAAATGATAATATTGTAAAGATGGAGTGATGAAATGTTTATAAACTGTCCCGATTATATCAATACTGCTTTCAGGCTGCTTGAACAAAGCGGCTTCAAGGCCTATGCCGTCGGTGGCTGTATCAGGGACAGTCTTATGGGAAAAACTCCCGATGATTGGGATATGACTACATCATCTACACCCGAAGAAACCATGGAGGTTTTCAAAGACTTCCGTGTTATCCCGACAGGTCTTAAACACGGCACCGTTACCGTTATAATCGACGGTGTGCATATTGAAATCACAACTATGCGTGTTGACGGTGAATACCACGACAACCGTCGTCCCGAAAGCGTTTGTTTTACAACAGAAATAGAAAAAGATCTCAGCAGACGAGACTTCACCGTTAACGCAATGGCTTATAACCATACAGACGGTCTTGTGGATATTTTCGCCGGTCGCGAGGATTTAAAGAAAAAAATTATCCGTTGCGTCGGAAATCCCGACATCAGATTTAACGAGGATGCTTTAAGAATAATCAGAGCCCTGCGTTTTGCTTCAGTGCTTGATTTTGAAATTGAGAAAAACACCTCAGAAAGCATTCTCAAAAACACCTCACTGATTGACAACATAGCCAAAGAACGCATTCGTGTTGAGCTTGTCAAGCTTCTTTGCGGAACTGCTGTTGAAAGTATTCTTACTGACTATAAAGAAGTAATTTTCAGCATCATTCCCGAACTCCGAAAATTGGACGGCTTTCCTCAGAATACACCGTATCATATTTATGATGTATGGATGCATACAATTAAAGTTGTTTCTAATTCAAAAAGAACCGAAGAACTCAGAGTTGCTGCACTGTTCCATGATATAGCAAAGCCTGACTGTCATACATATGACAAAAACGGAACCTCTCATTTCAAGGGGCATCCGAAACTGGGAGCAGAAAAAGCTGTTGAAATTCTCCGGACACTAAGATTTTCAAATGTATTTATAAACACCGTTTACAACCTGATTTTGCTGCACGATATGTATCCTGACGGTAATAAAAATACTGTTGCACATTACTGTTCAAAATATTCACCTGAGATTCTTAAGCTCACGCTGGAACTGATGCGAGCAGACACGGCAGGTAAAAACCCTGATTTAGCCGAAAAGCAGTCAGCCTCGCAAAACCTCGCAGAGGAACAGATAAACGAAATTATAAACTCCAAGCTTTGCCTTAAGCTATCGGATCTTAATATTAATGGCGAAGAAATCAAATCGCTTGGTTTTAGAGGCAAAGATATCGGTACTACTCTTAACGCTTTGTTAGATCTTGTTATTGAAGAAAAAATAGTCAACCAAAAAGAAGTTTTAATTGAAACTGCAAAAAAGTTAAAAAATAAATAAAAAAGTTTTAAAAAAGGGTTGACATTCCCTTTGGTTTTTGTTATAATTTCATTCGTTCGCTGAGGACAAAAACCAAATACGCGAGAGTGGCGGAATCGGCAGACGCGCACGTTTGAGGGGCGTGTGGTAATCCCGTACGGGTTCAAGTCCCGTCTCTCGCACCAGATAACCTGATACTTAATCGTATCAGGTTTTTCTTTTTGAATACTGCAAAACACGCTCAAAGCATTTAATCTTTGAGCGTGTTAATTATTATTTATTGTTATTCATTTTTATCTGAAGCATTCGACCACATCAGAACCTTCTCTGACTAAAGCTATAAATTCATCGATTTCAGCGTTGATTTCATAATGTCCTTTGGTGTATACCTCTCCATTTTTCGTCAAAATCCATTTACCATCAGGAATATAGACTGTTTTCTCTGTCTGTCCCTGTTCAACAATGGGCGCAAAAATGATGTCATCACCAAACATATACTGGCTGTCCAGAGTATAGCAAACCTCATCATCAGGATATTCAAAAAACATCGGACGCATTACAGGATAGCCTTTTTCACTCGCAACTTTCATCTGCTTATGAATATAAGGTCTTAATTTTTCACGGATCATAATCAGATTTTTGAGGATAACGAAATTTTCTTCACCAAAGCTCCATATTTCATTCGGATCACCACTAGGTTCTTTGAGTCCGGGTGTAGGTTCAAAATGACGTATTCTCGAACCGTGAAGTCTCATCACGGGACTGAACAAACCGAACTGGAACCAACGGACAATCAGCTCTTTAAAATAATCACTTGTGATATCTGCTCCGTAAAAACCCCCGATATCAGTATTCCACCAAGGAATACCGCACATTGATATATTAAGACCTGCCTTAACCTGATGTGCAAGGCTTTCAAAGCTCGATCTGATATCGCCCGACCATACAAGCGAGCCAAATTTCTGACTACCGAGATATGCACAACGCGTAAGCGTTATTATATCGTCCCTTCCGATGGATTTAAACCCGTCATAAGCCATTTTCGAATAATAATACGGATATAACAGTGCAACCATATCTCCCCTGCCTGCATACCAGATAAGGTTATCAAAATGCTCAGGATGTATCTCGGGCTCTGCCTCGTCAAACCAAAGTGCATCAACACCGTTATCTATGTAATTTTCTTTCAGTCTGCTCCATACATAATCTCTTGTTGTGGGATTAGTAGCATCTATTTCACCCTGCCAACCGTAAAAGTCAAACACACGGTCACATCCACGGGTTGTGCGCATAAGCATATTGTTGGTTCTCATATAATGATAATTTTCACTGCCACCATTAACAGTAGGCCAGACGGAAACAACAAGCTTAGTATTCATACTGTGCAGCTCATCGCTCATCGCCTTGACATCAGGCCAATACTTCGGGTCAAATTTGTAATCACCCTGCTCGGTCCAATGAAAATAATCAGCAATAATTACCGAAAGAGGAACACCCTCTTCCTTGTATCGTCTCGCTACAGAAAGCAGCTCTTCCTGAGTTTCATAGCGAAGGCGGCTCTGCCAGAATCCACTAGCCCATTCAGGCATTTCAGGTGCATAACCTGTCAGATCAGCAAGAGTTGTGCAGACTTCCTTCGGAGTACCTGCCATGACAACAAAATCCATAAACCTGCAGCAATCACAGCTCCAGCGTGTACGGTTGTTTGAAAGCTCACAAAGACCGGTTGACGGATTATTCCATATAAATCCATAACCAAGAGATGAGTAAACAAATGGAATAGTACACTTAGCATTGACATTACGGATATCAATTGACGATCCTTTGAGATCAAACTCATTGTCCCAGCTGTGACCAAGTCCGAAGAAATGCTCATTCTTGTTTGGCTCAAACATCACGCGGGCTGACCAGAGGCCACTACCTTTGTTGTCAAAATGACGATAATTGCTTTCAAAAGTAAGCTCCGGTTTTTCTTCAATAATCTTTTTACCGTCAGCAAAAAAGGTAAGCTTTCCGCTCGGTTCAAGCCTGACTTTAAGTGTACCATTGGAAAGAGTTACATAATTATCAAACTCTTCAATTGTTGCGTCGGCTTTCTGCGGCATAAGAGTATAATTTTCCTCAATCACCTTTCCGTCAGGGAAAGATTGGAAACGAATAGCATTGTTTCCGCAGGCACTGATCCGGATAAGCTCCGTATAGCGCATTAAATACAGTTCATTATCTTTTACGGTCAGATTATCCATGAATTTATCCCCTTATTATTTATAGAGTAACGGCATTTCTGTCATCCCAAGCCACACACTGTGTATTTAAATCAAACAGTAATTTTGTTAAATCAAAGTGTTGTCTATACAGAAATTATAACAACTAACATATAATAAATCAAGCACCAAAGCGCCTCATTTGATCGGAAACGATGCACAAAAATGGTACTAATTAATAAGATCTAAAACAAAAAACAAACTGCAAAACCTTCTATGTTTTAATTAAATCATAACCACTAGTAAACTAGTGGTTTGCACAGCCCCTATAAGGGGCACCTACAGGCAAAGCCCCTGAAAGGGGCATAGAAGTTTGACAACGCATTACTATCACAAGCAGCCGCTCACGTGCGGCTGTTTGTTTTT
>JAZORX010000354.1:0-3170 GCA_045656845.1 Acutalibacteraceae bacterium | reverse complement strand
CCGAGAAAGTTGTTCATGCACTGCACCATCAAATACAGATAATGTAAGTCAGCTTTCCCAATGGCCTGTGCAGATTAAACTCGTACCGACAAACGCTCCATATTTTGACGGAGCTAATCTGTTAGTAGCCGCCGATTGTACCGCTTACGCATACGGAAATTTTCATAATGAATTTATCCGTAATCATATTACACTTATCGGTTGTCCTAAACTTGATGAAGGCGATTACACCGAAAAACTTACTGCTATTATTGCAAACAACGATATAAAGAGTGTAACAGTTGTCAGAATGGAAGTACCTTGCTGCGGCGGAATAGAAATTGCAGTAAAAAATGCACTTCAGGCAAGTGGTAAGTTTATTCCGTGGAGAGTTGTTGTGGTTTCAACAGACGGAAATATCATTGAATAATTTTATGGAGGTAACTATAAATGGATAATCAAATGTTTTGTTTTCAATGCGAACAGACAGCAGGCTGTAAGGCTTGCACCGGAGCTTCGGGTGTATGCGGAAAGAAATCTGAAACTGCCGAGCTTCAGGACAAATTAACAGGTGCCCTTATCGGTCTTGCAAGAGCAACCGAAGGGAATGAAGAACTTGTAACCGATGCTACCGATAAACTTGTTATAGAAAGTCTTTTTACAACGGTGACTAATGTAAATTTCAATAATGCTACAATAAACAAACTTATTCAGCGTATAGAAGCAGAAAAGAACAGACTTGTTCCAAATTGTCTATGCTGTTCATCTTCTTGCGGAAGAAATGACAATTACGATATGAATGAGTTGTGGGATTCAGACGAGGACATTCGTTCTCTTAAGTCTTTGATATTATTCGGTATCAGAGGAATAGCTGCTTACGCATATCATGCTTTTGTTTTGGGTTATCAGGCTAAGGATGTAAACAAGTTCTTTTATAAAGCATTATTTGCAATCGGTATGAAAGATTGGGGTATGAATGAGCTTTTGCCGATTGTAATGGAGGTTGGCGAAATTAACTTGAAATGTATGGAACTTCTTGGTAAAGCCAATACAGAAAGCTTTGGCAACCCTGTTCCGACAGATGTTAGCCTGACCGTTGAGAAAGGTCCTTTCATAGTCATTTCGGGCCATGACCTTTACGACCTTAAGCAGTTGCTTGAACAAACAAAAGATAAAGGTATCAACATCTATACCCATGGTGAAATGCTACCAGCTCATGCATACCCTGAATTGAAAAAATACTCTCATTTGAAAGGTAATTTCGGTACAGCCTGGCAGAATCAGCAAAAAGAATTTGCTAACATTCCTGCACCGATTATATTTACCACTAACTGTCTGATGCCGCCTAAACCAAGTTATGCAGACAGAGTGTTTACTATAGAAGTGGTATCTTACCCTGAAATCATACACATTGGAGAAGACAAGGATTTCACTCCCGTAATTGAAAAAGCTCTTGCTCTCGGCGGTTATCCTACCGATATGCACTTTACAGGAATTAACGGCGGAGAAAAGGTTATGACTGGCTTTTCTCACAATGCTGTATTATCTGTTGCTGATACAGTTATTGATGCAGTAAAATCAGGAACAATCAAACATTTCTTCCTTGTTGGTGGTTGTGATGGTGCAAAGCCCGGCAGAAATTACTACACAGAATTCGTTAAGCAAACACCTGAAGATAGTATTGTTTTAACACTTGCTTGCGGAAAATATCGTTTTAATGATCTTGACATTGGAACAATAGGCGGACTTCCTCGCATTATGGATATGGGACAATGCAACGATGCGTATAGTGCAATCAAAGTTGCAGTTGCTCTTGCGGAAGCATTTGAATGTAATGTAAATGATTTGCCGCTTTCGATGGTACTTTCGTGGTATGAACAAAAAGCAGTATGTATTTTACTCACACTTTTACATCTTGGCATAAAGAATATTATTCTCGGTCCATCACTTCCAGCATTTGTTTCTCCGAATGTTTTATCATTCTTGGTAGAGAATTACGGAATTTCGCCGATAACAACACCTGAACAGGATTTAAAGATGTTGTTGAAATAATTTAATCTTTTTTACAAATAGCGGAACTGAGATTTCAAAATGATTTCTCGATTCCGCTTTTTTAATTCATCCCTCATATTTTTTGCAAAACAAAATGCAACACCTATCTGAATCTACGATTTATATACTTCAAATTATAAATCAAACAAACAAGTATTGCATTTCAGTTTACAATTGAGTACTATGATTTATCTGTTATAAAATACATTTTTTATACAAATCCCCTTTTTCATAGCATAGTCTAAAGCAACTTTTGTTCCGCTTTTAGGTTGATAATCCAATAAATCCCGTTTGCTGTTTCTTCTTCTCGGCGGTGCATAGTTTTCGTCGTAGTACACCACACAGAAATCAGATTTGTTTATCATTTCCTGATTGCGTTCCACATAGGAAGCTTTGCCTGCGTTTTCCATATGTTCAGGGAAGTATGTATCTTCATAATGCTTCAGCAGACTATCCTTATACCAATCCGGAATATGTTGAAATGCCGACCTCACATAAACACGCTTTATGTGGGGATATTTTTCTTTTAACTCTGTTACGACTTTATGGCATAAATCATCAAATTCGCTTTTGCTGCCGAAATAAAAAACATTAACATCTTTTTCTGTGATTAAAATTTCAATCTCCCTTGTAAGTCTTTCAATCAGTTCGGGTGTTTTGTTTATCTTTCTATGTCCGAAAAAACAACACGCTTTATCAGCAGCCATAGTTTGTTACCTCAAATTCATCATAAAAGTAATATTATAATCTATTATACCACACATATATAGAAAAATAAAGAGAAAATATTACCTATTTGTAGAATTATATAAAATTGTATTCAAGTATCAAGTTACAATTATACATTCCTGAATATATAATTTAATTATGTAGAATAATCATTGTGAGGTTGTATAATTATGAGTATTGATAAATTTGAAAAAGAGCAAATAACCAAAAGTGTTGGAAAAAGAATACAAGAGTGCAGACAAAAGGCAGGTCTTACACAAGAACAGCTTTCTGAAATATCGGGAATTTCCCAAAAGCATATTTCAAGAATTGAACAAGGTTATCATGATACTCACTTTACAATGATATATAAAATAGCTAAAGCGTTAAATGTTTCCATTGATACCTTTGCAATAGATTTTGAAGAAGAT
>JAZORX010000353.1:0-2941 GCA_045656845.1 Acutalibacteraceae bacterium | reverse complement strand
TGTAAGATCACGCAGTGTAACAATAGGTCCGATTTCAGGAATTCTGAGACTTCCCGAACCGAGAAGCATAACATCAAGTCTTAAGCTGTCTCTGAATATATCCGAAAACAATCGTCCAAGCTCTGTTTCACGGTTTCGTGCAGGATGCGTATATCTGTCGCCGAAACGGGTGATATATCTGCTGTATTTTTCCATAGTCTGAGAATTGTATTTATTGATGATTTCCTCAAGCGCCTTATCCTTCGGACAATGGGTATCGTCAATGGGTATCAACTGCCATTCGTAACTGTCAATAGAGTTTGTGTCGGTATTAACCATTATGTCAAATCTGCCTATCTGGTCGGTACCCGTTGCCGCCTGAACAATCGGAATGCCTGCAACAACACAGGGTTCTTCAAGAAGCGTATGGCTGTGACCGCCGATAATAACATCTACACCCCAGCGCGGATCGAGAGCCTCTGCAAGCTTTTTATCATCATCAAAACCGATATGCGTTAAAAGAACGGTAAAGTCAATATCCTCTGTTCTGTGTGCATTACAGATTTTGCCAACCTCCTGGGCTGCTTCGTGAACATCCACAAACGAACCTATCAGGCGTTCCTGACGGGCTTGTGCCAATACATCCTCTGTCAGTATGCCGATAAACATAATTTTCATTCCGCCAACTTCAAGAATAAGGTGGCTCTTGAACAATCTGATGTGATTTGTTTTTAGGTAGAGATTTGCATTGATTATCGGAAACCTTGCGCACTTTTCAAGGAAAAGCAGATGACCGATGCCGTAATCCACCTCATGATTGCCGAGCGTTGCCACATCGGGAGCCAGCATATTCATAATTTCAATGGTGGAAAGTCCTTTGTATTCACTGTCGATTACCGAACCACGGAACATATCGCCCGAAATGGTATATATTACATTTTCTTCCTCTGCACGAACCTTTTGTATGTAGCCCGAAAGGAGTGATACACCGCCGATAAGTTTTCCGCTTTCGTCTTCTGCAAGAAAATCGCCGTGCATATCATTTGAGTGCAGAATGGTTAATTTCTTCAAGTTTTTCATATTGCATTCCTCCGAAAAATTTGTTTGCACGAAAGCGGCTTATATAACCTATTTTCGTGTATATGTCTGATGGCTTACGCCTTGTGTTCCGTCGAATGGGAACAGGTGTCTGAGAAGTAATGTATTATCATCAAGCAAGGTTGCATAAAACTCTTCATCTTCACCAAAATCTCCGCTGATTATATTGAACTTAACGCTCCACTCATCGTTTTCGCACTGATAGTATAACGGTTCTTCCATATAGATAACTTCAGCCTCAAAACGCTCGGTTGCATATTCGGTAGAATTAAAGTATGAGGCAGCTACATCGGATGTAGTGCTTGTGATAGTAATTTCACTTTCAAGTCCTGCTTCTTCAGCGGTGAGTTTTTCGCCTTCAACCTCCACGCCGGAAAGCACCCATTCACCGTCAAGCTTGTCTGCACCCGGAACACTTGGCTTTTCATTTGCCTTTTCTATAATCTTTGCATCAAGCTTTGAAAAAGGCGTACCTTCAATTTTGGATGTTCCTTTTGACATTTCATCCTGAAGTGCCCAAAACTCGTCAAGCGTCATATCAAGCTTCTCGCCGTCTTCGTTATAAAAAATACCTGTCGTATTGTGGAAAAGCTCAATTATCGACGGATCATTATCGTTTGGATATGTGAAATAGAAATCGTCGCACACAGATTCTCCGTCATTTGAAATATGATATATACCAAAGGCACTCATAGCCGCACCGGAAGAACCCTGATAGAATAAGCTATTATCATCCTTTAAGGAATAGGCATTTCTGTTCCATCCATAAAGTACAATTTCAGGCTTTTCTCCCTGCAATGTATAAATCAGATAAATTTCATTGTTTGTATAGGCATCGTCATCCTTTTCAAATGCACCGATTAAAAGCTCAGGAACCTCATCGCCCGATATATCTTTGAGCACATATCCGATTTCACTCAGAGCTTCATCGTCCAAAGCTTTTGCAGCTTCCCATATTCCGTCAAACCCATCATCGGGACCGACTTCGTTATCAATGTTATTGATAAACGCATATACCTTTGCAAGAGCATCCTCGTACTTTGTAACATACTCAGCAGTAGTATCATTGCTTGGATTCACTGTATTTTCAGGTGTTTTACCCGGCTTATTATTTTCAGTTTTTCCGCATCCTGACATAATACCAAGTGCGAAAATCAAAACAAAAATCAATATACTTTTTTTCATATCCTCACCCCGCATAGAAAAGACCGTCAAAAATCTCTTCTGTATCAATTCCGTTTATTGTGTGTTTCCAACTTTCCTTATCTAAAACAACTTCCACACGAACAAGCGTGCCATCGGCTGCCTTCAGATAGGCGTATTTTTCGTTGTCTGTTCCGACATAGAAAACTTCTTCGCCTGATTTAAGGGTTTTCTTTCCTGTAACCTTGTCGGTTTTTTCATCATAAACATCTGCTTCAAAATCCTGAAGCATAGTAAATGTCAGTATATGTTCTTCGTCAAATGTAAATATTTTATCATCACTCACGGGCACACCGTTATTGCCAACATAGTATTCTTTACATCCGGTAGCAGTTGAAAGGCGCTGCGTCATTGAATAAAGATAAAAGCTGTCAGGATTTGTGAGGGCATCCTGTGTAACTACATGGTCAATAACATCATCATCGCTCTCGTGATATATTCTTCTTAGACCTCCGTCAATGGTGTCAATCTTGCTGATACCGTCTGAAAGGTCATAGCAGTAAATCATACGATAATCGTTTTCCTGTAAAAGTTCAAGATAGATATAGTTCTTTCCATCCTTTGTATGTACGAAAGCTGCATCCGCAGTATAGAAATATGCTTCCTCGCTGTATGATGAATCACCGTTTATGTAAAAAGATGCTTAAGTCGGAGGCCAAGC
>JAZORX010000352.1:0-16690 GCA_045656845.1 Acutalibacteraceae bacterium | reverse complement strand
AAATATTGCGTGAGCAACCACAAACCACAGAAAATGTATTACAAATGCCTATTAACTCTATCACAACACTTTTTCCAAGAAAACTTAAAAAGATAGGTCTACAACATTATCGTTTTCACGACTTGCGGCATTATGCCGTATCTACAATGCTCTTACTAAATCTTCCAAAAAAGTACATCGCCGATTATGTCGGTCACAAAGACGAGAGGATGATAAACCTCGTTTACGGACACGTTTTCCGTGATAAAAAAGACACTTTAATGGATATTGTAAACACTCATTTTTGCGGTTTTTTTGCACAAATGCAAAACGAAATGCAAGATGAATAAAAGCGGTTTAACTTATATAAGGATTTGCTGACAACCATTGATGGGTTCAAGTCCCATCATCCGCACCAAAAGAGGGTTTCAAGTTATTCTTGAAATCCTTCTTTTTTTAACTCATACAAGGCTTTAAGCGGTATCCGATTACAGTTACTAATACCCGAATTCGGTCATTAATAACCATATTTCGCTATACAAATGCAAAACAAAATGCAAAACGAAATTTAAAACCAAAAAGTGAGAGAGCCGAAACTCCCTCACCTTTTTTGTTTTAAGCTCTTTCAAGCTTTCTCATACAGTCTTTCAAAACTTCTCTCTCTTCGGGACTTGCATTCTCCATCATCTTGCCGAGCTTCGACATCATGTGGTCTTTTGCCCCTTCACGAGAATAGTTGTGACTTCCCATAGAGCCTTCATCGTAGGAATTGTACGAGCCTCTGCCGTAAGAATCTCCTTCTTCGGAGTAACCATCCTCACGGGAATATCTGCCCATACTGTTACGTTTCGCACGACGTCTGCCCCTTGCATAGGACATTTCATCATCGTAGCTTGCATAGCTTCCGTAACTGTCGTTGGACGAGCCGCCCTCCTCTTCAAGTATCTCAATCTTGCCGAGATTCTTGATTGTATCGGTCATCCTCCAAACGAGTTCAAGCTCAACACCTGCAAGCTTGCCCTTGTTTGCGTACTGTTCAAGCTCCTTGCAAAGCATCTCTTTTAATTTTTCAATATACTCCATATGCACACCTCCTCACGCCACACGGTCAAAGACAATGTTGGCGTTCTCGACATCGATTGCCGTTCCGTCACTTGTGTTTCTGATTGCTACACTTACGCAGCATCCACAGGGAATGGTCACAAATGTAGTAAATGACACATTGAAGAAATCGCCAATCGCTGCCGGAGTAACCACACCCACAGCATTCCCAACTATTTCACCATCTTCGGAAAGTGACACAGAGATTTCGCCAACGGTGCCACCCACCGCAACAGCTATATTCGCATCGAAAGTAACACGGTATATAGTCTTGCAGGTGTTGCTTGCACCCTTGAGGCGGAACGTACCCGAGCCGTCACGATGTGTTATGTATCCCTTTGTACAAGCTCTTGAGCCGTCAAGGAACGTCACATTGCCATCTTCGGCAACGGTCTGCACCGCAATGTTACTGTATTCAGCAGGCATTGTTATCGTCTCCTTCCGTCAGAATGCGCCGTTACCGCATCCGCAGTTATTGCCGTATCCCGTACCATAAGAAGCGGCGTAAGGATTACAGGTAATATATGCAGGAATGGGACAAGGACGAAGCTCGTTAACAAGGTATCTGTTCTGTCTTTCCTGAGATGCTGCAAGTCTGAGCGCCATATTTTCATCACGGAGATTCTGAGTCTTTTCGTTGCTCATATAACCGATGATTCTGTCGCCAAGCTTGTCAATCGCCTGAAGTGTGTTGCAGTTAAATGCCTGAGCATCAAAGCGATTCTGCATATTTGCTTTTTCAAGGTCGCAGCAGCAGTCGGAAATCTGTCTTGAAAGTGTGTTGGTGTTCATAACTCCGCTTGTGGTGTTGCCGTCAATTGCTCTTTCAATGTCACAGCAACAAGAAGCAAGCTGTGCGGAGAGGTTGTTTACACCTGCCTGTGTCTGATATCCGAGAGTGCAGATAGCATTATCTACGCCACGGAAATTCTGATTGATTGTGTTGTTAAGTGCGTATGTGCTGTCGGTTAAACCATAGACAGCATTGTCAAGCTTGGAAATAAGGGTCTGCTGGTCAACAGCCGCACGAACATCCGCCTGAGTTGCACAAGGTGAGCCGAAGCAACCACCGCCACCGAAGCCACCGCCAAAGCCGCCTCCGAAGCCTCTGTTGCCGCCCCATCCGAAGAGCAGAAGGATTATAATCCACGCCCAATCGTTGCCAAACATACCGTTGTTGCCGTTGTCATTGTTTCTTGTTACAGCCGCTACATCAGCAGCAGTAAGAGATCCACCTGATTCGTACATTTTTGTTTTTTCTCCTTTTTTTAAAATATATTCTTAAAATCGTGTGCACCCGATATTAAGTCGTTAATTGCCGAAAAACGGAAGCATCTGCTGTGCCATCTGCGAGAGCTGATTAAACTGCGCCTGAGTCATCTGTCCCGTCTGAAGGAGTCGTTCTACCTCTGCTTTCGGATTACCCTGAAAATTACTTCTGAATTGTTTCGCCTGTTCAACAAAAGCTGTCATAGGATTGCCCTGATTCCCGATAGAATTAAAAAGATTATTAGCCATTTTCTGTTTCCTCCTTGCCCTTCTTCTTCAATGTTATCGCCATTGATTCAACCTTCGCTCTCAGTACGTCTATCTGCTCCACCAACGCATTGTAGGTATCCATAGGTACAAACTTATCCTTGCATTGACATTCGTGCGTTTCGGGGCGTTTCTGCGTGTTATCCGCACGCTCTGTGTAGTCAAGTATCCTCATCGACGGAATGCCTTGACCATTGACGGATTTTATGTAAACCGTATCCTTGTTCTTGTCCCATAAGGTTACGCTGTTATTCGGTGCTACCGGGTAACTTGTCGCCTCTGTCTCATTAAGTACCCACAGCATATCGTTCTGAAGAGGCTGTTGTACCATAGGCTGATACTGTCCCTTGTACTGACCGAGCGCATCGGGTATCCCCACATTCGGTGCGTAATAGCTCTGATTCGGAAATGGATAATAATTATTCTGATACATTTTCTGTTACTCCTTTTTTGTAGAAACATAAAGGTGCTTCATTACCGCTGTCCCAAGCATCGTAATAATCGCCGTCAACCACAGCAACCGCATGGCTTCCCGTCCCGACCACAAAGGTCCCCTTCGGATATTCCCGACAGAAATCCTCAATGGTGTAGCATTCGGGACAATCATTTGCGACCATATCCCTTTCAAATCCGTTGCCTTTGAGATAAGCACCCCAAACAGAATTGCTTGAAAGCACATCACCCATCAAATACCCTTGCAGAGATAGGTCAAGATAGGTCTGTTCCCAACTCTGCCCGATAGCCTTTGACACAGCCCTTATCACACAGTCGCCCGTCCTCTTTCCGTGCGGATTCGGATTGTATTCTTTGTACATTCCTCACACCTCTTTCTCTTGTTCTGATAAAATTCTACACCAAAATTCGTTTTAATGTAGCTCAACTAAAGCTCAACAAAAGCTCCGAAAAGTGTCAAAAAAGCGCAAAAAAAAGAAGTGCTCACATTTCTGTGAACACCTCTTCAATGCAATTATTATTTGGTTTTACCGAAGTAATCTTCTTTGTAATCCGCTCGGATTTCTGATTTAATTTTGCTTATAAGTTCTTTGTAATACAAAACATCAGCATCGTCTTGAGTCATTTCCCCTGAACGCACCTTGTTTGCAAGGCTTCTTTTATAGGTGTTGGTAGCTGTCACACCTGCGTTTATGTACTTTGTCATATTAGATGAGGAAGACTTTATTTTTGAAGCTTTTGCCTTGTCAAAGTTATTACCGAACACAGCCAAAGCTACATATTCGCTTGCATCGTTCATACTCTTCATCATCCCCGAATAGTCGTGGTAACTCATCGGCTTTTTTTCTTTGATGCCGTCCGATGTTTGCTGAAGGATATAAGACTCGGCTTTGGTGTAGAACAAGTCGTCATTCTGTGTCTTGTCGTACATTTCCGCAATAAGCTCTTCACCCCTTGAAAGAGTTCCATCGTATTTTTCGGCTCGTTTTTCGAGGTCCTTTTCAAAGCCTTCTGCATTCTTCTTGTCGCCATCGGCTATAGCCTTTTGTGCCTGCTCAATGAAGTTATTCTTCTGTTTCCAATAAACATAGGTAACTCCGTTCACTCCCGTGGGATTTTCTTTGTTGATGCTGTTTGCTTCATCCTCTTTTGACTTTACTATCTGTATTGCAGTTGCTTCGGAAGAATCCTCTGTATTACCCTTTACATCGTCAAGCATAGCATATTTGGTTTCATCGAGTGCTTGTTTATATACATTCATAACAATGCTCGATTTTTCTGAATCGGTCATCTCGGAATAAACGGTATCCTGATTTTTTAGAACGATTTCGTCATTGAAAAGCCTTGACAGCATATCAAATCGTCTTTCACCAAGCATAACAGCTGCATCCTTGTACTGTTCGGCATTCATGTAGTAAGTGTTTCCGCTGATTGTAATATCCTCATACATCTTCTTCGGGAACACATCTCCGTTGCCCGTGCTTTCGTAAAGTCTCAAAATCTCGTTATCAACATCTGTGTAATTGTCCTCGGAGTAATAACCGGGAGATATAAGATTCTCTGCAAGTCTCTCACCGACACCACCATAGTTTTCAATTCTACCCCAAAGGTCAACAGATGCTTGATAATTGCCTACCTCGAAGGGGAGCTTTGAAGCAATCGAGCCGTACAGTTCCTGAACAAATTCGGGAGTTTCGCTGTTCTTGTTGATAAAGTAATAATTCTTCTTTTGGGGAGAAGCTATTCTCTTTATCTTACCACCGAGAGTAGGGAAATGTTGTAAAATAAAGTTTGAGAGTATGCTTTCGATTGCGGCTGTAGGAGCACCATTGTCGGAATAGTTGTCCGACTCAAGGAAGTCACGCAAGCCGTCAAGCATCGAAAGACCGATAACAGGCTCGGTAATAGCACCTATTGAGTCAGCAAAGGCTTTAAAGCTCAATCCTTCTTCCTCGATAGTCTTAAAGAACTGTGCACCGACAAGGAACGGTATCGAAGCAGGCGTAGCCCAATCTATCGTGTATGACTTTCCATCACGGAAATTGATAGCATAGCTCTGCTCGCCTACAAGCTTGTCGAAGCGCTTTTTGTCTTTGTCCTCGTCATCGCCTGCGGAAACAACTCCTGCTCTTGCGAGTACGGCACCGAGAATAAAAAGCCCTGTGCCTGTGAATGTCCTTGCAACATCGGCAATAATATCATTACCCGACACAGCTTTGCCTCTTGACTTCTCAACAACATCATAAGCGGTTTTGAATACACCGAGAGGAGAGGTTTCAAGCGATTGCTTTGTGATATTCATAGGAGTCTTGGTGAACGGGAACAATCCGCCAAGAGCAATGCCGCCTACCTTTTCACCGAGATTGCCCTTCATAAGTTTAGCCCTTGTTCTCGATATTGCTTCAGCAAGTGCATTCGCCTCACGGAATGTAGCTCTCTTTGCTTCCTTGATAGCAAGCTCTCTTATCTTTGAAAGCTCCTCGGAGGAAATGTTATCCACATCGAGTTTTCTTGCTGTAATAATTTTCTTTAATGCAGACCTGTAACTTACTCCAAGGAAAAGCTCATCTTCCTTTTCAAGTGCCCAAGAGTTAAACTTGTTTAGCATTTCGGGGGCAAATCCGAGTGCGTTGCCGACAACCTTTGTTACCTTCCCTGCGTTTTTTGTAGGACGAAGTATTCTTCTGTATTTGTCTATGTCGGAAACGACATTGCCGTATTTACCTTCGCCCGAAGTAAGCATATCCTTCATGAGCTCCCAATCGTTCTTGGCAAATTCTGCGGTTTTTTTGTCAGCCCGCTTCAAGGTCTTTGTTCTGTCTTCTTGTTTTATAAATATGGGCTGAATTGCTCCTTCGATAGTGTTATTTATCTTTGTGACAATAAGGTTGAATGTGTTGCCCCAAAAGTTTCTCCAATGCGTTACGGGATTAAACAGCATAGACAAATAACGCCAAGCATCCTCCTTCTCCCAAAATGTAGACGGAATCTGCTCACCTATATCTTTGCAAAGCTCCTTGTAAAGTTCCTCTCGCTTTGCCGCATCCTTTTCAGCAAAGTATCTGTTCGCAAGGTCTTCGTCAATCTTAACCTTCTTGGCTCTTTTTTCGCCAAACTTTGCAACAAGCTCGTCATTGATTTTGTCAATAGACCTTTCAAGATAGTAAAGCGTTCCATCGGGAGACATCTTCTTAAGCATACTCATTGCCTGAATAGCCTGACCTGCTATAGTTGCTTCGGCAGAAATGTCAGCAAGAATTTTCTCGGCATTCTTAAAGTCACCATTCTGTGCACATTGATTGTAAAGCTCGATGCCAAACGCAAAGTTTTCCTTACTTATAGCACCACCCGAATGAGCAATGAAATCCCAATGACGAAGTGCATCCTCAAAGCCGTGATACTCAATGAGTTCCTTTGCTTTGCTTTCTGCCTTCTCATCGGTAAATCTCTCATAAGTGAACTTGCCGTCAAGAATATCCTTTTGGAATTCCGAAACAAACTCTTCGGGAGTAAGACCCGACTCGATTGCAGACCTTGCAGTACGGCTTACATACTTGTTATCGCTTATCCTCTTGGGAACTTTAACATCCCTCGCAGGATTCATACCCTTCGGAATAGCACCGTACTTTTCAATCTTCTCGTTCCAAGCATCCTCAAGACTCATATTACCGTTGTCGGAAAGTGCCCACCTTATGTCCCCCTTCTCCGAAAATCTTTCCGAAATGGGAATAACCTCTCCGTTATCATCATAGGTAACGGGGTCGGCTAACTTGACCTCCTTGTTATTCCACAACACGGTTTCGTTTGCGTACTCGATTCCATCATATCCGAATATTTCTCGCATATCTGAAAGAAGCTTTGTTGTGTCTTTGTTTTTTCCCTTAACTTCGTAGAATCCCTGCAATGCATTGATAATAGCAACATCATCCTTGCCGTTCATCCATTGCTCAACAGTTGATGCCAAATCGGGGAATCTTAATACGGTTTCTCCTAATGTCATTCCATATTTGTCAAGGAATTGTTTTACCTGCTGTTCGGTAATGTTGTGGTCTTTTTGCGTTGCTAAATTGCTTGCAAAAAGATATACGTCCTTCAAACTGCCATAATTGCTTGCCTTGTCCTTGTACGGTGAGAAATAGAAGCCGTACCCGAAGTTGCCGAGGCGTGCCTTCTCTGTGTCAAACGATGTGAAGTCTGCCCGTGTTCCGTGGTAATAATGCATAGGCTCACCGTTTTCAAGAGTATTTGCTCCAGCCTCAATAGCCGCTTCGTCCACAATCTCCTGAAGCTTTGCCTTGTTCTCCTCGGGATTCTTCGCAAGCTCAAGGTATTCGGTGTCTCTTTCCTTGCTCTTGAGCGAATAACGAATGTCATTGTTTTCGCTTACCTTCGTAACGATTGCGGCAACCTTGCCAAATTTGCTCGTCTTTTCTACGGTGAAATTCTCTCCGAGAGCGTCCTCAAGGTATGCTGCGAGCTCGTTTTTAGTGAAGCCTTTTTGATAGCTGCCCGTATCGGAAATGTAAACCTCTTTTTGTGCTTGGTCGATTACTACCTTTGACGATGCATTGAACACATCCTCGCCACGAACATTAACATACAATTTCCCGCCAACATTAAGAAGCTCGCCCATTTTTACAACAAGAGCGTCTCTTTGGTCTTGAGGAAGAACATTTAAAACAGCGTTGCTTATGATTGCATCATATTTGGTCGTAAGCTTGGAATAATCGGTATACTTCGGAGAGTAATCCGCACTCGGATAAGGCTCGATGTCTTCTACATCAAATCCGTACTCATCGATGCCTGCTCTTGTTCCGTTTCCGAGCCCACTCGATGCATCAAGAATCTTGCCACTAAAGCCCTCATCTGCAAGAATATCGTATATCTTTCTGTATGTGCTTGTTGTTATCTTAACTTGTGTCGGATTGCGAGTCGCACTTTCATCTGCACTTATATCCCACAAGTCGGGGAATCTCTCTTTGACCTCGCTTGTTGTATGAGACCTGCTCCATTCGTTTGATTTCGGCTCTATAGGGGCAACCATTTTCAGCGAATAGCGGATATCCTTCTTCTCGGAATTAAATCTCTCGGAAAGCGGAATAACATTACCTTCATCATCGTAGGTGACGAGGTCTGCGGATTTGACTTGTGCTTGTGGGTTGAAGAAAATGCTGACATTAGCCTTTACACTATCATCGTTATCTGCGTTTGCGCCTATATCGACAACATTTTTTATTGTAACGCCTTTGTACCCAACACGTTTTGCGTATTCGGCAATTGCATTTGTGCTTATTTCTCCGTTAAGACCGCTATCTTCCCAAGCCTTATCGACTCGCTTGTAGATTTCTTCAACCTTATCGTAGAGTTCTGCATACCCCTTGACTTTGAATTCTGCTTCAGAGAAGTCAATGCCGTGTTCTTTTGCGTAAGCCTTGACCTCTTTGGTCTTTTGAGATAATTCGCTTTCGAGTTGTTTTTGTTCGTCGAGAAGCTCGGATAACTCATCGGGAATAAAAGGAATATCATTCCAATTGCTTCCCATAGCATCTATTACAAGGAAATCGTCAGTATCGCCGTAAAACTCGCGGATACCATCTCCTGCGGCTTTACCGTCTCGCCCTACATAAGTTTTTGCAACATTTGGATTGTCAACTGTAAAAAGCAATGTTTTATCAAATCTATTCGAGATAAATCCCTTTGCTCCGTGATAAAGCAACAGTGAATTATACCCCGCTTTCTTCGCTGCTTCTGCAATCATCTCACGAAGCCTTGCCTCGTTCTTTTTAGGGTCTTTCGCAAGTTCGAGGTATTCGGCATCGAGCTTATCCACCCCCTGAAGCGCATACTTCTTATCCCCTTCATGCCCTCTATTCTTTTTCCTGTTAGCCGCAATCTCTTCGGGATTATATCCATCCTGTCTACCGTACTCAACCTCGTTAGCCTTCTTACCTGCTCTGACATCCTCGGCAACAACCTTTGCTTCCGATTCAACATCAACGCCTTCCTTGTACCAACTACCCTTGTATCCACCCTTGTCGATAAACTTTTGGAAGGACTCCTTTGCCGCTTTAAGATTAAACTCGGGTTTCAGTGCAGAAAATTCATCGGCTGAAAGTCTTGTCTCATTAACAAGCTTCATATACCAATCTTCACCAATAAATCTTGCAAATCGAGGAGAGAGACCTCTGCTTTCGCAAAGTGAAAGATATGTGTCTTTATCGTTTTTATGTTCGCTCGGGTAAATGTTCTTGCTGACCTTCTTTCTTGCATTCTCGCTTGAAAGATTAAGACTATTAACATATGCTTCCCAAAGATTCTTGTCAGCTATTGTATCCCCGGATTCGTTTGTATAGTTAAGCCAATTGTAGTATTCGGCAACATCCGTACCTGTTCTTACAATGTGGAACGGAATTATCACATCAGACCATTCTTGTTTACCTGCCCAAGCCATTGCCTCGTCATTGGTTACCGTTGCAACTATACCGACATTGGGATACTTTTTACGAAGTTCAACAGCCTTTTCAAAGTTAGCAGATTGTTTTTCGTCAATGAAGAAATTACCGTCCTTGTCCTGATTTACAAATACGGAAATATTGATGTTCATTCCCGTAGAAGCAAATATCTCAACAAAATCAGTATCCTTTGTGTACGCAAGCCCTTTCAGACCACGAATGGATGCATCTGTTATCTGTTGCATATTTTCAACAATAAATGCCGCAGAATAATCGCTGAAGGAGTACCACCTCAAGCCGTAATGCTCGTTGAGATTCTTTACTACCTTATCTCCAAGTTTAAGTATCTCATCTCTGTATGCAACATAATCCTTCTGAATTTTAGCCCAAGAAGCGGTCTGTGCGTATTTTCTTGCATCCTTGAGCTGTTGTGCAAGATTACCTCCATCCGCCGTAATTGTGCGCTGTCTGTCCTCTGTAGCAATATCAGCGAGAGAAAGTAACTGTGTCCCATTGTCAACGAGGTCAAGCCATCCATTAAAACGAGCTTTCATTTCCTTTGTGTCTTTTCTGCCACGAAGGAATTCCTCATAAATTTCCGCAATAGCTTCAGGACTCTTGTTGCTGTTGTTATACTTTGCGATAACCGTGTCACGGTCTTGCATATAGCGAAGAAGCATATCATTAAATGCTTTTCTGTCAAGAGAAACATAACAGTAGAGGCATTGAGGGTCTGTAGCAATATCGTACATCTTTTGAGAAACAAGGAAAGACTCCATCTGTGTCAAAGGTCTGCCCAATTCCTCTTGCACCTTGTCAACAAATTCGTTGTATGCAAGTGTTCTGACACATATGGTAGTATTCTCAACGGAGCGGTCATAAGAGCCGTTCTTGGTAAGCACCTTACCTATTTTGTCTTCGGGAAGAATCTCGGAATACTTCATCATCACATCAACCATAGCTCGGGTTACTTCTTGAGCATCCTTAAGCTCAGCCTCTGTAATGCTTGACTTGTTATTGCGAATATATTCCAATTCTCCTTTTGCAATATCATCGTTGTGAGTTAGAGAATATCTTGTATCAAGTTCGTTGCTTGTGATTCTTTCTGCATCAATTTCCGCAAGTGCTTTTTTTGTATTTGTATCGGCTGTTTTTTCTGCAGAATCCTTTCCGTCAACCTTACCCTTAATAGCCCCTTCAAAGTCCCTAATAACCTTATCAAACTCATTAACAAAAGCATCCTTTGAATTGAACGCCTTCTTAATACCGCTTGCAATCTTCTTAAGGAATGAAAGAATAACACTCGCATCGTTGTCATTAAGCTTACCTGCGAACATCTCAAGAAGCTCCGTGCTACCCATAGTCTCGCACATAAGGTCAGCCGCTATCTCGCTCTCAATATACTCATTTGAAAGTGTTCTCGGTTTTCTTCCTTCTGACTCGGCAATAGCATTTTCGTGACTCTGATAACGCTTTCTGTACGCCTCATACTGTTTCTCATTGTATATGCCCATTTCGGCAAACACCTTGAGTACTCTCTGTGCAATGCCCGGAGCTTTAGATTCGGCTTCGTGGAAAAGTTCGTGAGAAAGCACCCAAAACGCACTCTGTTCGCCCGAAAGCATAGCACCGTTGAGCCTTATAACAGACTTTCCGTCTTTGGTTGACCAATCTCCTCGAACAGCATTGTCAGAATTGTCGTAGTAAACAGATATGGACACATCAACGCCTGAAGCCTTGAATGCTCTTTCCATACTCTTTGTGTACACTTCAACGGCATAGTTTCTGTTATCGTTGCTGAACTCATTACTCTCAAACATATCCGCAACAGATACGGCAGAGTTTTCGCCCTTAATCACATTACCAAGATACTCAAGTGCTTCAAGAGTTGAGTTATCTCCTCTTGCTTTTGCTGTTGCTATCTCTGTAGAAATGCCGTTGATTACTTTCTGAATAACGGAGCCTCCACCCGAAATGGAAGTTGCAAATCTTCTGAAAAGCGATTTCGCTCTTGAACGAACAAGGCTTTCCGCTGTGATACCGAGCTTCTTTGCCATATTTCCGATTGCTCTGTATCTCTGTTCCTCGTTCTTGAAGTCGTAGTCGGAATACTTCTGTGCGGCTTGCTGAAGTGCCTTGTTGTTGCTTTCCTTGGCTCTTGTAAGCACCTCGTTAGTGTAATCCGCTTCGGAAACGGCTTTGCCCACGGTAAGGGCATCACCCTTTACAGCCTCGGTCATAGAGATTGTACTCTTTGCAACGGAGCCACCTATCTTCTTGTCCCTTATTATCTGCTCAATTTTTTCGTTGCCGTAGTTTTCGATTTTTGCTGTCGCATCGGACACAGCCTCATCAATTGTGTTACCGCTTCCAAACTCAAGACCGCTCGATTTCTCAACAATGCTGATAGTCTTTTTGCCGTCTCTGTTGTTTTCCACAGCATAAAGGTCGTAGCCGAAATTGTTGTCAACATAAACTCCCTTGCTCTTTACAAGCTTGTCCTTGTGTCTGCGGATAACTTCAACCTCATTTGATTTGTTTGCCACTTCAACCGTGTTTGCTACCTTAACCTCGTTGCCTGCATTGACAACCGCCTCATTTATAGCGGTCTCTATATCGCCACTTGCTTCTGTGTTTTCTCCACTCTGCATAGGAACTTTTACATCTATGCTTTCTGTTTCTCCGACATCGATTTTTTCATCGGCAGAATCGTTAAGTATTCCCGAGAAGAGCATCTGAACATCAAATCCGTCAAGACCTTCTCCACTCGCAACAGCCTTTTCTATTTCAAGTGCAATCTTCTTTGTTTCGGGGTTGGTGCTTTCCTTACCGAGTCTCACAAGCTCATTGATATTGATACCGCCTGCAATGAGCTTTTCACCGTCTCTTCTCACATCGGCTTCGCTGACTCCTGCGTAGTTGAAAAGACCTCTCGCTCCACCGAGAGCCATACCGCTTATATAAGAAACAACAGCCGTGTTGAGACCGTTCTTTATAAGGATTTGCATCATACCCGAGCTTACATCAACAGCCTTGCCATCAACAACGAGTTTTCTCGCCTGCTGATACAGTTCGCTTTCTTCTCCGTTGAGGGCATAGTCGGAAATGTATCTTACGGCATCGTTTGTGAGTTCTCCGAGTACCTCGTTAGAACCTGAAAGTCTTGCCGCCTTCACCATTCTCTTGAAGTGGTTAGGGTTAAATCTCGTCATATCGAGAGCCTTGTTAAGCGCTCCTAATTCGATTTTTTCTGTTAAGCCCTCGGAGAATGCCGTAACAGTAGACATTATAGCGTTCTTTGTCGGGTCTGAGTAAGCATCGACTCCGCTCTTGTATTCCGTAGCGAAGCTCTGTGCAAACATCATTGCCGCACCGCCAAACACACCAAGCGGAGACCTTGCAAGGTTTTCGGCAATACTGTTCGTAAGCCCGTATATACCGCCACCCCAAGCCTCTGCACTTTCTCTGTCCATACCGAGGAATTCAAGCACATCTGCGTTCTGCGCTGTACCAATTTCCGCTCTGCCCTTGTCAACGCCCGATTTCAGCGAAGAAAACTGTCCGTATCCCAAATGGGTCTTGTATGTAGGAAGTTCCGACTTGTTAACATTAGAATCAACGGCACTTGCCATACTTTCTATTGCGGCATAAGGGGAGTATAAAAAGGATTCACCAAAGCCGAGTATTCCTGCTCCCGTCTTTGACCAAAAGTTGCCGTTTTCGTTGATTTCATTATACCACGCATACTTTTCTTTCTCGGAGGCAACATTGTATCTCGGCTCAAGTATATCAGCACTATACTCCGACCAAGCTTTGTCACCGTTATCATACATAATACCGAGACGAATCAAATCTGTGTCTGTAATATTTGCAACCTCTCCGTAGTATTTTTTCAGAAGTCTGTCCAAATCTTCTCTTGTAGCCTTGCCTTCTTCCGCTCTTGCAAGTTCTTTGCTAAATAAGTCGTAAAGTGCCGAGGAGTTGCTATATGACATTGGATTATCGGTGGGTTTGTCGGCTTTATTGACTATCGTTTTTAAAGCATCAATAAACACTTCCGAAATAGTCTTGTTATCGGGAAGCTCGCCTTCTCCGTCATACCAAGCCTTTCCGTACTTATCTTTGTACTTTGCAAGTTCCCACTCTCTTGTGATATAGTAATCCGCTTCAGCTTTCTTACTTTCCGCTTCGGAGCGTATCATCTCAAGCTCTGCTTTCCTCTTGATAGCCGCTTCCTCTTCAGGAGTATAAGTATATCCGTAAGTTACATTTGCTCTTACGCCCTTTTGGTCAACATTTCCGACATTCATCGAAGAGCTTCTTTTCTGATTTGCATTGTTTACGATGGAAGAAACCGCTTCGTACTCAGCCTGAAGTTCGGGAGTCCAAATCGAGTCATACATAATATTTGAGAGTTTTGCGGACTCTTTCTCAATCTCATCCTCGGAGAGCATTCCTGCGTACATGGTGATTAATCCAACACCGTTTTCCTTGAAGAACTTCGGTGCTTTGGTTGCCATCGATTCAAGGTCTGCAAAGGCAGATTGTCGAGCCTTGTTTCCACCGCTTTCCTTCCCGAAAGAATCGACATTGTGATAGAACGACCTTGTTGTCTCGACCCCGGTTGCATAATCGTCATCACCCATCTTTATCTGCTCATCGATATAACCCTTATTCTTGTTATAGTCCCTCGGTGAAAGCGATTTGTACTGATTGGTGTATTCTGTAGCCCGTTCGTCATACACCGCAAGCTCTTCAGTTGTAGCACCATTCTTCTGAGCTTCTCTTCTGTCCTCGGAATTTGTCTTGATTAAGCCGAGAAGGTTGTTCTGCTTCTGCTGAAAGCCTGCCTGAGCCGCAGTTGTTGTTTTGGTATTGCCACTCGCATCCGTGACAGTAACCTCTCTTTCGGGATTGACGGGTCCCATTCCAAGTGCAATTGCGTGACCGGGTTTGTTTCTGTTCTCCCATTCCTCACGACCCTCATCGAGAATTGTGTCGGTATACGCAACCTTTGCCTTGCTACGGGATTCCTCTTTTTCTTTTTCTTCTTTGGTTTTTTCTTTCTTCGTAGTAGGCTTGATGTACTCCTCTTTGGTGTACTTCGCTTCGATTTCCTCTTTAGTGGAGTTCATCATATCTTTGATTACGGGGTTTTTCTTTTTGAAAGCCATAATTGCCCTCCTTATTTAATCGACTCCGAGAAATATAAGCTCAATGATTTCTGCATCCCTCGGACTTATCTGCCTCAACTTCTTTACCTCGTCAAGTGCGGTCATTTCAATTTCGGAATATGAGCCTGCATCATACAACGCCTGAAGACGAGCGTAAGCATCAATACCTGCCTGAGTGGTCAATCCAAGAGCAGAAGGTGTATGCCCATACGGATTGCTACCTCCATCGGTAAGCTTGTCAAGAGAATCGATTTCCGCATCTGTAAGAGTTGCCTGCGGAATAACATCGTAACCGAGTTCCTTTTTCATCTCGTCCACGGTATAATTTGTACCGTAATAGTAATTATATGCACCTACGGTTGTAGCGTTAATCTCGCCCTTTTCAAAAGCTTTTTCTACGGCACTTATAGTCAGCGTGGGTTTATTGAGCTGAACACCCGTACCGCTCGACTTCTTCGCCTTTGCCTGAATCTCCGCAATTCTCTCCTGCGAAATATACCCATTCATCGTAAGCTCTGCGTTGATTTCCGCAATCACCTGCTCAACATCATATCCGTATTTCTGTGCATCCGCTTCAAGCTGTGCTATGTCGTAATTGGTAAGATTGGTGTGCTTTACCCCTTCAAGGTCAGCATTGTAGCCGTAAACCTGCGTAGCATTGTTGGCTGTGTTCATACGTTCTTCCGTAGCGAGAGCATCCTGCTTGTAATCGTAGTCACCAAAATTGTTTGCATTCGTGATAAGCTGATTTCCCCAAGTTCCGAGGAAGTCCGTCATACCCTTTGCATAGCCTTCTCGCATCCTCTGTATAGCGTTTTCGCCTGCTATCTGATAGGAAAGGTTTGTAGCGTTCTTATTATGTTCCGAGAAACTGTCGAAATTACCGCCATTATCAGCCGCCGAGCCCGCCGCCGCTTGCTCACCCTTCGCACCACCATATGCCACAAATTTATCGCTGATATGCTTTCCGTAATCCGGGTCGAAATACATAGTGTTCATATTTCCGCTGTAGTCGTTCTTGTAATCGACAAGCTCTTCGTTTGCTCCCACATACATTTCCGTAGGATTTGTCGGTGCTTTGCTATTCCGCCAATCAAGTGCTTCCTGATAGGACAGATTGCGAAGCATTGTAGCCGTTGCCGGGTCAACAGCAGAAAGCTCGTCATAAAGAGCAGAAGCGGCTGTTTCATACTGTTTGAAATCGCCACCATTGGCTTTCACCTTCTCATAACCGTGCTTGTTCGCAAGGATTTCGTCTGTGATGGTCTTTGCATCCCTTGCAACACCATACTCTTTGAGAAGGTCTCTCGTCTGCTGTGCGTTGCTGTTTTTGAGTGTCTTACGAAGGTCGGGACTGTAAGCACCGATAATATCATACTTGCCCGTTGCCGACTGACCGTACCTATCACGCTCCGACACATTTCCTACCGAATCGTTGTATTCGTACTCGTTCTTGTCGCTCGCAAGCCCTTTCATCGCATCATAGACTTCCTGCGATACCCAATTTTTTGCCATAATAATTTCCTCCTGTAAAAAATAAATTATTTATAACCTATAAAAATCCTACCACAAAAATCGCACTTTTCATTTACATTTTAAAACAAAAAAAGAGGACGGAAATTACCGCCCTCAAAACTGTTCAATTTTTCGAGATGTACCGAGCAATCTTCTTTCCTATTCGGGTACGCCTGCGCTTAAGTGTAGATACCGAGATGCTCAATTCCTCTGCAATATCCACGCAAGCCCAACCTCTCCGCAGGTAAGGAACAATCTCAAGCTCATCGTCCGTAAAGCCGCAGTTTTCGATAAAAGATTCCCACTCATCCTTATAGAATCGCATTATCACACAATTACGCCTTCTTTCAATGTGTTATAAAATATATAATCACCATCAATGCATTAGTTACAAGCGAAGTCGCACAAAGCAAACGCAATCGCTTGTTTTCCGAAATGAGTTCCTTTGAAAGTCTCCACTCTGCCGAGTGGTCGGTTTCG
>JAZORX010000351.1:0-2274 GCA_045656845.1 Acutalibacteraceae bacterium | reverse complement strand
CGAACAGTTGTTATTCACGATATGCCTGATGACTTCAATTCGCAACCCTCAGGTAATGCCGGAATAAAAATTGCCTGCGGAGTGATTTGCAGAGCATAAAACTTTACAACTGACCGATTGAGAATTGTTTCATTCTTCGTTTCAATATTCAGGTTCGGCTGCTTAAAAGATAAAGCTGTTCTTTCAGATAGGTTTATTTAATTTGTTGCAAGTATTCTATTTGCTTTTAATCCTCTTTGATATAATAAAGGCAGATATTGGTTTCCTGATTTTATTGCCACAAGAGGAAGAAATATGTCAGAATTAAGAATCGGATTTATCGGCAACGGTGGTATTTGCCGCGGATCTCGCATCAATAATTATTATGCAGATGGTTTTATTAAAGCTATTCGCCAAAGATTACAGTAGTACAACCTATTATAGGGCGCAAAGGAAAAAAGCACTCATTTTCAGAGCGCTTTTAGGCATAAAAAGACCGAAACCCCGCGTTTAAGGGGTTTCGGCTGTATTACCTGAGTTGCACTTAGATGCCTGACTACTTGACTTATGATACAAAATAGGGGTAGGGTGCAAATCGGTAGTCACGGTTATAAAAACACCCCACTTGAAGGTTGTTTCCCTAGGCTTTGCTTATTACTGAAAATTCGCAATCCGTTCCGATTTGCTCAATCTTAACGGACGATGATTCGCCATTTAAATTTACGGTTATTATATTACCGTTTCGGATTGCTGTCGCCGTGAGAATAACTTTTCCGTCAGTGTTGCAAACTGTGCGCAGGGCTTCGGCACCATCAGCAAGGTTATATATGCGTAGCGTCAGATTCTCAGCGTAGTCATAATCGGTTTTGTCATTACAGCCGCCGATTGGCAGAATTGTATTCTCACGGACAAATACAGGCAATGAGAAGAAATCATAAGTATCTCTGCGCCATGAGCCACCGTCAACTGATTCGTCCGTAAGCAGGTGAGTCCACTTACCCTTTGGCAAGTAATAATCAACAGTGCCGTCCTTGCTCATAACGGGAGCAACGAGAATGCTGTCTCCGAGCATATACTGGCGGTCGCAATCCTCACAGCCGAGCTCGTCAAATTCAAGCATCATAGCTCTCATCATCGGAATACCGATTTCATGAGCCTCGACAGCGTGGGCATAAAGATACGGCATAAGTCTGTTTTTGAGCTTTGTGAAATGACGGCAGACATCAACAGCTTCATCACCGAAAAGCCACGGCACACGGTAAGAATCTGAGCCGTGAAGCCTTGAATGAGAGCTTAAAAGTCCGAATGCAAGCCAACGTTTATAAATATCGGCAGGAGCAGTACCTTCAAAACCACCGATATCGTGGCTCCAGAACCCGAAACCTGAAAGGCAAAGGCTCAGACCGCCTCTGAGTGATTCGGACATTGAAACATAGGTTGAGTCGCAGTCACCACCCCAATGAACGGGATATTTCTGTCCGCCGACGGTTGCGCTCCTCGCGAATACACAGGCTTCTTTTTCGCCCCTGACCTCCTGAATTACCTCAAAAACAACTTTGTTATAGAGATATGCGTAATAGTTATGCATCCATTCGGGATCACTGCCGTCATAATAGACAACATCCGTCGGAATGCGCTCTCCGAAATCGGTTTTGAAGCAGTCAACACCCTGCTTCATAAGTCTGCGCAGATGGTTCTTATACCATTCAACCGCATCGGGATTTGTGAAATCCACAACACCCAGACCTGCCTGCCACAAATCCCACTGCCATATGTCACCGTTGGGTTTTTTGAGCAGATAACCCTTCTCTGCCGCTTCATCAAAAGCTGCACTTTTCTGACCGAGATACGGATTTATCCAGACGCAGATTTTCAGTCCCTTTTTGTGCATTCGGGCAAGCATTCCCTCAACATCGGGAAACACATCTTTGTCCCATTCAAAACCGCACCATTCATTTTCTTTCATCCAGTAGCAGTCAAAGTGGAATACGCTTAACGGAATATCCCTTTCAGCCATTCCGTCAACGAATCTGCCGACGGTTTCTTCATCATAAGAAGTCGCAAAAGAAGAGGACAACCATAAGCCGAAAGTCCATGCAGGAGGAAGTGCAGGTCTGCCCGTAAGCGCTGTATAACGAGACAAAACGCCCTTGTGGTCAGGCGCACCGATAACGATAAAATCAAGCCTTTCTCCGGGTATGCTGAACTGAACCTTTGTTACAGCTTCCGAACAGACCTCAAAGGAAACGGGTCCCGATTCGTTAACAAACACGCCGTAGTTGCGGTTGCTTATAT
>JAZORX010000350.1:0-14230 GCA_045656845.1 Acutalibacteraceae bacterium | reverse complement strand
CTCAAAAGCAACGAATTTATCTTCGTGGAGCAAACCGTATGATACAAATAAAACTGCTAAAACTGCAAGGATAACTTTAATTGCAAATGCTGTTGTCATAATAATTACCTCCGAATATTAACCGAACATTTTGTGAACATTTGTTCTTTACGAGTTCTATTATAGCAGATTAATTTTATTTGTCAACACAAATGTTCGTTATTTTTCGATTTTTTAGTCCCCTATTCGGTACTTTACCCCTTGTTTTTCAACTTTTTATTGATTTATAACTGATTTTGTTCGTCAAACTACCTTCTGCAAAGAACTCACTGATATTTTCAAGTGTAGTAGATGCAATATTCGAAAGCGCCTCTTTGGTCAGAAATCCCTGATGAGATGTTACAATCACGTTCGGAAGTCCGATAAGGCGAGTCAGAACACTGTCTTTGATTATAGTTTCTGAATTATCCTCATAAAACAGCTCACTTTCCTCCTCATATACATCAAGACAGGCACCACCGATTTTTTCTTCGAGCAGAGCATCGAGCAGATCTTCGCTGTTAATAAGTGCACCTCTTGAAGTGTTTACGATAAAAACATTATTTTTCATCTTTGAAATGCTGTTTTTATCTATCATATGATATGTGCTTCGGTTCAAAGGACAGTGAAGCGATATTATATCAGACTTTTTAAAAAGTGTATCCATATCAACATAATCTACATCCGGGTTGACTTTTTTTATATCGTAGGCAAGAATTTTCATTCCGAAGCCTCTGCAGATATCAATGAATACACTTCCTATATTTCCCGTGCCTATTATTCCTACAGTTTTTGAGTGCAGGTCAAAGCCCGTAAGGCCGGTGAGGCTGAAATTGAAATCCCTTGTTCTGAGAAAAGCTTTGTGTGTTCGCCTGTTGAGGGTAAGAAGCATTGCCATTGCATGTTCAGCAACAGCATACGGTGAATAAGCAGGCACACGCACTACAGGTATTTTACCCTCAGCGTATTTTACATCGACATTGTTGTAGCCTGCACAACGCATCGCAATCAGACTGACTCCACACTCGCAGAGCTTATCTATTACATTCCCGGATATATCATCGCTGACGAAAGCACAGACAGCATCACAACCACCTGACAGCATTGCAGTATCTTCATTCAGCCTTGCTTCGATATATCTTATATCAAAGCCGTACTGTTCATTAAGTATATTAAAATATTCAGTATCGTAAGGTTTTGTATCATAAAAAGCTATTCTTACCATAAATCATTCTCCTTTTAAATTATGGTAAGCAAAAAAGACTCTTTTATACAAAAAAGAACTGCCTTATCGGCAGTTCAATCATCATTATTTTCGATTGCATCGATGATTTCTTTCTTCTTATCTGCCTGCATAAGACGCAGTTTAAGAATAAGCATCCTTTCCTCACGGGTAAGCTGAGTAAAATACTTTAAAGAATCACCGTCAATGTCCGGAATTTCATTATCGTCGCTTGATCTGAAAACAAGCACTCCCGGCTGTTCATCATGGATAAGAAACTCGATCGGGACATTATAAATCGCAGAAAGCTTACGAAGAACATTCAGCGGTGGCACCGTTGCCCCATTTTCATATTTTGAAAACGATGTTCTGCTCATATCAAGAAGCTCGGCGATATCGTCCTGAGTCATACCGAAGCTTTTTCGTAAATTTTTAAGCTTATCCGCTAAAACTACTTTTTCACCATTAAGCATAGTTGCAACCTCACTTTACGGGTGTATTCTAACATAAAACAAAAAAAAAGTAAATAAAAATATAAATTTATAATATTTTGTCAAATATTGTTATCTGCTTGAAAAACTAAAACTTTTATGATAAAATTAATTGTTTTCTGCCTGCACATTGCAGTTAAACTGATTAAAGATTTATATGAATTTCATATAAGTTTTTAAAATAAAAGTCAGTTCGAAACCATCCTGACTATAAACAAAACTAAGGAGAATTATTATGAAAAACAAAAACAGACAGACGCTCTACCTTGTGCAGAGCGCACTCATCGCGGGTATTTATGTTGCCGTAACTTACGCAGCCTCCCCTATTTCTTACGGTTCAGTCCAATTCAGAATTTCTGAAGCGCTGACAGTTTTACCCGTACTCACACCGGCAGCAATCCCCGGACTTGCTATCGGATGCCTGATTTCAAATCTCGGCAGTCCCCTTGGCATAGTCGACATCATCTGCGGTACACTTGCAACTTTACTCGCTGCAATCTGCACACGGATGACAAGAAAAGTGCTTATTAAAAAGCTTCCGTTGTTACCGCTTATTTTCCCGGTTTTATTCAACGGACTGATAATCGGAGCCGAAATTGCATTCTTCTTACCTGAAGGATTCAGCTGGCTGGCTTTTCTAACATCAGGTGCAAGTGTCGGCCTTGGCCAGGCAGGTGTCTGCTATATTTTAGGTCTTCCCTTATACATCAGCCTGAATAAAACCGGAATCTTTAAAAACTGAGGAATGTACTTATGAGAATTGGTTTTCTGATCAGCAATCTTAGTGCCGGAGGAGCAGAAAGAGCTACCTCATCGCTCGCTAATTACTTTTCGCAGCACGGCCACGAAGTAGAAATAATCACATTCAAAGACAGTGACAGCTTCTATACACTTGAGGATAAAGTAACGCATCTTCGCCTTGGTTTCGACGAAATTGCTCTTTCACTTTCCCTTAAAAGAATATTCGGCGCATTAAAAAGAATGTTTAAAATCCGTTCTTTTATAAAAAAAAGAAAGCTTGATGTGCTGATTGGTATGAGCTTTTCAATGACTTGGTATACCGTTTTTGCAACAAAGTTTACAAAGACAAAATCTGTCGGTACAGAAAGAAACAACCCGTATAAATACAAAGCTACAAAAATCAACTCTTTTCTGAGAAAGTTTTTCTACAAGTTCTGCGACGGATATGTTTTTCAGACAAAAAAATCGTCTCTTTTCTTCACGGTTAAACTGAAGAAAAGAGATATAATCATACCGAATGCAATATTTAACGAGACTGTTTATAAACTCACTGTGCCTGAAAAAAGAGAAAAGCTTATCTGCGCAGTCGGCCGTCTTAACGAGCAGAAAAGATTTGATATCCTTATAGACGCTTTTGCATCTATTGCCGAAAAAATACCAGAACACAGAATGATCATCTTCGGTGAGGGTGATCTCAGGAAAGAGCTGGAGGAAAGGGTTGCATCTTATTCTCTTGAAGAAAGGATTTTTCTTCCCGGAACAGATCCTGAGGCGGTAAAAATTGTTAACCGCGCAGATGTCTTCGTGCTTTCTTCTGATCTTGAAGGTATGCCGAATGTGCTTATGGAGGCTATGGCTATGGGTGTCCCCTGCGTTTCAACACGATGTGATATGGGACCTGAAGAGCTTATTGAAAACGAAAAGAACGGACTCCTCGTTGATGTCGGCAGCACTCAGCAGATAGCTCAGGCAATGTTCGGAATCATTAAAAACCCCGACCTTTCTGAAAAGCTTTCATCAAATGCAAGAGGGCTTATCAGAACCCATTCAATAGATGCCATCAGTGAAAAGTGGCTTGACTTCCTTAAAAGTATATAAAAACACTCCACACATCTCTTTGCAGAGGCGTGTGGAGTTTATTTTTAGTCAGCCTTTGTGAGCCATTCGTGCTCTTTGGCGTAGTAACGGGTTGTTTTATACCACGGGTCACCGTCAAAATGTCTTATCATCCAGACATAATACATTGTATAGCCCGGTGCTACTACCTGCTGGTGGTCTTTTCCGTCCTCAATAGTACAGAATGAACCGTCTACACTCTTGAAAACATCATCACCGTTAAAGCATGCACCAAATCCCTGCTGAGGATCAAACTGATAATAGTACACCTCAGGATGAGGATGATGATGAGGCGGATAGCTTGACCATCTGCCCGGTTGATTAAAGACTTCACCCATAACCATGTTTGAATACGGTGCGTTGTCGTAATCAAACATTGTTGAAACAATTCTTGAACCCGTGCCTTCCCACTGATCTTTACCAAAATGCTGATAGAGGCAATCCTCGGGCTTATAGAAAACAGGAGTAAACTCTTTGTCATTATCCGTCTGCTGAACGATAAATTCACTTTCTGCGTTAGCCGTGACAGTTACCTTTATACCCTTGCAGACATGAAGGCAATACGGAGTTTTTTCAAACGGATTTTTACGGATCATATTTTCCGTTCTGCCGTTCCATGAAATGTCGAGATTTCCCTTGAGGATAAGAAAAGCAGTTTCGTTCTTTTCATCACATACCTCAAAAGTTTCGCCTGCAAAGAGCTTTTTCACCTTAATGGTCATCAGCATCTCTGCATTTTTACCACCCATTTCACAAAGAACTCTTTCATTGTTTTTGTCAAAATCAAAATATTCAAGCATGGCAATTCTCCTATTCTGCAATAAATTTATCTATAGTTTCGTAGTCTTTGCAATATTCAGAAAGAAGCCTCTCAGTTTCGTTCATCCAGTATTCAAGACCATCTTTACCGTCAAAAGCATAAAAGACAAAAACAACCTCTCTGACGCCATTTTTGAGCATTGTACGCTGACTGTCGCTCGACGGATTACCGAAGCAGCCTGCATCATCAAAGAAAGCAGGAAGGAATTCAACATTATATTCATAATCATCTTTACCGATGCCTTTATAATGTGTTCCTTCAGGTGCTCTGCAGAGAACAGCGTCACCCTCAATGGCAGAGACATCATATGATCCGATTGAATAACCTGAAGTTACTGAAATTATGTTGTTGATATCAACAGCGTTGTTGACATGGTAAAGACCCTTTTTCAGAATAACTCTGCGAAGCATCTGCTCTGCAGCGCCTCTGTAGGAATGGGGATCTTTTCCGAGAGCCTTATACGCTGCCCTCGTAGGACGGATATGCGGCATTTCCGCTATATCCTTAGTGATATATTTAGATCCTATTTCGTCCATTATACCGTCAAAATATACTGTAAGCTCTTCACTGCTTTTTTCAATCAGAGCTTTGTATCTTATCACACCAAGTACGCATGACGGGACAAGACTTTTAACTTCATCACTGATTTTAACCTGCATCTTTTTCACCTTGAATTCTTATTTTTTTCATTATAACACATAAATCTTTTTCTTTCCATAAATTTTTGAAAGTATATTTGACAAACAAAAAAGATTGATGTAAGATAGCCTTTATCTGGAGGGATTGATATGAAATACGACAGTATAGGGTTTGACCTCGACGGAACGCTTTGGAATTCAATAGAATCAGTAACCGAAGCGTGGGTTGAAACCGCTAAAAAGTACAATATGCCTGAGCCTACAGTTGAAGATATGACAGGTGTCATGGGGCTTAATAAAATTAATCTTATGAAAAAGCTTTATCCTGAGCTTGATTTTGATACTCAGATGCGATTTTTTGAGGACAGCGTTGTTATTTGCGACGAAATAATCTCAAAAAAAGGTGGAAAGCTTTTTGACGGACTCGTTGAAACCCTCACTGAACTCAAGAAAAACTTCAAGCTGTATATTGTAAGCAACTGCCAGGACGGCTACATCGAAACTTTCCTTCGTTTTTACAATTTAGAAGACTTTTTCTGTGACACTGAGAATCCCGACGAAAGATGCCTTTCAAAAGGAGAAAACATCAAGGCTGTGCTTCAAAGGAACGGATTCAAAAATTCAATCTTTGTCGGTGACACTCAGGGAGATGCCGATGCAGCAAAATTTGCAGGTGTTCCGTTTGTTTATGCTTCATACGGATTCGGTAAAGCTGACTCACCTGACTATACAATCGAAAAATTCCCTGAAATTCTTGATATTGTTTTATAAAAAAAGACTTCCCTTTTCACGGGAAGTCTTCTTGATTATAAAGCCTCAATCAATCTCTTTGCGATATTGGGCACATCGGTAATAACTCCGTCAACACCCATTCTGACAAGCTTGATGATATCTTTTTCTTTATTAACAGTCCAGGGATTTACCATAATTCCGTTTTCATGAGCTGCTTCAATAATCTCGGGCTTAACAAAAATCTGATGAGGATGAAGTGCATCTGCACCGATACTTTTTGCAAAGTCAATTTCTCTACCGAGAACTCTTTTATAGGTGATCGGCTTATCAGGAGAATAGAGGAAGCCTGTCAGGCAGTTTTCATCAACATCCTTGACATAAACGAGCAAATCAGGATCAAAGCTTGAAATGAGAAGCTTATCAAAAAGGTTATGTGCCTTAACTGCGTCGATAACCTTATTTACAATTGTGTAGTCCTTATTGACGGGGCTCTTGATTTCAATATTGAGCACCTTGAGATTACCCTTTTCGGAAACATCAAGAAACTCTTCAAGGGTAGGAATTTCAGTACCCTTGTAAGAATGATGGAAGTATGAGCCGAAATCAAATCTCTTAAGATAATCAAGAGTATTCTTAGCAATAGCACCCTTACCGTCTGAGGTTTTGTCTATTGTATAATTATGGCAGATTACGGGTACACCGTCCCCTGTAAGATGAACATCAGTTTCAAAACCGTCAGCTCTGAACTGAATAGCTTTTTTAAAAGCCTCAATAGTATTCTGCGGCGAAACCTTATTAGCGCCACGGTGAGAAATCACATTACAAACAGCCATAATTTTATCCTCCTTGGTTTTTGCACGAATCATTATATCACTAATAAAGAAATAAATCAATTATTTACAGCAATATTTGACTTTTTTTATCTGAGGCACTATAATATTTTTCGTTCGTTTATATAAACTGAAAGGAAACCGTGTATGAACACTAAAAACAAAATTCTCGGACCTCTGCTTCTTGTCTTTGCCGCTATGATATGGGGACTTTCATTCGTAGCACAGAACGAAGGTATGAATCATGTTGAAGGCTTTACTTTTAACGGAGTAAGGATGCTCATAGGATCAGCTTTTCTTCTCCCCTTTATAGTTACCAAAAGACTCAAAAATCCTCAGAAGCTTAGCTCTGACGAAAAGAAGACAATTGTAAAAACAAATCTTCTTGCAATTATTCCCGTCGGTATCTGTCTTTTCCTTGGCAGTACACTTCAGCAATTCGCTTTCAACTATACCGAAACAGGAAAGATCGGCTTTCTGACGGCTCTTTATATGATATTTGTTCCCGTTATGGGACTTTTTATGAAAAAGAAAACACCTTTTACGGTATGGATCGGAGTTATGCTGGGTGTGATCGGTATGTACCTTCTTTGCGTCGGATCATCCAAAAGCTTTGCAATCGGCAAAGGAGAGCTCCTCGGAATAGGGTGCGCTATCGCGTATGCCGTTCATATTCTGGTTATAGATAAGGTCGGAAAGAATGTTGATTCGATCGTTCTCTCCTGTGGGCAGTTTTTTGTAACAGGCGTAATATCCGTAATACTGATGTTCATTTTCGAAAAACCGTCAATGGACAGAATTATGGACGCAGCAATACCCATCCTTTATTCAGGTGTTCTGAGCAGTGGTGTCGGATTTACTATTCAGATCGTCGGTCAGAAATACACCGAACCGACAATTGCAGCCATGCTTTTCTGCCTTGAGTCCGTATTCGCAGTTTTATTTGCCTTTATTATGCCGCCGCACGAAAAGCTCGCAATGGTTGAATACATAGGATGTACGGTTATTTTTGCGGCAATCATCATCGCTCAGATCAACCCGAAAAAGAAGGCTTAACTTTCAGGAAAATCAAAACCCTGCATAAACCCATCCTTTTCGAGTGAGGAAACATCACCGCCAATCACGATTCCTTCATATACAAGCAACGTCGCTCTGATGCAGCTGTCCTCAGTGGTATAGCCGGGATAGTTTTCAACCTCGTAAACCCACTTTTTGACTCGTTTACCCTTATACGGTTCAAGATTCATAGACTGGTTTTTCTGTATTTCATTGTACTTTGTATATGTATCATTGAACTCTGACGGGATAATAACTTCCGTAACCTCTACCGGGTCATCGTCAATTTTCCACCCGAACTGTGAGAGAAATGCAATTCTCTCCTCTTCGTCTGACGCCTTTGCATTTATTTCGTTTCCTTTGGTCACGGGACTTTCATTTTTGTTTATGAAAAACGAAACAATAATCAGCGCCAGAAAAAGAATGCAAAGCGCAGCAATCAGCTTAGGCTTGTTCGCTCTGACAGAAAATACAAACATAAAAATAACCTCCGTAATTTCAGCTACTTTAAAGATATGCTGAAAGACGGAGGTTTATTACTTAATTTATTTAAGTTTCTGAAGAATCGGCATAATACCTTTTGGAGTTATGTCTATAACAGCGTATTCACCCATGCGGATACTACCGGGATTCACAAGCCAGATACCGTCAGAATAAGTTGTGTCAGGAATATGAGTATGACCATATAATGCAATAGCAGCCTTGTTGTCTGCTGCATACTGCCGCAGAAGAGATGTGCCGTATTTCACCTTTTCAACATAGCCGTGGGTAGCATAGATTCTTATTCCATCAACCTCATCGACTACATAAGCAGGCAGTGAACTTGCAAAGTCGCAATTGCCCCTTACTTTGTGAATAAAAAGATTGGGATTGTTTTCAATGAGTTCAAGATCCCGTTCTCCGTCGCCGAGATAAAAGAGAATTTTAGCAGACGGTTGCTCATCAACAGCTTGCTTAACGGCATAAGAATCGCCGTGAGAATCTGAAATAACCAATATACGCAAACATAAAACCCCTTTAAAATAATATACTTTAATATACATAAATTATATAACATCGGAGTGTGGTTGTAAATGAAAAACGACAGACAATTTGATTTTTCATCCATTTTAAAGCTGATCGGCAGCTCAGACAGTCAGAAAAAGCAAAATGCCGTCGAAAAAATGAAATCAGGGCTCAGCGTTGATGAAAACAGAGAGCTTGATTCAATCATCAGAGATAAGAGCAAGATTGATGCTATTCTCAACTCAGACGCAGCAAAAAAAATACTGAGCAAGCTCAACTCTGACAACAATGGAAAACTTAAATGATATAATCGCATCACTCACTCCTGATGATATTCAGGCGCTCAAAGAAACAGCCCAATCTATCTTCGGAAACGAGAATGACAATCCCGGTAAAAGCTTTCATACCGAAAAGAAAGAATCATCACCTTTCGGCTTTGATTTTTCTTCAATGCCTGACCCGGATATGTTTTCAAAAATCGGAAAGATTATGTCTATGATGAACTCAGACTCAGGCAGACGCTGCAGACTTATTGAAGCTTTAAAACCCAACCTCAGCTATGAAAGGCAGAAAAAAGCCGACGAGGCAATGCAGATATTAAAGCTTTTAGAGCTGATGCCTATGATTTCTGAGCTGACCAAAAAGGGGTGATCAGATGCAGCCTCAGGACTTCAGCAGAATGCAGAGCAACGCCATAGAATATGCTATGCAGATGCAGAAAAAAGCTTCCACTTTCAATGAAAAAGAAGCCGGAATTTCAGACATCAAACATATTCATAAAAACGAAGAAAGAAAGAACTACAGTTCCGGATCCGGACAGAGAGTGAACAATATGTTCTCATCGTCAAGTAATAACTGTAAAAAAAAAGACGATGATCTTTCCCTGATATTAGCATTAATTCTCCTTCTTTCAAGCGACGGTGGAGATAAGATGCTTATGCTTGCGCTTCTTTACATTATGACTTGACAAAAAAACAAAATTCAACTAAGATGTTTAAACAGGAGGTTATAGATATGACATTTACTTATAAAACAAGAGGTACCTGCTCAAGCCAGATAACATTTGACATCGACGGAGATATCGTTTCAAATGTAAAATTCTACGGTGGATGCAACGGTAACCTTAAAGGAATTGCTAATCTCGTTGAAGGAATGAAGGTTGAAGATATCACCAAAAAGCTTTCAGGCGTTACCTGCGGCTTCAAAAGCACATCCTGCCCTGATCAGCTTGCAAGAGCAATCGAAGAAGCTTACAATTCACAAAAGTAATTATTCAGATTAACGGTACAGATTTCTGTACCGTTTTTTGCATATTAATGCATTTTCTGCCAAAACTTAATCAGGGTGATATTATGTTTTACGGAAAAATTCAGAAATATGCTATGAAATTCAACAAGAAAAAATATTTAAAATCAATGTGCATTCCTCTGTTTTTCATATCCGTACTCATCTTCTATTGCGTTATGCCATATTTGTTTACTACGGTTTCTGATTTGTTGATTCCTGACATTTCAGAAAAATACAGCCTTGGTTACTCCGTTCTGCGTTGTATTATTATTTTCGCTTCGGGTTTTTCTGCCTGTGTTTTTTACAGCACGGTTTCAATCGGTGAAGAGGCATGGTACAGTGGAAGACTTACCGGAAAGAAAAACGGTCTCAAGAGATTTATTTATTGGTTCAGCTTCAGAAACTCTTTCAAGGCATTCAGGCTCCGTGCAACGGTATTCCTTCTCAAGCTTTTCTGGAGCATTGTCTTTCTGCTGCCTTCTCTGCTGACTTTTTCAGTAGTTTTTGTAACGGCCTTCAGTGGTGGAATTGAGACATATCTTTTTCTATCTATGACTGCAGGATCATTTATCCTATTAATAACCGGGCTGATATTCAGGTTCATCGTAATTCAGAGATACTTTCTGGCTGAATTTATACTTGCTGAAAATCCGCACAACCAAGTTATACAGACAATAAAACAGAGCAAAAACCTTATTGAAGGGCAGATTTTCATGGTAGTTAAATTCAAGTTGACCTTTCTCCCCTTAGCTTTACCATGTTTGTTTTTAATCCCCTTGTTTTTCGTCTATCCCCATTATAAACAAAGCCGTTCAATTCTTGCAAATGAGCTTATGGTATGATATAATAATACGAACTAGAATAAACAAGATGGTGATAAAATGAAGGATACACATAAATGGACTCCGGGCAAGATTTTTTTAGTTGTTTTCAACTGCATTCTTTGCCTGACAATAGTATTAAGCTCGATGATAATCGTCATTGATAATTCAAGAATGAATAACGGCTCATTATTTAAAAACAGCGCTGAGGCTGATGCAACCGTAGCCGAAAAGCAGACACAGACAGGCACAAGAACCGCAAGAATGATGTGTGCAGGAGATAACCTCATTCACGGCAGTATATACAAGCAGGCAAACAGCCGTGCCAACGGCGAAGGTTATGATTTTTCTTATGCATATGATGGAGTAAGAGATATCATTTCACTTTCGGATATTGCTTTTCTTAATCAGGAAACGATCATTGACCCTGAAAGCGACCCGTCAAGCTATCCCCTTTTCAACTCCCCTGCAGAGCTTCTTGATGAAATGATTGATGTCGGATTTGATGTTTTCAACCAGTCAACAAACCATACTCTTGACAAAGGAGTTTCCGGTGCTCTCAACGACCTTGAGCTTTTCAGATCAAAACCCAACATCCTTCTCACAGGACTTTATGAAACAAGAGATGACATGATGAAGCCTCAGGTAAGAGATGTCAATGGTATCCGTATTTCGTTTGTCGGCTTTACGGAATGGCTCAACGGTATTTCAATCCCGAAGGATTCGGACATCGGCCTTCTCTGCCTTGAAGACAGCAGATATTCAAAGGATGAGCTTTACGCCACCATGAAGCAGATGATCGATAACGCAAAGGCAGTTTCAGATGTTGTCTGCGTTTCAATGCACTGGTGGGACGAGGATATGACAACACCTGATAAGTCTCAGCAGGAAATCGTTGCAAAGCTTCTTGAATACGGTGCAGATGTTATTATCGGCACAGGCCCTCACGTCCTTCAGCCGATTGAATTTATGCAGAATGGTGACGGCGAAGATGCGCTTGTTATCTGGTCGCTCGGAAACTTCATTTCCTGCCAGAACAAAAAGAACAATATGCTCGGTGGTATTGCTGACATCACATTCCAAAAAGACCTTGCAACAGGAAAAACCAAGGTTTCTGCAGTTTCATTAATTCCTACCGTTACTCACTACAACTCAGGCTTCAGCAATGTGAGAATTATACCTCTTGCGAATTACAACGAGGAGCTTGCTTCTCAGCACGGAGTTAACAGCAGCTCCTTCACTTACAGTTATATCAATGAATTCTATTCCGAAATGTTCGGTGATAAGCTCAAAGTAAACTACGCTCAATAACAAAATGCGGCTTGTGCTCAATGCACAAGCCGTTAATTATTTGTGATATTTGCCACCGTTTGAGATCTGATATGCTCTGTAAATCTGTTCCAGAAGCATTACCCTTGCCAACTGATGAGGAAATGTCATTTCAGACATCGAAAGTCTGAAGTCAGCTCGTTTTTTCACTGCATCACTCAGGCCATGAGAGCCACCGATTATGAAAACGATATTGCTGAATCCTCTGACAGCACAGCCTGCAATTTCTTCAGCAAGCTTTTCTGACGGCATCTGCTTACCTTCTATACACATAGCATATACCTTTGCATTCGAAGGTATTTTCGAAAGAATTTCAACAGACTCAGCCTGAAGCACACTGTCTATTTCTGCCGCAGACGGATTCTCAGAAATTCTATGCGGATTGAGTTCAACAACATTCAGCTTGCAGTAAGCAGAAAGTCTTTTAGAATACTCAGCACAAGCGTCACGAAGATATTTCTCCTTAAGCTTTCCCTCGCATATTATCGTTACAGTCTGCATTATAACACCACCGTTTCAATATCGCTGCTTCCTGCAACCTTCAATATATAATCCTTAAATTGCACCGCACCGGCACAATCGAGAGCAGATTTGGTTGTCTGAAAGGCAAGTTCAGGCATATTATTTTCTTTGCTCAGATGGCCCAATACAAGCCGTGTGGTACCCGTCTGAACAAGTTCAGTCACAAATTTACTGCAATCAATATTAGAAAGATGACCCTTATCAGAAAGAATACGGCGCTTCAGATTATACGGATAAAACCCGTTTCTGACCATTCCCACATCGTGATTTGACTCTGCAAGAATCAGGTCACAGCCTATAACAGCTTCCTTCGTTTCAGGAGTAACAAAGCCTGTATCTGTTGCAACAGCAATCTTACGGTCATCAGAAGTTTTCACGAGATATCCACAGCTTTCTGCTGAGTCGTGAGAAGTTTTAAACGGAACTATAAGCTGGCCGTTAACCTCAATACCGTCATTGCTGATAGGGTTAATTTCAAAGCTGCCGTTTGCCGTACCAGATGCTATAAGAGCATCTACAGTACCCTGCGTTGCATAAACAGGAATTTTATTTTTAGAAGCAAAAACACGCAAACCATTTATATGGTCGGAATGCTCATGAGTAATAAAAATTGCACCGATGCCAGCGGGGCTGACACCAATGCAATCAAGTTTCAATGTGATTTGTTTGGCGCTTACTCCCGCATCAATAAGAATTCCGCTCGTAGCAGAACCTATGTAGCTACAGTTTCCGCTGCTTGAAGAAAAAAGTGAAGAAAAACGCGCCATTTTACACCTCAGTAATTTTATACAACTTCGGAATCATCAAGTGCTTTCGGAGCATCTGCATCGTTAACACGCCAGATATCTGCACCGAGTGACTGGAATTTTCCTACAACATTATCGTATCCACGATCGATATAAACAATGTTTTCGATAGAAGTAGTTCCTTTTGCAACAAGACCTGCAATAAGCATCGCAGCACCTGCACGAAGGTCGTCTGCCTTAACAGGAGAACCGTTAAGAGTTTCAACACCCTCAATCGTAGCTGCCTTACCGTTAACAGATATCACTGCACCCATTCTTGTGAGCTGCTCAACATACTGGAAGCGGCTGTCCCATACGCCTTCAGAAACAATGCTCGTTCCATCGGCTATTGCAAGCATCGTTGCCATCTGGGGCTGCATATCAGTCGGGAATCCGGGATGAGGCATCGTCTTGACATTACACTTGCCGGGACGACCGTTACCTTTAACGAGAACAGAATCATCGTTCTCCTCAACTGTTACACCACACTGAAGAAGCTTTGCTGTGATTGACTCAAGATGCTTCGGAATAACATTTTTAATAAGAACCTCGCCATTGGTCGCAGCTGCTGCAACCATAAAGGTACCTGCTTCAATCTGATCGGGAATGATAGAATATGTGCAACCGTGCATCTGCTCAACGCCGCGGATTTTGATAACATCCGTACCTGCACCTCTAACGTCAGCACCCATTGAATTAAGGAAGTTTGCAAGGTCAACAATATGAGGTTCCTTCGCAGCATTTTCGATAATCGTAAGACCCTTAGCCTTAACTGCAGCAAGCATAAGGTTGATCGTTGCACCAACGGAAACAACAT
>JAZORX010000349.1:0-3310 GCA_045656845.1 Acutalibacteraceae bacterium | reverse complement strand
AAAAGCATATGAGGATTGTTTTATAAAATATCTTGCAAGCAAAGAAGCAATAGAAGAAAAGCTTCTTGAAAATCAGTCGCTTTTCAAAACTCCGATCGTCCGCAACGGCAAAAAAGCAACAGTAGGCTACAAACCTGAAATCTGGAAGGATTGGGAATGACGAAAAAACGCAGTTGGCATCAGACCAACTGCGTTTTCTTAATTTTCCTTTTTCGATTTCTTTACCTTTTCAACAACCGCATAGGCGGCAAGGGATGTGAGGGTTATTGCAGAAATAATTATACCTGCTTTGAGACCGGGTGTAGTGAACCTGAATTCGATCTCGCTTTCACCGGCAGGAACGACTATACCCATAAGTCCACCGTTGATGGTGTGAATTTCAGTTTCGTTTCCGTTTATGTAGGCTTTCCAACCGTTATCGTGTGGTATTGAGAAAAAGATAAGTCTTTCTTTATCTCCGTTTGATTTTGCCGTGAATCCCGATGAGGTCATAAGAAAGTCATCGACACCGGTATTTTTAAGATCCTTTTTCCAGTCTACCTTTTTATCAAGAGGTTTTACGATTCCGTCAAGCTTTGCTGCTGTTTCACTGTCGAGATAGCAGGCAACGGTCATTGTTTCAATGCGTTTGTTGTTCTCTTTTATGTTCTTTGTATATTTAATGTTTTCAATCGGTACATAGTATTCGTATTCAAAGCCGAATGGTGTGTAGTATGGAGCTTCCTGCACTGTGCCGTCATCGTTGACTATGGTCTTGACACTTAATACCGATTGGATTGCTGGTGTGTTGAAAAATTTGTTTGAGTTGAGATGAAGTGTATTTTCATAGCCGGCAAGGTCGCAGAATTGTGCAGTCGAGTGCGATTTGAAGCTGATAAATGTCGTAATGCCCGGTTCGTTGACTACAGACGGGTAATTAGCAAATGCATTGTTATAAATTGTTCTGTGTGTATATTCAGTCTTTTGAGAGTCGGCAATATCGGCACCCTGGTAGTTCACAGACGGATTGCATATAACAGCTTCGTTGGTGAAATACGCACAGTATGTAAAAGTACAGATAAGTATGACTGCAGGCACTACTTTTTTTGCCTGATATATCCATCCTTTTTTGATATAAAAGAATATAGGCAGATAAGTCGCCACGGTCATAAGTATGAATGTAATTATATAAGCAAAATCCTTTGCGGTAAGTGGTGCGAAAAAGTCAGCTTCGGTAACTGCTTTAACAGCGTTTTCAGGAAGCTTTGATGAAAATTTCCCGAGAAGTGCTATGATGGGATTTTTCAGAACATATGCACAGAGCACTTTGGCCAAGAGAGGAAGGCCTACAACAACAGAGGAGATAATAAGAATTGTTTTACCACTTTTTTTAACTTCGGTATTTTCAAATTTTTCTTCGATGATTTTAAGGCTGACGAATATTCCGATAAGGACGAATGCATACCACCAACGCGTGTAGCTGACATTAGTGAAAAGACTGAAAAGACCGTTGCCGAAAGGAACAATCGTCAGAATGAAAAGAAATTTATAAAGTTTAAAATACCAACTATTAGTTTTTCTTTTTAATGCAATCAGGATGAAGATTCCACCAAGAAACGGCAGAAAGGCAGCATTAGAGTTGAATGACGAATACATAAATCCGGTCACTGAGCCGAGAACGCCTTCGTTCGGGAGAAGGATTCCTTTTAGAATCCTGATCAACTGAGGAATTGTACCGAGACCTCTTAAAAGAGTTGTGCCAAAGCTGCCTGTAGCTTTGCTGGTTTCCAACAAGCTTAATGCAGAGGGAAGCAGAATAAACATTGAAGAAATTCCACCGATGGCGTAAAAAATTATACATCTGAGCGCATCTTTGAAACTGTAATTATTTTCTGAAAATTTAACTTTAAAGAACAGATATATCAGAAAGAAAACTGAGGTTGATACTACAAAATAATAGTTTATCATGCAGTTCAGAAGTACCATAAGAGAAAGAGAAACTTTTTTTCTTCCTTCGAGCACTTCATCAACAAGATACAGCAAGATAGGGAATATTGATACAACATCAATGAAATGGAAATAATATGTTGAATCCATTACAAAGCCTGAAAATGCATATATCAAAGCACCGATGAATGTAAGGTGCGGAGTTTTGATATAGCGTTTTAAATAAATATGTGCAGATGTTGCAGCAATCATGTGCTTTATTGCAAATGTAATGCTGAGTCCTATCCCAAGTAAGTTTTCAGGTATTATGAAAAGTGGCCAGTAAAAAGGACTGGCATAGTTGTAAAATGAATATGTACCTAAAAAGTTCGATCCGAGAAATGTGTTTGAACTCCAGAAAGGTTGTCCGGAAAGCAAAAGCCGTTTACTTTCTTTTATGAACGGTATCTGCTGGGACATATAGTCTCCGACAAGATAAAGGTTGCCGTTGTTAGAAATAAGTACGGGAATCATTATTGTAATTATCATTAAAGTAGATACCAACATAAGGTATCCGGTTGAATATTTTTCTTTCATAAAGTTATCGCCCCTTTATATTGTTCAGTATACCATATTGATAAGGTTTAAACAAGACAAAGGTAATATTAATAAAAATAAATTTATGATTGAAATATTGAACTATGTGTGTTATTATAAAAAAGTAATTTACAAAAGGAGTTTTTTGAAATGGAAAGAAATCCAAACAATCTCAGTATCAATACAATCGTTTCTTCTGCTGTAGCTGTTGCGTGTGTTGCGGCTCTTTGCATTACTTATGCTGTGTCCGGTAAAAAACCTGCTGAAGCTGCTGCAGATACTAATGTTACTGCAAGTCCTGCCGCAGTATCTGCTGCTGCAACAAATGATGAATATATGACAGAGGCTGAGGCTGCTGCTTATATCGGTGTGCCTGCAGATGTAATGAAGCTTATGCGTGAAAAGCTTGGCTATTTCAAGGGCGCATATATGAACTATATTTACCTCGATTCTGAGGGTAAGGAAGTAAAGTCAATTGTTTATAACAAGGAAGCTCTTGATGATGCAGTTGCTAAACTCAGCAAGGATGTCGGAGCTCTCAGCTTTAAGTTCCTTCAGGAAAAGAAATAATGTTTCAATACTCAAGCACAGATTAGCTTCTGTGCTTGTTTTTTAGGTTGGTGAATTTATATGATTATCAGAGACGAAAATGGAAGAGCAATCGGCGTAGAAAAGCTTTCGGATCTTACAGAAGAGATTTCTGACATAGAAAAGGTTCTTAATAAAGCCCTTAAAAATAAAAAGAAAAATATACCTATGCCACAGGATGAAAAAGATGCTCTGAAAATAAGAATAGAAGATCTTAAGG
>JAZORX010000348.1:0-16416 GCA_045656845.1 Acutalibacteraceae bacterium | reverse complement strand
CTTGCATGTGTTAAGCACGCCGCCAGCGTTCGTCCTGAGCCAGGATCAAACTCTCTAAAAATTATATCTAAACACTGTTTCCAGCGTTTAAACCATTCTTAGAGCTTAATCGCTCATTTCGTCATTCACTGACTATTTTTTAATCTCGTTACCGAAATCTCTGTAAAAGTACGTTTTGCTTTTCGCAAAACTCTAGAAATCTTTTCAGGGTTTTTTGTTTCATCGTTGTTTAATTTTCAAGGTGCTAACCGCTGCTCAAGAGCTCTTGCCCTCGCGACAGCTTTGCTATTATATCAAACACATCCCTCATTGTCAACACTTTTTTTAATATTTTTTTATTATTTTTTCTCCTTTTTCAACCCCTCCGCGTGTTCCTCAAACATCTTGTTCCCTATACCGTTTGGGGATACTATATCTTGATTTTTATATGCTTTTTTCTTTTTCTGTCTATATGTAGATACAGAAAAGACTCCCTTTATATAAGGAAGTCTTTCTGATTAATATTTATTTTTTTCTGTCAGAAAGTTTAAAATCTCTCTTGTGTTCCTTTCATTCTGAGCGGTTTTATCCACCAGCTCTCCGAAAGCATACAGAAGCCACGAGGAAATAAACGAAAGAAGACTTCCGAAGATCAATGTGCATATACCTACTACAAGCAGAAACTCATCTTCTGAGAAAATCAGAAGCAAGGAGAGTATAATAATAAGTACCTCTTCAACAGCAAAAACCACCGCTGCATAGGTTTTAACTTTATTGCCGATATTGCCGTATATATTTTCTTTTAACGTAACCTTCTGCTCGTTATTATTAAATGCCGGCTGCATCGGTGCCGTTCCTACCGGCTGAACAGGCTGTGTCGGTGGCATCCACATCGGTTTCACAGTCTGCGTCGGATTTATTCGCACAGGAGTAACAGGCTGATCTGCATCAGCCTGAGCTGCTGACAATTTTTCATAATAACCGTCAATTGTTGCGTTGATTGTTTTAACGACCTCGGGTTCAGCACCCTGACGCAAAAAGCTCTCAAAATATCGGATACTTCCACTGATTGCTTCTATATTTGTGCTACCCTCGATCGTCTGGAAATTATCGTGGCAGGTTGCACATATACGCATATCCGTCCTTTCACCCGACAACGGATAATCCTCAAACAAACCACTTTGCTTTTTGTTGCAAACACTACATATGATAGCCATACAACATCGCTCCTTATTAAGAAATCATTGTTTCTATTATATCTTCAGTAAAAACACAAGTCAAGCAACCAACAGGCTTTGTCGCAATAATACAAATCACTATCTGCTCCTGAACACGAAAAACTCGCATCCCTGACCACAAACTTATCGTAACCTCTTGCAATTTGTCACAGTTTGGCTTATAATCTTATAGGTTAAAAAAATAACAATGCTAACGGAGGTTTTCAAAATGAAAAAAGAAGTTTTAGTTGAAACATCTGCCCGTCACGTTCACGTTTCTAAGGCTGACCTTGAGACACTTTTCGGTGCAGGTTACGAATTGACAAAGAAAAAGGATCTTTCACAGCCCGGCCAGTTCGCTTGTGAAGAGAGAGTTCAGGTTATCGGCCCCAAGGGCAGCTTCCCTGCAGTTTCAATCCTTGGCCCCACACGCCCGGATACACAGCTCGAGCTTTCAGCTTCTGACGCTCGTTCAATCGGCGTTGTAGCTCCCTGCCGTGAGTCAGGCGACGTTGCAGGCAGCGGCGCTTGCAAGCTTGTTGGTCCTAAGGGTGAGGTTGAGCTTGGCGAAGGCGCAATCGTTGCAAAGCGTCACATCCATGCTACTCCCGACGATGCTGAGAAATACGGTCTTGAGGACAAGCAGGTTGTTAATGTTAAGATCGAATCAGACGGTCGTTCACTCATTTTCTGCGATGTTATCGTAAGAGTTAACCCGAACTATGCACTTGCAATGCACATTGATACAGACGAATCAAACGCAGCATTCGCAAAGCCCGGTATGATGGGTGAAATCATCGCTGACTAATCAATAACAAAAAATTAAGGAACCCGGAGAAATCCGAGTTCCTTTTTTATTTGACAGAAACGGAAACAACGCCCGTCACTTCGCCCTGATATGCACCGCCCTTATATGCCTGAGCTGTATAAGAGCATTTATATTCGCCCTCTTTGACGACTGACGAAAGCTTATCCTTTGCAAGGTACTGACCCGGCTTTATCATCGGAGAAGTGTAGAGCATCTCACCCTGAGCATTATAAATGATAAACTGAAGATCGTACCCACAGCTCTCGGGGTTTTCAATCATAACATCGCCGAGCGAATACGGACTTTCAAAAAGGATTTTTTTGTTTATAAGGTAGCGTATTTCACCTTCGGGGACTTCCTTTATATGCAGACTTTCATCGATATCCGGTATCACTCCGTCACAGACCTCGCCACCCTCGGCCAGAGCAAGCCTTATCTCAGGCATAGACTGCGTAAGAGCGAGCGCCGAGAGGATGATCGCAACCAACGAAACTGCAACGATGATTATCGTTTTTGTTTTTTTACTTTTATCCGTTTGTTTCTTTTTAACTGACATCTTCATCCACACCAACGCTCAGATTTACACGGGCATATTTTGTTCCGATTTTCTCGTTCGTCTGCCTGTCGTAAGCATTAACGGCAACCTTTACCTTATGCGTACCGTATGCAACCTCTTTAAAGAGCTTGACTTCGTTGATTTCTTTACCTTTTTCAAGGCCGAGGGAACGATAAAGCACCTCGCCCTCTTTATCAAAAACCGTTGCGACGAGGACATAATCCTCCTCGTTGGGATTGCCGAAGCAAAGCTCCGTAATCTCACCGTTGTCACCGACAGGAATTGAAGAATTGATATAGAAATCAAACTTCCTGCTTCCGTGAACATCAAGACTGTCGATGAAAACCTGCTGCTGCTGAGAATTGAAGGCAGAGTCTTTGGCGATCATTGAGGTTTCGAGCCTGCCATTGAATTCAAAATTCCTGATTTCTGCAGGGACATTGAAAAATGTTGCCTGAAGAAGAGCAGATATTCCAAAGCCGAGAAGCACAACGGGAAGCACAACGAAAAGAAAAATTCTGATATAATTGAACGATCCGAGAAACTCTTTGCTCGTATAATAGCTGATTTTATCCCAGACCTTTTTTAAGAAAGCGACTTTCTTTTTCCGATCGGTCGTGCGTTTTTCTTTGCCGAGCTGTTTTTTCTGAGCCTTCTCATCCTTTACCTTCTGCTTTTCACGGCGTTTACGGATGTCTTCGCTCTTTTTTACGCGCTCACGCTCAGCCTTCAGCCTTTCGTCCTGCACCTTCTGCGCCTGCTTTGCGGCCTCTGACTTTTGCTTATCGATCTGTTTTTGATTTTTTGAGGAAATTTTCTTTCCTGAATTAGTTGCGCCTGCGACAGAGTTACCTGCCGCAGGCTTCTTTTTCTTATTAGCCATAAAAATCAACTTCCGTTATTCCCATGGAAATTTTTCGATGCCCCAGACCTGCGGATAACGGTTAATCTGAACTGCATCAACCTGAATGAGCACCTTGAGGGTTGTTCCCTCTGCGATTGAAGAAGCATCGAAGGCTGCTGCATCAAAGCCCGTTATGAAAGAGGCATTTTCAAACGCTGCTTCGCCTGATGAATCGCTGCCCATATAATAAACAGAGTAGTCAACATTTCTGTTGTCGTACCAATTCTTCTCAAATTTATAGGGTACGGCCACCTTATTCTGAGCGATTGTTCCGTCAGCAAGAGTCCACTGATGGTTCATCGTTACACGGACACAAGCTTTTGAGCCGCTGTGAATAACCGAAGCTCTGAGGTTGCCGATATAGTTTGCATCTTCTTTATTAAGGCTGAGATTATAAAGTCCGTTCTCATCCTTATAGCCATCTGCGCTGACCTTCTTGCCATCGTCCATAAAGTAAACATCTGCGCTCACTTCAAATGAACCGACGCTGAAGCTCTGAAACAAGGATGTCTGCGTTGCAAACCAGGCAAATGAAGAGCCGACAACTGCAATAACTGCAACGATTGCAACGATTATTACAACTGTTCTTTTATTAAGTTTATGCAACATCCCTGTCACCTCGCTTTATCTTTCTAATGCACCGTTAACATCCTGAGTTGAAATCAGAGTGAACTCAACATCGTATGAATCGGGAGAATCTTTTTCATCATATTCAATCCACGATGCGATTTTAACCGTTGTTATCTCGCCCGGATTGAGGAGGATATAATGCCCACCGTTACCGTCTGCACCGAGATTGTATGCATCGAGTGCATCGTCCGTCATCTCGGGAAGAGAAGCCTCAAGAGTTTTCTTCACGCTGCCATCCACCATCGTTATATCTGAGAAGAAGAACCAACGGAAGTTTTCGCCTTCGCCTGAAACGGAAGCATCTGCATAAATTCTTGCAGGAATCGTACCTGAATTATAAACGGCAATTTCTTCGATATGAACAACCTTATCAAAGAGGACTTCGTCCTTATCTGCAAATCTGGTTGCACCGTCGAAAACGATATTTGCCTTTGATCTGAACGAGGTATCCACCGACAAGTCACCGAAGATGAAAGCATCTCCGCTGTCAATCACGCCGCTGTCATAAAACCACGCAGACGTAGTTGACATCAGGGAGAAATATCCGACACACATAACGAGCACAAGTGCCATTACAACTGTGGATATTCTTCTGAATTTACTCATCGCTGTCACCTCTCTTTTTTTTTGATTTTACTTTTATAATAACTGTATTTATTACAACGAGCGAAACTGCAACAATCGCAAGAGCTATCAGCCCTGCCGCCTTGGAAAAATTAAGGAAGAAGATTGAAAGGTATCCTAAAAGCGGAACCTTATACCACATTTTTCCGACGATTCTTTCAGCCTGGGTCGGCATCGGATCGTCTGAATTGTTAGCATCGCCACGGGTTGTTATCGTTCTTTTTTCTTTATCAATTTCTACCACACGGTGAGTGAAATGGAATTTATCGCCCGTCGATCTGACCGTTACAACATCGCCCGGCTCAAGCTCATCAAAGCTTATCTGCCTGACGAAAACCACATCGCCTCTTTCAAGCGTCCCGGCCATACTGTTGCTCGTAACTGCATAGCCCTTTGCACCTGCGATGAGATTCACACCGATAAATGCGACAGCTATCACGGTTACGATTGCGAGGAAATTGAACAACACATTTCTTATACGGATTTTCACTTTTCAGCGCTCCTTATTCGGAAATGGCAGAAAAATCGTAAGTATTGATCGAAGACCAGGTAACATTTTCAGCCTGCTTGGATTCGAATGTAACCTTGATATTGATTTCCTGACCCGAGTATGCGTCTGAGATATCGTCCTTATAAGCAATCTTTGTCACAACGGGAATCTTTCCGATAAGAGAAGAAATCGTTGCGGCAGAGTCGATATCCGTCAGCTCCTTTGAGCCGTTGCCTGCGCCTACATAGTAGAAATAGCATCTGCTGCCTGCGTTAATATTCTTAGCCCACGCATCGTCAGCAAACTCAACGATAATATCGTCATCTTCGCTTGCAGTATAGATAACCTGCCTTGCCGTGCCTGTACGGTAGCTTGTATATTCGATCATAACACGGATCTGAGTCTCGGTTGTTGAATGGTTTTCAATATGAAGCTCGGCTGAATTACCGTCGAGATTAACAAGGTTATCACCCTGCACGATAACCGTCTTGCCCTGAGCATCAATGTCAGAAAGGTCTGCTGAAAAAACGTTGCTGATTGCAGAAACGGAGATGTTCTGCTCACGCTTTGTTGAAGCTGCAAACCAGGCATAGGATGTGCCCGAAAGCATAAGACCTGCCACTACGGCCAAGGAAGTCACAAATAATATTAATCTTTTAACCATATTTCTTCTTCCTTTCCGCTAAAAATAATTCTATCTCAATTGCAGCCCACGCAATATAGATGACAGCGAGTGCAATTTTAACTCCTGTTAATTTAAAAAACATTGCAATATGACCGAGAACGGGAATCGTCATTCTGACTTTTCCGATTGCATAGTCTGCTGCAATCGGCTCGAGGTCTTCAATCTCGTTTGCATCGCCCTTAGTCGTAAACAAGCCTTCTCTTTCATCGATTGCAACTATTCTGTGAGTAAAGCTTTTTTCTTTTTCCGTGTCGGTGAAGGTTACAATGTCGCCGACCTGATAGTCCTCAAACTCTGAAAAAGGCTCAACATAAATCATACTGCCTTCTTTTATCGTCGGCTCCATACTTCCTGTTTCAACAGTGAAGGTTTTATAGCCGAGGATTGATGGAAACCAGACAATACCGATCAAAAACAATGATATGAACAGCACGAATGCCGTCATAAGCACACTAATTTTTTTCTTCGGGGATGGCATCTTCATCTTCCTTCTTCTGAGATTTGCTCTCAACTATCATATTGACAAGGTTAAAAGCTTCGCCGAAGGTAATGAAAACCAACGGAAGAACTATAACAAAAAAGATAACATTCGGATTCTGAAAAATTCCGATGACCGAGCCGCTTACAGTGCCAAGGTTATAAAAAACCCTGCCGACTATCTGCGCAGGCCAGACCTTCTGCTTATCGTTTTCTTTATTATTATCACCTTTAGTTGTGAAAACAGGCTGATTATCATCGCCGTGATACTCGATTTTAACAATACGGTGGGTATTGACCTCGCCCGAGATATCCTGATCCAGCGAATAAAAGCTTATAACATCGCCGACCTTAAGCTCAGTCGGATCAACTTTTTTTGCTACTACAACCGTGCCGATTTCATACTCCGGAATCATACTGCCCGTCTTGACCTGCAGAACGCTGATGCCGAAAACACTCGGAACCTTACCTGCCGAAGCATTGAGGACAGAAACAAAAACAACAACACCAAAAACAAAAATCAGAACGGAGAGTACCGTCATAATACGGCTGAAAATCTTCTTAGCTTTTTTCATATTTTAACCGATGCGCTGTGCGCTGACATTGACGCTACCGAGAGACGACTTAATACCGTTGATTGAAGCAGGTGCATCCTCAGAAAGACCGATTTCGTAATAAATTGCAAACTTATCTCCCGAAGCCGACTGGTTATCTTTAAGAGAAAGAGATGTAAATATCTTTCCGTCCTGAAGAGCTGAAAGGGAAACAAAATCTCTGCTTGCAGCAAGCTGAAGTGAATTTACATATGCAACATTTCCGCTTGCCGAAGTCTGCTTTCTGAGATAATAAACAGAATACTTGATTTTAACATGTTCCTTCAGCTCCGGTGGAATATCCGTAGGAATTCCGTCAATGCTGAAGCTGAGCTTCAACGGATCTGCCGTTTTCGTTGTTATTTCAAACTTATATTGGTTATATTCACCGGGGACAAAATCAGTAAGCTCAATATCGCCCGGCAGAGGTGCATACTTATTGTCGTCACCCATCTGATAGAAATCAACATTAATCGGATTTCCTTCGATGGCAACATTATATTGGTTAAGGTTCGTCTTGAAATTGCTTGTGAACCAAGCAAATGAAACAGCAACAAGAGTAAGGGCTGATGCCACAACCATTATTATGTTTTTAATAAGACCTGAGCGCTTTGTCATTGCTGCACCAACCCCCTTTCATTTATTTTCCTATTACGCTCCAAAGAACTCTTTCGCCCCAATCGTCTTTTTCTTCTGTGATTGAAAGAGTAAGAGAAATTCTCTTAGCGTCCTTTGCATCAACGAAGATTCCTTCGTTAGCTGCATCTGAAGTGTTGAGTGTCTTTCCGTTTTCATCAACTGCAATCACCTTGAAGCCGTAGCCTTCCGGAAGGTGCATATTGACATAGAGCACACCGTCTGCAAGATTTACTGCTGCTATTGAAACCGGCTGCTCCTTGATTGATGCGAAGAAATCGAATGATTCTGCTTCTGCGCCAACCTTAGTCTTGAGCATTACGCCGATGAGCTTATCAGAAAGCGGAGACTTTTCATCGTCAACGACAGTGCATGTTACACCGACAAGACCTGACTCCAACGGATTTGAGTAGCGTGCAATTTCATTCTTTGCACCTGCATAATCAGCCGTCGGAAGAAGAGTTGCCTTCATTCCTGAGGTCTTATCGAGCTGAATGTCGTTTGAATTTATCTTCTCGGGTGCGACGATATCCGTGTATTCATAAACAGTTCCGGCCTCTGCACCGTTGAGATATTCTATAATCATTGTTGCGAACTGAACACCTGTTGCAAATTTAGCTGAGCTGCCATTTGCAAGAGACTCGGGAACAGGATAGCCACCGAGAGAAACAAAACCGTTGAGCTTCATTTCAGCAAGATCCTGAGTTGAAGAAGCCCTGAGTGAGCTTTCCTCTGCTGAACCTGCACCGATGAAGGCTTCGCTTCGTGCCGTTCTGAAATCATAATAACAATCTGCAAGGCTGACATTTTCGTCTGCTGTGCCGATGATATTACCTGCTGAGTCTGCCTCAACCATATTTGCAAAGATTGCAGAGCTGAGGACCGTATAAGAAGCTTCACCTGCGATACCACCTGCAGTCTTACCACCGAGGATATATGCAGTTGAAGTTACGCCACTGATCTGAGCGTTGAATGCAGAACCGACAACACCACCTGCAGCAAAGCCATTCTTTGAAACAACCTTACCACTCGTTACGCAGTTGCTGATAACTGCACCGTTGGTTGCACGACCTGCGAGGATACCTGCATCCTGATTCTTGCCGTTTGCATTTACCTGAGCGATAACGAAGCAGTTTTCAACTGAACCTCCGTCAATTACGCCTGCAACAGCACCGACTGAATCAGACTTTGCATCGGTAACATTGAAGCCTGCAAAGCCGATGTTTGCGAGGTTGCCCGTTACTCTGCCGAAGAGGCTTGCTCCCGTATAGTCGTAAAGGACATAACCGTTACCGTCAAGATTTCCTGCGAAATCTGCACCACCTTCAATTCCTGCGAGGCTGATATCCTGAGTAAGTGCATAGAATTTACCTTCGCCTGAATTGCCGAGCATAAATCCGAAATCATCTGCAGAAGAGATGAGGTACGGATTTTCCTTTGTGCCTTCGCCCTGAAGCGCATACTCGGATGTGATACCGATTGCGATTTCAAGACCACCTGTGTATACGAATACGAGCTTAGCTTCCTCTCTTGCAGGAGCAGTAAGCCTTACAGCCGATTTAACGGTGTTGTATTCGACGAGACCGTCAACATCTGAAGTGATATCAACGAGATCAAAAATCTTTCCTGCTGCAACAAGGGACTTGTATGTGCCTGTTGCGTTGTTGATAACGATACTGTTATCTGTAAGAGTCATAAACTCTGTCGTGAGCTCGATTGTCTCATATGTCTTTGAGCCTGATACATATGAAAGCGAATTGAGATCAGTTATTGCATATTCGCTGTTACGGTAAGCATTGAACTTCTCTGCACCGAAAGCGCCGAGGTCGTTACCGTATGACGAATAGAACACACCTGAGAAGACATCGTTATCTTTATTTTCTTTATCAACCGCGATGTTTTCAGAAACCTCGCCGACGACAATTGCTCTGACGCCGCCACCTGCAACCATTGCTGTTACAACAGTGTCCTTAACAAATGTACGGTTGATCTTATTGAACGCATCGTCTGCTGACTCTGTTGTGATGTGGCCGACGACACCTGCTGAAATTTCTTCACCCTTAACGCAGCCGCAGACTGTCACATCATTGACAGAAAGCTTCTGCGGAGCAGAGATACGACCTGCGACGCCACCTGCAACCTCAGCCTCAACCTGAACATCGGCATAAACATTGATAACATTTGCCGGCTCAGTCTTAACTGCACCGATCACGCCACCTGCAACTGTGCCTGAAATTACAGAAACATCGTAAAGAGCAGCTTTTCTGACGAGACCGTCATAAATACCTGCGATGCCACCTGCTGTTTCAAGCGTTGCGCTTGTTGAATCGAGAGTAGTTGCAACCTCAACAGAGTTGAGAACTACATCTTCAATGATCGTTGATCTGCCGACACCGACAAGACCACCTGCAACGGAGCCTGCCTGAGTTGTCGTAACCCTGGAAGAGTTAACCGTCACATTTCTGATAGTTGTGTTATCTGAACGACCGACAAGCACACCTGCGTTTGCTGAACCGGAGATATCTGCATTGTTAATGATGAGATCGCTGATTTCAGCTCCGTCAGTCGCACCGAAGAGGCCACCGAATGTGTTGCCCTTCGTTCTGAGTCCTGTGATAGAATGAACCTTTCCGTTATAGAGACCTGAGAAATGGCCATTGAAAGCAACCTCAGCGTTGCCGATGGTTATAACACCGTTGCCGACATTGTAGAATGCGCCACCGAAATCATAATCAGCATCGGTAAGGACAATATCCTCAGTGAGAACAAAGTATACTTCCTTATCAACATAGTTGACCATTGATTCAAGGTCGTAAGCATCTCTGATGAGATACGGAAGAGCCGCTGTGCCTTCGCCCTCAAGCTCTTCATATACATTTGCAATTACTCTGAAGTTGACAGGTACACGGATGTCACTGTCAGCATCGAGTACATAATAAGCAACAACTGCAATATCTGCTCTTCGATTTGCCTTGACAACAAGTGAATTTTCAGCTGAAGAGATGATGCTTACTCTCTCTTCTGACTCTGATACCCAACCAGTTTCTGCATCGAATGCAAATCCGTTAACCTTCGGAAGAGCTGTCATATCAATTGTGACTTCCTCAGTAGAAGTGATAACCTTCACACCGGGCTTAACACCTGCGTTCATATCTGTATATCCGCCGCTGAGCTGAGCTGACGGGTAAACCTTCATACCACCGAATGTTGTAAGCACAACACCCTTGACAGCAGAAGCGATATTTGCAGAGGAGATCACATCACCTTCAACTGCACCGAAGATGAGAGCTGCAGAGTCTGCATTCTCATTATCAAGCTGAGCGAAAACGATACAATCTGAAACAAGAGGAGTTGCAGATGAGAATGCTGCACCCTTTCTGATGATACCGATAAGTCCGCCGACTGCGCCCTTACCCGTAACAACTCCGCCTACATTCACTCTTTCGAGCGTTACATTGTTTATTGCTGAAACGCCTATTCTGCCGACGCCGCCTGCCGAAGCCACAGCATTTGCAGTCATTGAGCCGTTAACCGTTGCAAGTGATTTTGAATCTGCAAGGCTGAGAATGCTCTCAGCGCCTGAGCAGTCACCAACGAGACCTGCTGAAACTGCAGCACCGTTGATTACTGTACCTGCATCGACAGCTGCACTGCTGATTGCAACACTGCCCTTGACATTGTGAACACCAAGTATACCTGCAGCAACGGTATTTGCCTCAGCTGAAGAAATCTCACAGCCGATAACATCTGCGCCCGTGATTGTAAGCTTACCGTCAGCCGATGTCTTGCCGACGATACCTGCTGCCACACCTGCAGAAATCTTTGTGTTTTCAACAGTTGCGTTTTCTATCGCACCTGAGAATACTGCTGAAACGCCACCTGCTGTATAAGCAGAGGAAATTGCAACAGTTGAAATCTCTGAATTCTTAACCGTTACATTCTTTACAGAAGCATTGCCTGCCGTTACACCCGAAATCTCGGAAACACCATTGAGCTTTGCTTTGTTTACAAGGATATTGCTCATTGAAATCTCGCCCTGGGCAATACCTGCAACGCCTGCAATATAGTTAGCACCTTCTGCGCTGAATGCTTCAACGCTGATACCGTCAAGCTTTGCGTTTGCATTGATGCGACCTGCAACAGCACCCACATAGCTTGATTCAGACTTAACTGAAGAATTCTTGACAGTTACATTCTTAACTGAAGCTGTGCCTTCACCGTCAATTGAGCCGACGACAGCGCCCACATAAAGATCAGATGCCGTAATCTTTGCTGACTCAACCGTGATATTGCTGAGGTTTACATTACCTGTTACCTGACCTGCAAGCACACCTGCATAGCCAACCTCTGCAGAAATCTCAGCATTTTCAAACTTCACATTCTTGACTGTTGCACCGTCGAGAACTGAGAAGAGACCGACCTTTGCATTTCCGCTTACGGCAAGGTTTTTAACAGTCTTTCCGTTACCGTCGAATGTGCCCTTGAAGCTGACTTCAGCTGAGCCGATCGGTGAGAAGAAATCAAGATCTGCCATATCAGCATCTGCCTGCATAATGAACGAAGCAGAGTTGAGCTCGGCAATATTCTCGCTTACATAAGCAAGATCGTAAGCTGAGAAGATCATATATCTGCCCTCTGCATCCTTTTCAAGACCGTTTGAGATATTGATGGTTGCAGAAAGACCTGTCTTAACATTTACTACGGTTACGGGGATTGACTTGACGGTCACAACACCCTCAGCACGCTGAACCTTAAGAGTGAGCTTTCCGTCAGCAACAGCTACCGTACCGATGAGCTTTGCTGCATCGCAGACAACGATATAATCGCTGCCGATGCCGTCAATCTTCGGAAGCTCTGCCGGGAATTCGCCACCGTTACCTGTGAAGAAGCCGACGTTGCCGCCATCGAATGACCATTCTTTAAACTGCTTTTCATCCATACCACTGAATGAAGCGAGCTTTGAAGCTGCGCCCTCAGCTGATGAAAGGCTTGTGTAAATATTTGTAACGCTGAGTTTCTTGCCTGAAACTGAAGCGATGAATGCATAATCGTCTGCAAGGTTTGCACCACCGACATAACCGTCTGCGATTGAAACCTCATTGCCTGAAACTGAGCCGATGAAAATTGCTGCGTCTGCACTTGTTACCTTTTCATCTGCCTTGATGTCTGCAACGGCACCACTGTCTGAAATTGCGACCTTATCACCGTCAACAAGACCTGCGAATGCACCGATTGCAGAAAGCTTATCTTCAGCGATAACGATACTACCCTTAACCTGAACACCTGCAAGAGCTGAGCCTGTACCGATTCTGTTAAAGAGGATACCTGAGTTGCTTACAGCTGCCTTAAGAGCAACGCCGTCTGCCATTGCAACACGGACATCGCTGAGCTGCGCACCGACAGCTTTGCCGAATACAGCTGTGCTGATATCTGCAGTCACAACAACATTGAGGTTTTTCACCTTGCCGTAAACAGCCTTTGCGAGAGGCTTAGCTGTGTTGATCGTGAAGCCGTTACCGTCTACCGTACCCTTGATTGCAGAAACATATGAGTTAACCGAAATGTCGTTTGCGAGAACGATATTCATTTCAGGTGCATATCTGAGAAGGTTGAAATCCTTTGCTGTCTTTACAACAAACGGAGATGCTGCTGAGCCGTCGCCCTTTGCATCCTTAGCAACAGTAAGAAGGTCAACACGGAAATACTGCTTGATAGTATTTACTGACGATGAGCCGACATTTGCGGGAAGCATGATCTTAGCATAGTATGTTGCATAAGCTGCCTTACCCTCTGCGTTTGCAGTAATTTCAACTGAGCCTTCCTTTGCAGTAGCTGTTACGCCCTCGCCCTTGACTGTGAATTCACCGTCAAGCTCAAATGAAGCCTTGCCCCATGCTGAAGCCTTGACATCATCTGCCGAAAGAGTAGCCTTTTGGCCCTGCGGAATGAGGATGAAGCTGCGTGTTGAAATTTCGTTCACACCGCAACCGAAATCGCCAAGCATTGTATCCTTGCTGCTTACTTCGCCTGACCAGAAGCAATCCTTCACCATTTCAGCCTTACCTGCCGAGCCGATGATGCCGCAACCTGATGCTGAGCCTGCCATAGCAACAAGTGAATAGTTATTAACAAGTGTTGATGAAACATCTGCACCCGAAGCACCCTTGACAGCCTTACCGACTACGCCACCGATACTGTCACCGGCTTTACCGCCGACAACATTACCTGTTGAAACGCTGTTGAGAACAGAGCCTGAGTTTGCACCTGCGATTCCACCGTAAACGGCTGCAGAGCTACCCTCGGGAAAGAACATACCGATATTGATTGCAGATGCGTTTGAAACTGTGCCGTGGTTAAGACCTGCTACTGCACCGACATTACCTGTTGCAGAAATCGTATGATTTTCAAGCGAAGCAGCGCCGATATTTGTATGAGAAGACTTAACCGTTACATCTGAGATTGATCCATAGTTTTCAGCAGCGATGAATGCAGCATTCTGAGCCTTGTCTGCAGAAAGTACGGGGTAAGAAACTGTCACAGAAGAGATAGTACCCTTATTTTCCGTAGCAATGATTGCGATATCTGCCATTTCGGCTGAAACTGACCTGAACTTCGGCTTTTCAATTTCAAGATTCTTTATAACGGACTTCTCGCTGAGGATGCCGAAGATTGATGCAGAGTTACCCTTTGCAATTTCAACATCGAGACCCTTGAGAGCGTAGCCCTTACCGTCAAGAACGATAAATACATTTGCGCTCGTTGAAGCAAGAGTCTTATCAATACCGACGAGAGATCCGCCGTTCTTTGCAAAATCATTTCCGCTGACTGTTGAAAGGTCAATGTCGTTTGCAAGAACGAAATATTTGTTTGCATTTGATGTATTGTTTACCTTGCCACCGATTGAAAGGAACTGCTCAACTGTTGAGATAACATACGGTGATTCGGGAGTGCCCTCGCCCTCGTCGATTACGACGATTGAACCGCCTTCCTGCTCGATTGACGGAGAGGAAATTGAGCCGCCCTCCTGCTTGATTGTGGTGGTTTCGGTCTGGGTGGAGGAGGTTGAAGGCGCAGACGAAGACTCATTGACGTTAGCCGCCAATGATGACACTATTCCGGTTGATGTCATAAGCATAACTATGCTCAGGAGCACAACCGCAACCTGTTCAAATCTCCTTCTTGACATACTTTCTTTTCCTCCGAAACCGAATTAACGGTGAGTTTTAATAATTATTCGGCATTCTTCTGAGCTTTTTTCTCTTTGAGTGCCTGTTCCTTTGCCTTAGCTTTTTCACGGGCAAGTCTTTCCTGCTCCTTAGCCTTGGCTTTAGCCTTTTCACGGGCTATTCTTTCTTTTTCTCTTGCTTTTTCTTTGGCAATGCGCTCCTGCTCTTTGATTTTTTCGCGTGCAAGGCGTTCCTTTTCCTTCGCTTTTTCTTTAGCGATACGGTCTTTTTCTGCCTGAGCAGCTCTCATCTTAGCGATGCGCTCTTTTTCTTTGAGCTTAGCCTTTTCTGCGTCAGCCTTAGCTTTCTCGGCTGCCTTTTCACGGGCTATTCTCTCTTTTTCCTTTGCCTTTTCTTTAGCAAGGCGTTCTTTTTCAGCTAATTCTGCCTTTTCTTTTGCAGCTTTTTCTTTAGCTTTTTCTTTGGCGATTCTTTCTTTTTCTTCCTCGATAGCCTTAGCCTTTGCGAGGCGTTCTTTTTCCTTCGCCTTTTCAGCATCAGCCTTTGCCTTAGCTTTTTCAGCTGCAAGTGCCTTTGCTGCTTTTTCCTTTTCCTTTGCCTTTTCACGGGCAAGCTTATCTTTCTCTGCCTGAGCTGCCTTTTCCTTAGCTATGCGCTCTTTCTCGCGAAGCTTTGCAGCTCTTTCTTTAGCTTTAGCCTTTTCAAGAGCAAGAGCCTTTGCTGCTCTTTCCTTCTCTTTAGCCTTAGCCTTTGCAGCCTTTTCTTTTTCGATAAGAGCAAGACGCTTTGCTTCTTCTCTTGCCTTGCGCTCTTCTTCACGCTGCTTCTCTCTTGCGAGACGGGCCTCTTCCTGAGCCTGAAGCTTTGCAGCTCTTTCTTTCTCTTTGAGAATTCGTGCCTTCTCCTTCTCTTTTTCGAGGCGGATACGCTCTTTCTCTTTCTCGCGTGCAAGACGGGCTTTCTCTCTTTCTTTTCTTGCACGTTCCTTTGCAAGTGCGAGTTCTTTCTCTTTTCTTGCTTTTTCTTTTGCTTTTTCTCTTGCAAGACGCTCTTTTTCTTTCTGAGCTGCAAGACGTTCTCTCTCTTTTTCGCGGGCTATGCGGCGACGCTCCATCTCTTTTTCGTGAGCAATTTTTGCCTTGATTTTTTCCTCAATTGCCTTTTTACGTGCATTTTCGGAATCAAGTGCGCGCTGGATAGCTTCCTGAATTTTCTTTTCGCCTTCCATCTTCTTTTTGCTGACTCGCTTGATTTCATCAACGAAAACACGCTGAATTTCAACGTCTTCCATATCGTAATCAAGAACAAGCTCTTCAGCAAGTCTTTTAAGAAGTTTCGGCTTCAGCTTACGGCGCTTCTGTTTGCCGACAGCATCCTCAGATTTTGTGTTAGCCTTAAGCATCATATAGTTAAGTGCCATCATCTGATTAAGCTGATTTCTGTATTCGTCGCTGACCATATCGTTGGATTCCTTGACGGTAATCTCATAACCGAGGTCGTTATACGACTGGATGAACTGCCAGAGCTTAAGACAGGCTCTGAAGTTCGGGTTTTTCTGGATAGCGTTCGTTCTCATAATCGGAGGACGGACGGGCACACAGTTACGCAACTCCTTCATGAAAGAAGAGTG
>JAZORX010000347.1:0-7349 GCA_045656845.1 Acutalibacteraceae bacterium | reverse complement strand
TGAGCCAAGGAGTTGTCACCTTAACTTGTCTTCCTAAGACCGCTTGGCCTCCGACTTGAGCTTATCCTCGATCTTTGACTGAATCGCCCGTTTAAGAGGTCTTGCACCGTAAACAGGATCAAATCCTTCATCAGCAATTTTCTCAACTGCAGAGTCATCAAAAACGAGCTCAATGCCCATTTCACCCACTCTTTTTGAAAGAACGGAAAGAAGTCTGCCTGCAATTTCTTTGATATTATCCTTAGAAAGCTGTTCAAAAACAATTATATCGTCAACACGGTTAAGAAACTCGGGACGGAAGCACTTTTTCAGTTCACCCGTTGCAGCTTCTCTGATAGCGTCCTGGCTCATCACTCCACCGTTTTCGTTACCGCTGAAGCCGAGTGCCTTTGCACCTGAATTGCTGATAAGCTTTGCACCGATATTCGATGTCATTATGACGATACTGTTTTTAAAATCGACCTTTCTTCCCTGAGAGTCTGTCAGGATTCCGTCGTCAAGAATCTGCAGAAGCATATTGAAAACATCCGGATGTGCTTTTTCAATTTCATCAAAAAGCACCACGCTATACGGCTTGCGTCGGATCTTTTCCGTAAGCTGACCACCCTCATCATAACCGACATAACCCGGAGGAGAGCCGACAAGCCTTGAAGCATTATGCTTCTCCATATATTCGGACATATCAAGACGGATCATCGCATTCTCATCGCCAAAAAGCGACTGTGCAAGAGTTTTGCAGAGTTCCGTTTTGCCGACACCCGTCGGACCAAGGAAGATAAACGAGCCCGTCGGTCTTTTCGGATCTTTAAGGCCCACCCGGCCTCGTCTGATTGCTCTCGACACAGCCGAAACAGCTGTATCCTGACCTACGATTCTTTGGTGAAGCTCCTCCTCCATATGAAGAAGACGCTCACTTTCTTCCTGCGTCAGCTGAACGACGGGTATATGTGTCCATTCCGAAACAATGGTTGCGATTTCGTCCGGAGTAACCTCACCGTTTGTTTCCGTTGTTTTCTTCTGCCATTCTGCCTGAAGCGAAGCGAGCTGAGTCTGCATTTCTTTTTCCTCATCACGCAAGGATGCAGCTTTTTCAAAATCCTGACTGTTGACAGCCGCCTGCTTTTCCTCAGAAATGTGCCTGATTTTATCTTCAAGTTCTTTTATATTCTCAGGTGGTGTATATGCACGAAGTCTTACTTTTGACGCTGCCTCATCAATAAGGTCAATCGCCTTGTCGGGCAGGAAACGGTCTCCGATATATCTGACAGACATTTTCACTGCTGCTTCAATAGCTTCATCTGTGATTTTAACTTTATGATGAGCCTCGTATTTATCGCGCAGACCTTTGAGGATTTCTACAGCCTCTTCGCTGCTCGGCTCACCGACAACAACGGGCTGAAAGCGTCTTTCAAGAGCTGAATCTTTTTCAATATTTTTTCTGTATTCCTCAAGTGTCGTTGCACCGATAACCTGCATTTCGCCCCTTGCAAGAGCAGGTTTAAGGATATTTGCAGCGTCAACGGCACCCTCTGCTGATCCTGCACCGATTAGATTATGCACCTCGTCAATGAAAAGAATCACATCGCCTGAATTCGAAACTTCCTCAATTGCCGCTTTGATTCTCTCTTCAAAATCACCACGGTATTTTGTACCTGCAACCATACCCGTAAGATCAAGGGCAATTATTCTTTTATCCTTAAGAAGCTCCGGGACCTCACCGGATGAAATTTTGAGTGCAAGACCCTCTGCAATTGCCGTCTTTCCGACACCGGGTTCACCGATAAGACACGGATTATTTTTTGTTCGTCGGCTGAGAATCTGAATAACACGGTCTATTTCCTTCTGTCTGCCTATAACGGGATCAATCTTGCCCTGCTTGGCAATATCAGTAAGATCTCTGCCAAACTGCTCAAGAGTAGGTGTTTTAGCGTCCGATTTAGTTTTTCTTTCGCCCTTGGGTGAAGAAGACTGAGACCCTGACAAAAAGCTGCTCAGATCGGATGAAATATCACCTGAGGAAATTCCAAGCTCCTGCAGAATATTCATCGCATAGCAGCTTGAATCCTTGATGATTGCCAGAAGAATGTGTTCTGTTCCGACATAGTTCTGCCCCGAAGTGCGAGCCTGAGAGACAGAAATTTCGATTATATTTTTGCTTCTTGGTGTGAAATCATTCGGTGAAAGAACCGTCGGTGTTCCGATTCCGATTTCCGTACGGATCACTTTTTCGATTTTCACAAAAGTTATGCCCCTTGAAGTCAGAGCAGTGTGCGCAACACCACCCTCACTCGCAACAAGGCCGAGCAAAAGATGCTCACTACCGATGTAGGTATGGCCCAGATTTTCTGCAAACTCTATTGCAGAGTTAAGAGCTGTATTGGCTTTCTGCGTAAAGCCTGTAAATTTATACATATTATCTCCTCCCTTAAAGAAACAGTATAATTCATTAAAAAAAGCTCCGTTTACACGGAGCTTAAAGTTATTATCCAAGAGCCTCTCTTACCCACTTTGCACGAAGGATATCCCTCTGCTGTGAGTTAAGTTCCTTACCTTCTGCAGCGTTTATCGTTGCAGGCTGAACTCTCGTTGTAAGCTCGTTGAGCTTTGCGATATCAAAGTCGATTGACTTATTAGAGATACCCATTCTTATAAGCGACGAAAGCTCCATAAATTCGTCACCGCTGAGTACCCTTGCATTTTTGAGTATGCCCCATGCACGGAAGATTCTATCCTCCTCAATGGGATTTTCGATAAGCTTTTCTGCAGCTGCTCTTTCCTGAGCAACGAGCTGAAGAGTGATTGACTGAAGATTATTGAGTGCAGCTTCCTCCGAAATACCGAGAGTTATCTGATTGCTGAGCTGATAGATATCCCCCTTCGGGCTGCTGCCTTCACCGTATGCACCACGGATAACAAGACCGAGCTTTGAAACTGTCGATGCAAGTTTTCCGATCTGACCACATCTTGTAAGCGCAGGAAGGTGAAGCATTACAGAAGCTCTCATAGCCGTGCCGAGATTTGTCGGGCACTGTGTAAGATATCCGATTCTGTCGTCATAAGCATAATTGAGCTTTGAAGATATGATATTGTCGATTTTATCAGCAACGCTGTACGCCTCTTTAAGCGCAAGTCCTGCCATCATAACCTGAAGACGGATATGATCCTCCTCGCAGAGCATTATGCTGACTGCTTCGTCATCTGTGAGAAGCAACGCACGGCCTGCTCTGTCTGATGCAAATTCAGGGCTGATGAGATGCCTCTCCGCAAGAGAAACAGACTGAGCTCTTGTGAAATCCTTCATATAAGTGTAGCCGAATCCCCATGAATCATCAGAAAGGATCGCATTTTTAATCTCTTCACAGACAGTTTCCTTACCCTTGACGGTAAGTCTGCAGGGAAACGGGTAATCTTCAAGGTTTCTCGCAAGACGCACACGGGTACTGATGACGATATCGCCCTGCTCACCGTTTTCAATATACCACTTATTCATTCTTGCCCGCCTCCATTTCTTTTATTCTGTCACGAAGAACAGCTGCCTGTTCAAAATTCTGCTCTTCAATTGCTTTCTGCAAATCCTCTTTAAGCTTTGCAACGGGATTGATCTTCGGCTCCGTGCTGACCTGAACAGGAATCATAGCCTGCTTGCCCGTATGCTTTATCTTGCCGTGAATACGCTGAAGCGACGGCAGAAGCTTATCGTAAAACTTTCTGTAGCAATCAGCACAGCCAAGCTTACCACTCTTTGCAATATCAGAGAAAGTATATCCGCACTTGGGGCATTTTTCTTCTCTTTCCGCACCGAGCATAGGAAGATTCTCTCCGAGAAGTCCTCCGAAAAATCCGTCTAAATTAAATCCGAAGCCTGAAAACATATCACCGTATCCGAGATGCTCTGCGCAGGAAACGCAGAGGTGTTTTTCAGCCGTTTCACCATTCACAACACGCTTGATGTGAGTTGTAGCTTCGTTCTTTCCACAGTTCTGACACAACATATATAATCATCCTTTCGCGTTTAATAGCATTTGTTTAAATATCGCTGCACGCACTCTGTCACGCACCTGAGGCTCAAGCTCACGGTAGCATTTATCGCTGACGGCAGACAGAATCAGCCTTGAAGCATCTGCTGAAATTATATTCTGATAATTAAGATTATAGATATGCGCTCTGCAGGTTGCTTCGTCGATACTGTTTCCTACAGTATTGACAATGTGCATAAGCATCGTACCTTTATCATATTTTATTCTTGCGATGCGGATATAACCACCGCCACCTCGTCTGCTTTCTACGATATACCCTTGCTCGGGAGTGAAGCGCGACGATATGACATAGTTAATCTGGCTCGGAACACAACCGAGAGTCTGTGCAAGCTCGTTTCGCTGTATTTCCGTCTCGCCTGCCTCCTGCATCATCTCAAGAATCATCTGTGCGATGATGTTACTCATACTCATATCATCAACTCCTTTCGTTTTTTGACTTTGACCTTCTTTGACCTTTCTGTGATTATTATAGACCTTCTTTGACCTTCCGTCAAAGGTCAGAAAAAGTCAAAACTGTTTTTTTACACCTTGATTTTTGAAATTAATATAACATTTTCTCATTATTTCTTCATTTTTTAAGTTTTTTCTTTAATTTGCTCACTTTTGACATAAAAAATCCGTGATACTTTCGCATCACAGCAGTATAAGATTATTTAGAACATATAACTTTTCTGTTAAAGCATATTTATCTTGCAGTTCACCATAATATTATTGACAGTATCACGATACCGTGATACAATACAAATAAAAGGAGAGATTATCCGATGCCTGTATTATCACGATTTTACGGAATTGTAATCCGTATGTATTTTCAGCAATCAGAACACAATCCACCGCATTTTCACGCAATTTACGGTGATCACATGGCTGCAATTTGTATTAATGACGGTACTGTTTTAGAAGGAGAGCTTCCCAAGAAAGCACTTGAAATGGTTCTCGAATGGAGTGCTATGCACAAGGATGAGCTTTTGAAAATTTGGGAAACGCAGGAGTTTATCTCCCTTTCTCCGCTTGAATAAGGAGGTTTTTGTATGTTTCATAAGGTTAAAAATGTAAATGCTTTGCCGGATTATAAGCTAAGCGTTCAATTCTGCGAAGGCGTAACAAAGATTTACGATGTTGCACCGCTTTTTGAAAAGTACAGTTTCTTTATTCCCCTTAAAGATTCACCCGAGCTTTTCAGTTCAGTAATTGTTGACCAAGGCGGTTACGGTATCATCTGGAATGATGACATTGACATATCTTGCGACGAGCTTTGGGCAAACGGTGAAGAAATTGAAACGCCCTTTGACGGTCTTATGGCTTTCAGCGATGCCACATTCCTTTGGAATCTGAATGAAAGCACACTCCGAAAGGCTATCGCATACGGCAAGCTCGTAAATGGTGTTGACGTCTGTAAATTCGGTAAGCAATGGATAGTTTCAATGGAAGCTATGAAACGAGAATACGGCGAACCGGTAAGAGTGTAAAATTTAATAGAAAAATAAAAATCTCCGTTGGAAAGCAGATTTATTGCTATTTCAACGGAGATTTACTGTTAATCATTTAAAAATGCTGCTATATTTTTGATCTCACATATAACTTCATTGTTTTTAATGGTCGGTCCTTCATTTGTGTTGAAACTACCTATCATAACCTATAATGCTATATAATTAGTTTACAAATTATTCCTTACTTTAATTTTGTTCATTTCTTTCTTCAGTTTTCTATTCCACAAATACTCCAATAACGGCATAATCAAGCCACCACTTAAACGACAGGAAGCCTCATTCATAGCACCATAATACGCAACTCTAAAATCAGCAAATTTTGAAAGATTGCTTTTTTGTTTATAAGTATCATATAAACCGAAAGCATCTCCCCACATATTACGAAGTTGGAACAAATCATATTCTCTATCGGTATAGATTGATCCACTGGGGTCTATTACTCCTATAAGCTCAAAACTTTTGGGATCTGCCATTATATTCATAATATTCAAGTCTCCGTGAATCAAAACAGGATTACCTGATTCGTCAGGAAGATTATTATAAATCTCAGTTGCTTCTGTTAGAAATGCAAGGGTCTTTTTGCTGAATTTACCACTATCTGCAAGTTTTGAAAGTCCTTCAAGAAATGGCGTTTGCTTTTCGGTAATATAATAATCTCTCCAATTATCATATATGGGATTTTCCATATCACCGAATTTGTCAACTGTTACCGAGTGCCATTCTAACATAGTTTCAACAACATCGTTGGCAAATTTCTGTTTCTCTGCCTTGCTTTTGAAAACAAACAATGGATTTAAAACATTTTTACCATCAATAAAAGTCATACCCATTAGTGCTGTTTCGTTATCTTCATAAAGGAAAATCACCTCAGGCATTTTTGTTTTGGTGTGCTTTGAAAGCATACTCATCTGATTTGATTCTTTCTGCATAGCACCCTTTATTCTGAACGCCTTAACAGCAATTTTTTTATTATTCTCAGTTACTACACCATAAACTTTACCATTGCTGCCACCACCGATGAGTTTAAGTTGGATTACGGTCTCGCCGAGTTTATCAGTAACAACCTTTTTAATAAGACTATTAAGATGCTTATCATTAACATTCAGGTTCATAGTTTTCCTCCGCTTTACAGCACATCATTTCAACAACATTCATATTGTCTTTTTTATATCTTCGTTTTTCTTTGAACCCAACCGAACTATAACAGATGATTGCTCTTTCGTTTCCTTCACGGACACGAAGGAGCACTTTGTTCGTGTGCAGATACTCCAAATCATTTTCTATAATCTGTGTTATAGCCTTAGTTCCAATGCCTTTATTTCTAAAATCTTTATCTGCAATAAATATCCCAAGAACCGCAAAGTCATCCATCGAAACCTTCTCCAGCCACACAGCACCGATGTATTTATCATCAGCCTTGATATGATACCATCGAAGATATTGAGCATCTTCTAACGGATAAATTCTCGACTGATATTTATATAAGTCCGTCTCGAAATATTCTTCGTATTTGTGATAATGCGATAAATTGTCATTACGAATCTGTTCAAGCTCAAACATATCTCTCACCATTTATAATTTTATAAAGTAATTATACTCTTTACAGAACAAAAAATCAATCCGAACAAAAAGAAACGATTATAGGTGGTTTGCCGTTTGGTTGCAAATAAAAAAGAGAGAAACCTTAAATCAATCAAGTTTCTCTCTTTTTTGTCTTAGTTGCACCAAATAAGTGTTTTTGTTAGTTTCTTAATACTCTCGTGTCACGGATTAAAAATTTTCTGACTTTTATCAATCGTCGATCTTTACTATGATTTCGTGC
>JAZORX010000346.1:0-3438 GCA_045656845.1 Acutalibacteraceae bacterium | reverse complement strand
AGCCGAATGCACGCCACTTGTCGCAGAACGGTTCAAGAGGCATAACGTCTTCTGTACGACCGTCGATCATACACTTGTTACGGTCAACGAATGAAATAACATTAGTTGCCTTGAAAGCGTTGATAGCCATAGCTGCTTCCCAGTTTGAACCTTCGTCGCACTCACCGTCGCCAAGGATACAGTATGTCTTGTAGTCCTTACCGAGAACACGTGCAGCAAGAGCTGTACCGAGAGCGATTGAAAGACCGTGGCCGAGAGAACCTGTAGAAGCGTCTACACCGATAACTTTATTTGAGTCAAGGTGAATACCCATCTTTGAGTTTGTAAGGTTAAATGTTTTGAGCTGTTCGGGATCGTTGAATCCTTTGTCAACAAGAACAGGTGCATAAGCAATACCTGAGTGACCCTTTGAAAGGATGAAACGGTCTCTGTCTTCCCAGTTGGGATCGTCAACCTTGATGTTAAGATACTTGTGGTAGAGAATGGTCATCATGTCCATAACGCTCATACCGCCGCCGATGTGGCCGCTGCCTGCCCAGAAAGTTGTATCAAGGCAAAGTCTGCGGAGCTCATGAGCTTTCTTTTCGAGAGCTAACCATTCTGTCTTGGTTAATGCCATAGGTGCTTCCTCCTAAAATTTATTTATGTAATGATTTTAAAAATCAAAATGCCTCGGGATGTTCTTTCTTAACGATTTTGAATGCCTCGTCAGCAACCTCGATTGTGTGCTTGATGTCAGCATCTGATACTGCATAGTTCATGAAGTGGTTGTGATGGCTGGAGAAGAAGATACCTCTCTTAACGCATTCAGCAATCCATGCCTGATGAAGCATCATTGAATCGTCGTTAGCTATTCGCATATAGAAGAGTGCGGGCTCACCTGAGCAGACAAGGTCAAAGCCGTTGTTTGCACCTGCAGCCTTAAGGCCGTCAAGGAGCTTAACGCTCTTCTCACGGAGAACTGTCGGAAGGTCGAGAGCCTTCATCTTGTTGATGTTTGCAATAGCTGCTGCAAACGGAACAGCACTCATCCAGTAAGAACCTGTGTAAGACATACCTGAAACAGCATCTCTGAGGAATTCTTTACCGCAAAGGCAGGAGATGTTCCAACCGTTAGCGATAGCCTTACAGAAGCAGATAAGGTCAGCTTCAAAGCCATAGAATGCGTCAGAACCTGCAAGGTCAAGACGGAAGCCGCAACGAACGTCGTCTACGATGAGAACGATGCCCTTTTCTGTGCAGAGCTTACGGACCTTCTGCCAGTAGCCGTCAGCAGGAGTAACGTTGTCAAAATAGTTACCATGAAGGTAAGGAGTTGAAATGAAAGCAGCGATTTCGCCTTCGTTTTCAGCTACGATCTTCTCAAGAGCTTCGAAATCGTTCCAGTCAACATAGAGGTTGTTTGCAACGTCTTCGGGAAGAACGCCCGGATAGTCGATCTTCTGAACAACAGCAGAAACACCGTGATAGAAGCCGTTAACGAAGATGATCTTCTTTCTGTGTGTAGCGTTACGAGCAGCCATAATAGCAAGCTGTGTTGTATCGTTACCGTTCTTTGCAAAGAATGCCCAGTCAGCTGTCTTAACAGTGTCAACTATCAATTCAGCGAGCTCAACCATCTTATAAGAAGGGGAGGTTGTGCAGTTTGCAATCTTAGCCTGCTCCATAGCAGCCTTATCAACATCGGGGTCGTTGTAACCGAGAATGTTGGGACCGTATGCGCACATATAGTCGATAAATTTATTTCCGTCAACATCCCAGAAATATGCACCCTTAGCCTTCTCAGAGAAGAAAGGCCATGCACTTACGGGAATGAAGTTACCTTCAGCAGGGCCAAGGTGACCGTAAACACCTGAAGGGATTACTTTAGTAGCACGCTGGAAAAGCTCACGGCTTTTGTCGTACTGATTAATTTTAAAGTTAGCCATTGTTGTTATCCCCCTTATGCAAGATAAATTGCGACTCTGTCAAGAATACGGTTGAGGTTATCGATCATGTTGATCATACCGTGCATAGCAATTGTGCCTTCACCGATCTGAGCAACTGCGTTAACTTTACCGTCGAAGAGATCGTGAGCAAGCTTCATGCTGCCGAATTCCATGATAGCACGCGGCTCTTCGGGAGCCTGCTTGATTGTAACAAGGTGACCTTTCTTTGCGCGTACTGTTGCAGCCGGGCCGCCCTTGATGGACATCTTGATATCGCCGTCTACGATGTGGTCTGCTGAGAACTGACCGATCTTATCGTTGTTACCGATCTGAGAGATAGCAACAGAAATTGTATAGAAGAGAAGAGTAGTGCTGAGGTTGAAGAATTCTTCATCCTGAAGGTCCTCTTCACTCGGACGAAGATAAGCTGTGAGCATGTCTGTCAGCTTAGTGAATGTGTCCAGAAGGAACTTGATGTGAATAAATCCCTTTGAGGGGATGGGTGTAACCGTACCGTCGATCATACCGTTGAATTTCTCGCAGGATGAGAAGGGGAGCTTGATATCGCATTCGCCGATACCCTGTTCCATACGGCACTTGCCGTTTTTGAATGTAAGAGTAGCAGAAGGGCCGTCCTTAACCTCGAAGCCGATGGAGATTGGCTTGCGTTCAGCGAGGAGAGCACTTGCTTTGGGGTCGAGCTCGCACAGATTTTCAAGTGTGCCGAGTATAGCATACATATTTATATATGCTAAAGTTTTTGCATCTGTCAAAGTAATTCCTCCTTGTGCTTTAATGTGCAGATGAAACTTACACGAAGCATATTTGCCATTTTATTGTAACAAAAGTAATTATAAAAGTCAAATATATTCATACTTTTTTTGTACCAAAAAGCTAAAAAATTTAACAGTTAACCAATAAATTGGTTTTATTTTGTACAAAATTAACAATTCTTTAATTTAAACCGTTGAAGCATTGCCGCTTGGTCGGTGCAGAATGATTTTTCGGGAAGCGTTTTGTACCGTAAACGGCAAATTATCTTGCAAAATGGTTTTGGTTTCCCATCCCATTGAACGACTCTCTGTTTTTGGTTCGAGTGACCTGAACCCTACGAACCAAAAAGTTGGAATCATGTCCGTAGGGGAGCATATTATGCTCCCACAAAATTTTATCAGAATTGACGGGCAGATGATATCTGCCCCTACGAACACGACTTAAGATAAGCAATTAGGGGATGGGTTGCCCATCACGAAGAAAAAACACAAATTTCGGTACGGGAAACCCGTATCTACAACCAAAGTTCTTTGATCGTGCGTAGGGCGGTGGCTTGCTGCCGCCGTTTAAATGTACAAATTCGGGTTTGTCGGTTTCTTTGTTTTACACCTCATCCGCCTCGTTCCTCGGCACCTTCCCCTCGAGGGGAAGGCTGAAAAACAGCATAAGTCCAAGGCTTCCCCTTGAGGGGAGGCTCCGCCGCAGGCGGTGGTGAGGTGTAGGTTGCAACGCAACC
>JAZORX010000345.1:0-10504 GCA_045656845.1 Acutalibacteraceae bacterium | reverse complement strand
TGGCTACGATCCGACTTACGATCTTATATTTAATGTTGCGATGCTCACATAGAATCTTGTAACGATGGTGTCCATCGATGATATATCCATTCCAAATAAAAATCGGAGTATAAATTTCGCCCTCTGAAAGAATATTTTCTTCAAGCACTTCAAACTCATCCTCTTCAAGTGGCGGAATCAACATTTCAAACTCGGGATTGATTTTTATGTTTTCAAGCATTTCAATCTCCTCATATATCAAGACTTACATACATTGCCTTTTCGATTTCTCGCATTTCTCGTTTTGAAACTCGTCCAATATATTCTTTAAGTCTCTTTTTATCGATCGTCCTCACTTGTTCAAGCAAAGCTATTGATTTCTTCGGAAGACATTCGCTTTTCAAAGCTACATGAACCGGCAAGTCTCTTTTATATACTCTGCTTGAAACGGGTACCACAATGCTTGTCGGACTGTATCGGTTTCCGACATCGTTTTGAACCACGATAACCGGTCTTTCACCACCTTGTTCCGAACCGACAATCGGATTAAGGTCGGCTAAGTAAATGTTTCCTCTTTTGATTTCCATCATCGTACTACCTCCGGATTAATATAAAATGTTAAACAATCTGCTTCGTCGTCGTAATATCTGAAATATTCAGGCTCAATCATTTGCCCCTCGTTCACAAAATACTTGAGATAATACGTAAGGAATGGAATCTTTTTCAGATTAAGATCTTCAAGATTGAGAAAATCTTCAACCGTAATTTTGTAGAACCAATCAAGATTGTCATTGAAGTCATACGCTTCAAATGTATCAAGCACATACTGATGACCTTTTACTAAATCGACACAAGAGGAATCGATAAAGTTTTTCTTTTCATCGTATGCATCAAGCAACAATCTTTTAAGTAATAGGTCAATTTCGCTTTCACCTATTCTTTCAATTAGTTCAACAACTGTCATACTGAACAATTCCTCTTTACTGTGTATGCCTTCTTTCTCAAGCAGTTCGTCTTGTCTTTTGATAATAAACTTGTTAATTCTTTTCATTTTGTTTTCCTTTCTTATGTATTTACCGAGTACACAAATTACTTCCCGATAAAGATGTATGTAATAAAGCGAACAAGTCATAAAAAACTTGTTCGCTGTTTTTATGTTTACATTCACCTTTATTTGTCCTCGACACCCCAAGGCTAACGGGAAGTTATCACACGGTTGACAGCTTATCAACTCCACAGGAATCTCACCTCCGGTCTTTACGTGCCGGCCACGACAGGTGTATCATTATTCCTTTTGCTCGTCTTCGCCCATATCAGGAGCCACCTGATATTTGTAGCACTGCTATATCGCTCTCTTGATAATTCAATGTCACGGCGTACATGCTACTCAGCTCGTAAGCAAAAGTAATGTATGTGATAAATGTGTATTCGGTTGTCAAGGTTCGTGAAGGAGTCATTTACCCCTCTACTTCTCTATTGCGACAGCTTTTTATGTTTCTGCAAAAAATTTTTTTAATTTTTTCAATATTTTTTTCCTTCTGTATCCTAAAAGTTGGTGAGATATATTCATTTCTTTAGCTATTTCACTCTCACTTTTGTTTTCTGAATTATTGAAATATATGTGATTCAACACTTCTCTCTCCTCGTCCGAAAGGTATTCAAGAATTTGATACAGTTTATTTACCAGCATTTGATGCTCAACATTTTCATACCCGCACTCCATATCAGGTACTATGTCGTGATACGTTGTTTCTTCATCGTCATCAGATAAAGGAGCATCAAATGATAAAACAGAAGGAATAGCTTTAACTGCGTTTTCATCTGCTTCGTCCTTATCAAGAAGTCTGTGTTTTTTGATATTTGCCATCAACATATCTTCATTTCTTTCTTTTCGTTTCTGAATAGTTCTCCATTCTCTGAACCTTTCTTCAGTTACTTCAAACTTGCAATATCCTGAATTATTATCATCTTCAAAATATTCCTTTACGAACCTCCTTTTAGAGTTTTTGGGATTGTTTATAAACTTATAAAAATCCGCTCCACTGAGTTCTACCCATACAGGGTTCACACCTTTGCACTCAACATCTTTCCATATAAAATATTTGTTAGCCATTTATGTAATCTCCGTTTCTAAATTTTTGATTTTTGTAATTTTCAAAAATTCGGAGATTACGGATACTTAGCTATGTAACATAACCAACTTTTTGTTGTTAATAATGGAATTAGGCAAGAATTTGTCGAACTGTAAAAAAAAAAGAACTATGGTGTGTACCATAGTTCTGATTCTTATTATTAAAAATGGTTTTTTCAATATAAATGAGGTTAAGCGTCTGTTGAAAACGGCTTCCTCGTATTTATGATACATTGCAAATTCCTGCTTTTTTCCTTCCTGTTCTATAAATTTTTACCAATTATAAACTATTCTGAAAAAAAAATCTGTCGAACAAACTTGAAGAAAACATATATGATTTGCAAAACATATAAAAAAACATTAATTTTGGGAGTAAAATATGATTTTGTTGTATATCACTGAATTTAACAGAATTAAAACTTTAAGAGTCGACATCGCATAAGAGAAACAAAAAAAGCCCTCCAGATTTGGAGGACTTTTTTTATTCATTTTTGTACCTAGGTAATTCTAAATTATGTTTACTTAATACATCAATTATTTCGTTCATACTTTGGATTCCGAGATTACGTATCTTTAACAATTCACTTTGAGATAAACAGACCAATTCAGCTAAAGTTTTAATATTAGCTCTATTTAAGCAATTAAATGTTCTTAATGAAAATTGCAAGTCACTAATTTTTACATTATGCGCATTGTCTGCTGAAATTTCATTGATAGGAAAAAATAAATTTTTAATTTGTTGAACGTTTCTTTCATCAGGTTGCTTGTCAAGAAGATAAATAGCTTTGAACTTATTTTCTAAACTTTCATATTCTTCTCGAATATTGTCCGAACAGTCTTTCTTAGTCTTATCTAAGATTTTTAAAAGAAATTCAAGTTCCTTTGTTTCAAACTCTACCTCAATTGGGTCTTTATAATTTAGTTGAATAGTAAATCTAAGCATATCAATACCTCGATTGATTAAAATGTTATTGTATGAAACAATTATATAAAAACAGTACTTTTTAGTCAAGATTCCGTCATTACTTTATTTTTTTCGTTTAAAAAGTACATATATTTTTAAAACAGAAGTTAAATCAAATATTTAGCAGTTCGCTATACGCACGAAGAGCTCCATCGGTCTCGTATGAAAGGACCTTTTTTGCCAGTACTTTGCCGAGTTGAACGCCTTCTTGGTCAAAGCTATTAAGATTCCATACAAATCCTTGGAACATTACCTTATTTTCAAAGTGAGCAAGCAATGCACCTATAGATTCCGGGGTCAACTGCTCACCAATAATGATGCTGGAGGGACGACCACCTTCAAAATTTTTGTTTTTATTGCTGTCGTCCTTGCCACAGGCAAAGGCCATAATCTGTGCAACGACATTAGCGCAAAGCTTCTGTTGACTAGTGCTACCTTGAACTTCAATATCTAAACCCATTTGGCTTTTTTTGAATCCTATAAACTGCAACGGAATAATATCTGTTCCCTGATGTAACAATTGATAGAAGGAATGCTGTCCGTTAGTGCCAGCTTCACCGAAAACTATCGGTCCAGTTTCATAATTTACAATATCACCGAAACGATTTACGGATTTTCCGTTAGATTCCATATCCAACTGCTGTAAATGCGCAGGAAAACGACTTAAGCCCTGAGAATAAGGCAAAACTGCCGTACTCGGATATCCAAGTATGTTTCTCTCATATACACCGATTAAAGCATCCAGTAATGCCGCATTTTTTTTGATGTCTGTATTTTTAGCATTTTTGTCCGCTTCTGCTGCACCGGTTAAAAATCTATCAAAAATATCACTACCAAAAGCAAGTGATAAAATTGCTCCGCCAACACAAGAACAAGAGGAATAACGTCCTCCAATATAATCATCAATATAAAATGAATCAAGATAATCAGAGTTATTAGCAAGTGGCGAAGTCTCACTTGTAACTGCAATCATATGCTTTGAGACGTCAAGTCCTGCATTCTTTAAAGTTTCCTTTATAAATGTTTCATTAGTTAATGTTTCCAATGTTGTTCCAGACTTTGATACTAATACAAACAAGGAACGAGCTATATTTATTTTACTAAGTACAGCAGCGGCATCATCAGGATCTACATTGCTGATAAATTCAGCTTTCATCTTCAAAGTATGATTAACTTTTGCCCAGTTCTCAAGCGCAAGATAGATTGCACGCGGGCCTAAATCACTGCCACCAATTCCAATTTGAACAACAGTTGTGAAGGTTTCTCCGGCAGCATTTGTAATCACACCGGAATGAACTTTTTTAACAAAATCTTTAACTTTATTTTGTTGTTCCATATAGAAATCTCGTTTGTTCATACCTTCAGAAACAACTTTATTTCCTAACTGTCCTCGGCACATATGATGTAAAACCATACGTTTTTCACCTGTATTAATTACATCGCCATTATATAAAGCTTCAAATTTCTCTATCAACTGGGCTTCTGATGAAAGATCTGCTAATTTATTGATAATATCATCATCTACCGGTCTTGCTCCGTAATTAAAAACCAAACCAGCACCTATCGGAACTGAATAACTTTTCACGCGATTAGTACCATTATTGCCGCTCATTACTTTTTTTAGATTAGTTTTTTTTGCTTTCTGCAGAGCTTTATATGCCTGCAGTGTATCCATATTATTCCAATTAATCATTGGCAAGAGACCTTTCCTTTATTGTTTTGTTATTAAAAAATATAGCCTTATTTGCTATACTTATAAATACAATCGCAACGATCTATATACATTATAAAAGAAATCCGTTTAACAAATGACAGTAAAAAGGCTACGACTAGATATCTTCAATCTTAATTAGATTAGTTGTTCCCGATACACCACTTGTATTTCCACCTGTAATAACAATTTTCTCACCCTTGTTAAGAGCGATGTTTTGTTCGGCAATCTTCTTGGCAGTATAAAACAGAACATCTGTTGAGGAAAATTTTTCACAAATAGCTGGAATCACACCCCAAGACAAGGCGAGTTTTCTCCATGTGTTTTCATCAGTAGTAAGACCAATAATTGGAACAGGAGGACGAAAACGTGAAACCATTCGTGCTGTCATACCCGAAAGTGAGCATGCAACAATTGCTTTTGCATCCAGATCAATTGCCATTCCACAGGTTGAGTGAGAAATAGCATCAACAGAATTCTTAATATGGAACTCTGCATTGTGAAATCGCTTGTTATAGTGAATATTAGCTTCGGTTGTTTCAGCAATTTTTGCCATAGTTTTTACGGATTCTACAGGGTATTTTCCTGCAGCCGTTTCACCTGAAAGCATAATAGCACTTGTACCGTCATACACAGCATTTGCAACATCAGAGATTTCAGCACGGGTGGGACGCGGATTGTTGATCATCGACTCAAGCATTTCTGTAGCAGTAATAACACGTTTTCCGAGCATTCGACACTTTGTTATCAACTTCTTTTGAATTGCCGGCAATTGTTCAAATGCAATTTCTACACCCATGTCGCCGCGTGCAATCATAATACCATCACATTGCTCACAGATTTCATCAATGTTATCAAAACCGGATTGATTTTCAATCTTGGCTATGAGCTCGATGTCGTCTGCACCAAGTTCTTTAAGATAATCGTGTACATCAATAAGATCTTGCTTGTTTGAAACAAAGGAGCACGCGATATAATCAACACCATTTTTCACTCCGAAAGCAATATCTTTCTTGTCTTGTTCGGATAAGTATGTTTGCTTCATCACCTTACCGGGAAAACTCATACTTTTTCGATCAGAAAGTTCGCCACCGCATATAACCTTGCATTCAATATCAGCTCCATTAATCTTATCAACTAAGAAGGACATCAGACCATTATTAAGCAAGATGGTATCGCCGACAAAAAGTTCTTCTGGTAGCTTAGCATAACTTACTGACACACGCTCTCTGTTTCCCACGATTTCGTCAGTGGTAAAGGTAAATCGATCACCATCGGAAAGCAGTATTTTGCCGCCTTCAAAGGTTTTAATACGATATTCAGGACCTTTAGTATCAAGCATAATAGCGATAGGCAGATTAAGTTCTTCACGAACCTCTTTTACAAGGTCAATCCTTCTTTGATGGTCTGCATGTGTATTATGTGAGAAATTGAGTCTCGCAACATTCATACCGGCTTTACAAAGACCTCTTACAATGTCCTTCGTTTCGCTGGCAGGACCTATCGTACATACTATCTTTGTTTTACGCATATAAACCTCCTAAAAGAGCCCGCAAATCAGATTAATTATGAAATGCAGGCTTTTATTATTTATTTCAACAACGAAACGGCATCAGTTATTGTTTTTTCCATTGCCTCTCTACCGTAAACATCGACTTGCGCCTTGTTCTTTTCACCATGTGTTAGACAACCGGCACCGCCGATACATCCTCCAACACATGCCATACCTTCAATAAAGTTTGCATCAAGAACATTCTTGCTCTTCTTAAGAAGGGCTGTTTTACAGGCTTCGATACCGTCACACACAGCAGGTTTCAGTGTAAAATCTATCTTCTGTTCATTAAGAGCCTGAATAACAGCATCTGAAAGACCACCTGAACGTGCAAATATTCTACCAAAGTATGACGCATTGTCGAGAACATCTTCAGAAAGAGTCGTTATATCAATTTCTTTACTATCAAAAAGTGCCTGTAGTTCTTCAAAAGTCATAACTGCATCAATATAAGGCTTTACGCTCTCAAGTTGTGCTTCAGCCTTCTTTGCAGTACAAGGTCCAATGAATACAACTTTGGCGGTCGGTTCTGTTCCCTTAATGTATTTTGCAAGTGTTGCCATAGGTGATAAATTGTGCGATACATATTGCAACAAATCAGGAAATGCTGATTTGATATACTGAACAAATGCCGGACAGCAAGAGCTTGTAAGGAAATTCTTTTCTGCAAGTTCTTTTGATTCGGCTTGTGCCACCATATCAGCACCAAGTGCAGCCTCTATAACAGTAAAGAACCCAAGCTCCTTAAGTCCCATAATGACTTGACCGAGTTTTGCATAGGTAAATTGGCTGGAAATAGACGGTGCCACCATTGCATACACCTTATACTTAGTATTATCTTCACTCTTTTTTATCATATCAATGACATTGAGAATATAGGACTTATCGGTAATTGCACCAAAAGGACACTGATAAACACAAGCACCGCATTGAATACATTTGTTATTATCGATGGCTGCTGCGTTGTCCTCATTAATGGAAATTGCTTTTACCTTGCATGCAACCTGACAAGGTCTTTTACGGTTAATAATTGCTGAATAAGGACAAACCTTCGCACACTGTCCGCATTCTACACATTTTGATTTATCGATATGCGCTACATGATTATGATCAAAAGAAATTGCTCCTCGTTTACAAACATCTTCACATCTGTGAGCAAGACAGCCACGGCATGAATCTGTAACTTCATAACCTGCAGCAGGACATTCGTCACAAGCGATGTCAATAACTTCAATAACATTGGGATTTTCCTTGTCACCGCCCATTGCGATACGCACGCGTTCTCCTAAAATTGCACGTTCCTTGTAAACACAGCAGCGCATAGTAGAGGTTTTTCCGGGAACGATGGTTTTCGGTATATCCATAACATTTTGCAGGAGCGTATCGTTCCAAGCCTGACGAGCAACCTCACGAAGCACTTTATATTTCAAATGTTGTACCTTTGTATCAAACTTACGCATACGATCTTACTCCTTAGAAATAACTTACTTTTATTCTTTTGCCCATTTTTTTCAGAGATTTTGAAAGCTCCTCAACAAGGTTCATTTTAATATTGAAATTAATGGGCAGATCGGGATTCTGATGAGCAGGATTAATTGCACGACCGACATAGAAATTAATATCGGTTGCTTCTTCAAACAAAAGTCGGCATATAAGAGATGCACCGTCTTTCTTAAAACTCCAATGCTCATAAAATTTATTTTCACCAAGGTAATCCTCGGCATATTCAACTACCTTGTTAACTGTAATAACACCTTCTGTTACAAGGTCAACTCCCTCGAGTTCCGCTGTTGGAGGAACATCGCTCTGCTCAAATATAAGCGATGGTTTGAGAGGTTTTCTCAAGAATTTTGCGGCAATCGAGGAAGTTGTTCCTCCACAAATAATGTGCTTTCCTTCTTTTGAGAAGAAGAGCGACATCATTCTGTCGGCATCATCACGGTTTGAAGGAGGGCCGAAGAGCATATTCATCGGAACCCTTCTCCTGATTCGCACAACGCAAGCTGTTGCATCGTCGCCAGGTTTATGACCGTAAAGTTTATCACACTCGTCAACAAGCATTGTCGAAAGTGTTTTTGCTGTGTAACCGGCAGGAATAAGCGTTTCGATAAAATCAATAATATCTTCTCTTTTCCAGCCGAAATTATAGGAAATACCGATTCCTGCATGAGGACAACCGTCACTCATAGCAACAAATACGTCGTTTTCCTGAAGATTTATAACGGATTTGAATATCTTCTTACCACCGATATTCATTTCTGTTTTTGGGTAATCCCAGTTTTTTTCATCACGTATAATAATCGCATGAGGATTATCATACTGAATTAGTTCAGCAGTCTGATTGTTTTTTAGGTGAATGATTGTGAATGTTGAGTATGCAACACCTCTGACCGAGCATACAGGCAGAGTTGCCGCAATTGTTTCAACACATTCTTCAAGCGACAATCCTTCTGCGAGCATAGTTGAAATAATTTTGGATGTAAGAGTAGAAAGAATACTTGCTTTTACACCGCTGCCGAGTCCGTCCGACAACACAATAACCGTTGAATCATCGCTCGGCTCAACTATGTCAACGTGGTCTCCACAAAGCTCTTCACCGTGATGATTTATACTTTTGTAACCGATATCTGCACATAAATCATTCATCAGAAATTGACTCCTTTAATTTTGCAAGTGCGATTTTTGTTTCCGCAGCAGTTTCACCCAAAAGTGAGGCAATTTCCTGAACAATTCGCATTTGTTTTTCAACAACCTTATCAGCAACTTCAACAGTCTGCTTACTGATATTGTCCTTTCTTTCCTTTGCGTACTGTTCTTCCGTTATATCACGCATAATACCAACCAGAAGTCTTGAATCACGGTCATAAACGATTGTCTGCTCTACATAACGCTTGTACTCAGCGAAATATACACGCTCATTATGAATTCCAACACCAGTATCACGAACCCTCATAAAAGGTGTAGGATCAAGAATTCTTATAACCTGAGTTCCGAGAACGTCAGAAGCATAACGGATATTCATAATTTCTCTTGCCGCTTTATTGATCTGTTGAACCTCAAGCTGGTCATTAAGAACAATAAGTCCATTGGGAGAATTATTAACGATTGTGTCTGAAAAACTTTCTGCTTTATCCTTGAGGAAAGGAAGACACATTGAACTTTCTGCTTTGCCTTGAATAATGGCAATTGCCTTTTCTCGGCAGGTATTATAACCACAGGAGCCGCAATTAAGCTCCTGAGAAGGTTTGAATTTACCCATCTGACGAAGGACATTATTGATTTCATACTCAGAAGGCTGAGGTGAACGCTGTTCGATGAATTCAAAATGTTTCTTGAGATTTATTGCTTTCGGCTGAGAAACTTCAAAGTCTTTTGAACCTGCATAATTTGTAATTGTAATGTAATCTCTAACTGTTTCGGTATGGTGGTATTTTTCCATAACCGGACCGCCCATACAACTGCCTACACAAGCAGACATCTCAATAAAGCATTTGTGAATTTTGCCACCTTCTATATCTTTAAGAGCTGCAATGCAATTCTCAACACCATCAAGAGCAAGATATGTGTAACCGGTGTTTTCCTGTGCCATTGTTTTAAGCACACCGCCTGTTGTCGGGAAAAATCTTGCTCGAGAGCAAATGTCATTATCTGTTTCAGGTTCGATTTCAATATTTTCAGATTTTAACCACTCTGTCAATTCTTCAAAGGTAAGCACGGCATCAACAATACCCTCATAATGCTCTGCTTCGTCCTTCTTTGCAACGCAAGGTCCGATGAAAACTGTCTTTGCTTTCTTATATCTCTGCTTAATATCGTCACAGTGTGCCTGCATAGGCGAAACAACATCAGCAAGATAAGGAAGTGCTGACGGATAGTGTTTCTGAATAAGCAAATTGATTGAATGACAACAGGAGGAAATAATTATATCTCTTTCCTCTTCGGCGATCATTCTTTCATATTCATTTTTTACGATCGTTGCACCAATTGCAGTTTCTTCAACATCATAAAAGCCCAGTTTTTTAAGAGCTTTTCTCATTGAGTTAATACCGGCACCGTCGTAATTCGCAATAAATGAAGGTGCAAGAGAAACAATTACGGGGTCACCTGTCTGAAGAAGAACCTTTACTTTTTCGGTTTCATTCACGATTTCCTTTGCGTTCTGAGGAC
>JAZORX010000344.1:0-4918 GCA_045656845.1 Acutalibacteraceae bacterium | reverse complement strand
CTAAATTATCATTTATCTGCTTCTTTATAGCAATTCTATCGGTAATTGCTTTATAGGCATTTACAATCTCTATCTGTTCTTCCATCGGTGGCACGGGGATTTCCATTCGGCAAATATCATCCCAAGTTATGCCACCACGCACACTTCCGTCTGTATGCAACCAACAAATTCGATCAAACTCAGGTCTACGAAACCACATCATCAAAAATTCGGCATCAAGTACGGTGTTATCTTTTATTTCAAACATAAAGTATGCCGGAGATACGATTGCAGGCTTTTCATCAGTGTATAATGCAACCGGAAGTCGCTCATCACGACCAACGTGCATAGGATTACAAGCAAAGTTTCCTTTTTGTATTAACTTGTATTTACTCAAATCCGTTCCAATAACATTTGCAACTGAGGGCATAAAGAACTTATTAATATTGATGCCCAATACTTGCTCCGTAACAAGGTCTTTATTGCGGTTATCTATCAAGCGGATATGATTTCCTAAAAGATCATAATTTGATTTCATAACCCAACTCCTTAAATACGGCAAGAAGGTCGGCTTTGGACTTTTCTTCAGCAACGAGAAGTTCTTTTAATTCTTCTTGCAAAGTTTTCATCTTAGTGTCAAAGTCGATATTCTCATCTCTGTTGACAAACTCAATGTAACGGCTCGGAACGAGAGTAAAGCCTTTCTGCTCAACTTCATCAAAAGATGCGGAGTAGCAGAACTCCGGTACGTTCTCATACGTTTCTTCAAAACCTTCTTGCTGCCAAGCGTGATATACAGAAGTAACTTTCGCTCTATCTTCTTCGGTCAGCTCTACATATTTCTTTTCGTAAGGACTGCCCATTTGACGAAGATCCATAAAGAGGATTTCTTTCTCTCTGTTGCGATAGCGTTTCAATTCGCCGTTCTGTTCAACCACACGAGCTTTCTTATTCTTGTTGAGAATCCAAAGAGTAACACTAATGTCAGTGGTATAAAAAAGGCTTCTCGGCAGAATGATAATTGCTTCAACGAGATTATTTCTAATAAGCTGCTCTCTAATCTTCAGCTCAGTTCCGTCATCGGACAAAGCGCCGTTGGCAAGTAAGAAGCCTGCAACACCGTTTTGAGAGAGCTTAGATACAATGTTCAAAATCCAACCGTAGTTTGCGTTACTTGTCGGCGGCACTTCATAACCATTCCAACGAGGATCATCAATCAGTTCATTGTCGGCTCTCCACTCTTTCTGATTGAAAGGCGGATTAGCCATAATGAAGTCTGCTTTAAGGTCTTTGTGTTGGTCGTTGGAGAAAGTATTAGCAGCCATTTCGCCAAGATTGGCAGCAATACCACGAATAGCCAAATTCATCTTAGCAAGTTTGAAAGTGGTGTTGGTGTATTCCTGACCGTAGATAGATACTTTCTTTTTGTTTCCACTATGAGCTTCAACGAACTTGATAGACTGAACAAACATACCACCCGAACCGCAACAAGGATCGTACAGAGTGCCGTCATAAGGTTCAAGCATTTCGGCAATCAGATTAACAATACATTTCGGCGTATAGAATTCGCCTTTGCCTTTACCTTCAGCAAGAGCGAACTTGCTCAGGAAGTATTCATACACACGACCGATAATGTCGTTCTCTGCATCGTCAGTATTGATACGGTTGATTTCATCAAGCAAAGAAGCGAGCTTTGCAGTATCAATATGTAATCTCGAATAATAGTTGTCAGGCAACGCTCCTTTGAGAGCAGGGTTTGCCTTTTCAATATTGTAAAGTGCCGTATCTATCTTCAAAGCAATATCATCTTGCTTAGCGTGTTCGATAATGTAAGACCAACGGCTTTCTTCAGGAAGGAAGAAAACATTATCCTTTGTATAAAAAGCAACGTTGTCAACAAATCTATCACCGTACTTTTCAACGATAGCGGCTCTCTGTGCTTCAAATTTATCACTTGCGAATTTAAGGAAGAACAAGCTAAGAACAACGTGCTTATATTCTGCAGGCTCAACAGAGCCACGAAGTTTATCAGCAGACTTCCATAGTGCTTCTTCCATAGTTATTTCTTTTTTAGGCTTTGCAGCAGCTTTTGCCATTTGTATTACCTCCAAATGTTTTTAGTTACAAGGATACAATTATATCCTAACATTATATGTGTCCCAAAAAACGGACTTATCCCTGATTTTCAGGTAGAACTTCCATAATTTCATCAACTGAGCAATCAAGACAGCGACAAACTTTTGCGAGAGTATCAGTCGTTACCGCTTCGTCTTTGCTCAATTTTCTCATAGCGTGTTGTGTTAGATTTGCAGACTCCTGAAGGTCTTTCTTCTTCATATTTTTGTCGATCAGCAACTTCCATAATTTCTTGTATGATACTGCCATAATCACATATCCTTTCTGCTTATGAGCATAGTTACAAAGTTACAGAATATATTATAGCACAATAAAGGCGAAAAAACAATAAATCTTGCGAACTTTCACAAAAAAGTGCGAAATACCGACATTTTAGCCTTGATAACAAAAAAGAGTTGCTCCGCAAAGCAACTCTCTTATGATTTATTCATCTTTTGGAGCTTCAGCACTTTCAGCCATTTTCAGTATTTCCTCGTCCGGTATTGCATCAGGGTTATATTCTAAAACATAACTTGCCTCCGGAGTATCAGTCCAACAGAGATAAGAGAGTTCATCGAACTCATAGAGTGCTGCATCCCAATCTTTAATTTTCATTTCCTTGCAACTATTGGCACTTTCAGGATTGAACAACACACCAAGAGCGTCAACATTCAATCCTTTTATCTCGTTAGGATCTGCTTCATAGTATGTCGTTTTGAGAATGTGATAGTTGATTACGTTGTTTCCTTCTTCATCACTATATTTAAGTGTTCCTGCCACAACAGTTTCAGTCTGTTTCTTTACATCGTCACCGAGAACTTCTTTGATAGCATTTTCAATTCGGTTAGCCATTTCTTTTGGCGTTGGTTCATTATCCTTTGCGAAAGCTCCGGTTGCAAATACCACACCTAAAATTAAGAATGCTGCTATAAAAATAATGGTTAGTTTCTTTTTCATATTGTCCTCCCGTAGCAGATCATATAAGTTCTGCTATATTGAAAACAGTTAAGCCGTGTTTCTCAGCATAATCAACCGTGTAAGCAGTTCCTCCTTTGCTTTCTGTAAGATAAGCAATACAAGCCGAACTATTATCAACAAGATGGCGATTACGCTTGTGCATACAACCTCTTGTATATTCCTGAGAAGTATAAACAACTTTGTCTGCTTTGCTCTTTATATCCTCATATATTTCTACATCTTCTCTCGACCAACCTCTCGTCTGAGCAAGACAAGGCAGAACAAGAATAAGACGCACATCAGGATAACGCTCTTTGAGTTTCAAAACTGCAAAAGCGGCAATAGTGTCAAAGCCTAATGCTCCACCTGCACCGAAGTATAAATAACCTTTCTTAATCAAGCTCTCAACCATTTCCTCAGTTTTAGCGAAGATACGTTGATTAGCTCCTGAAGGTATATCTCTATGTCCCGTAAAGCAACAAGTTTTCTCTTTCACAATCTCACTCCAAGTAACGATATTACCGAATATATAACGATATTAGTATTAGTATAGCACATAATTGTGAAAAAATAAAGACTATATAAAAAACGAGTCTGCGGCGTAACCACAGACTCTTTGAAATATCTCAATTTGAATTGCTAACGAAAGCATCAAGAATGGCAAAAGCCTTTTCTCGTTCCTCCGGTGGTAATGCTTCAATACGTTCTGATAAGCGTGAACTTTTAATCTTGTACCCAACGTGTATAACATCACAGAAGACATCGTCTGCCGAACACTCTAACTCATTTATGATCGCAACCAACTTATCTAATCGAGCAGAACTTTTTCCACGTTCAATATCAGATAAGTAGTTAGTAGATAAACCGATCATTTCAGCGAATTGCTGCTGAGTATATCCTTTAGCTCGTCTGATCTTTTGAATACGTTTGCCGATTATTTGTTCAACGCTCTTTTCGTTTTGCACACATTCCACCTCCAATCACACTAAAGTCGTAACAGCTAATGCTGATAGTATTAGTATAGTTGGAAGCATCGAAAGAATACACAAGACGACAACGATGTACTAACGATGATAGCTTGAATATACAAAAATATTTACGATAATAGCATTACATTTTCGTCGAAGTCATAAAAAACTAATCCTTTTTATTTAGTAGAAAAACACCGATCGAAGCCAAACCGATACCAAGCATTGTAAATCCCGATTTCATATCGAGTTCGCCAAGTAAAGATGTTACGACTACTGCAACCCCCATAGCAACAGGCAAGGCTTTCAAAATAATATTTATTAGGAAACCGGCTCCTTTGTGTCCCACAGTTGGCGTTGTTTTTGCATTCAAAAGTTCTTCAACTGACACACCAAGTATCTCTGATACCTTTGGAATAGTCTGAGTATCGGGACAAGCTATATCACGTTCCCATTTCGAAACCGCTTTATCTGTAATACTCAGCATATCGGCAAGCTCTTTTTGTGTCATTCCTTTTTCTTTACGAAGTGTGCTAATAATTTCACCCATTGATTTGTTATTCATTTGATTTATCTCCTTTGTTTTTTATGTAATCAGTATATTCGTCATTATCTTAGTAGTAAACCGAAGGAAGGTAGAGTTTACTAAACCAAAGGTTTACTTCTTCTTTCTACTTTCAAGCAAATTTTTACTATTATAGCATATCTTTTTGAAAAAGGTGTTAAAACAAAAAAAGAAGCCGCCCACAAGGGGCGACTTCTCGTGTTTAATACTGCGGTACACCATAACCAAGAATTTCATAATAGCCGACAGAGTATTGTTTCTGCCTTACGCTATCACCGGAGTTACCTTCAACAGTGTAGACAATTCCGTTCTCGACTTTCTGAACGATACCCGT
>JAZORX010000343.1:0-3362 GCA_045656845.1 Acutalibacteraceae bacterium | reverse complement strand
TATTACATAGCCGTTTGTGACTAACAATCACAGACGGCTTTTCTTATACCCCAAAACAAGAAAGGAGTTTTGAGAATGATAAGATATTTTGAGGCTTTCGCAGGTCTCGGTGCATTCCGTTCGGCTTTTGAAAAGGTCGGTGGTTTCGAGTGCGTCGGATGGTGCGAAATCGACCGCTATGCACAGAAAGCTTACAGAGCCTTGTATGACACAGGAGGTGAAAAATTCTATGAGGACATCACAAAAATCGATTACGGAGGTATGCCGGATTTTGATTTGCTCGTTGGAGGACCATGCTGCCAGTCCTTCAGCGTCGCAGGGCAGCGCAGAGCTTTTGAGGATGATCGAGGAACCCTGTTTTTCGACTTTATCCGAATCCTTGAAGCCAAGCACCCCAAGTACTTTATTGCTGAAAACGTACCCAACCTGCTGGGGATATCGCAGGGGAAATGCTTCCAGGCAATCCTTGAAGCGATTTCAGAACTGGGGTATAGCATGTGCTGGCGTGTGCTTAACTCTGCCGGCTTTGGAATACCGCAGTCCAGAAAAAGGCTATTCCTTGTCGGACATCTTGGAGAAAGATGTCCCGGCGAAATATTATCTTTCGGACGAAGCTATGCGAAAAATGGAACAGCAGGAAAACCTGAACAGCTGATTGCAGGCAGTCAGGGTTCAAGAGTGTATTCCACAAACGGAACAGCTGTGACGCAGTGCAGCGGTTCGGGCGGCAGAGGTGGTAAGACGGGATTGTATCTGATTGACTACAACCCACCTCCTCACCTGACGGAGATTGCAAGGTGTATCACAGCAAGGCAGGACAGCGGAATCAGTAACCATAAAGGTGAACATTCCGCTGTTTTTGTTGATCTGAATGAGAATCCGCAGATTACAGATAACGCAAGGTGTCTGCACACGAGAATGGATATCGGCATAGGAAAAGGCACTCACAAGGGAGAGCGTTCGGGTGTACTGCTTGAAGAACCGAGAGCAATTATCAATCCGTTCAAGGAGGAAGTTTACCAGAATGGACGCAGAATCAAAGAACCCGGAGAGCCGATGTTCACTATCACTGTGACAGACAGACATGGCATTGTTCACAGAGGAAGAATCAGACGTTTAATCCCGAAGGAGTGTTTCCGATTACAGGGATTTACAGCAGAACAGTTTGAAAAGGTAAAATCGGCAGGTATATCCGATTCGCAGCTTTACAAGCTTGCAGGCAATTCTATCACAGTTCCTGTGGTGGAGGCGATTGCAAGGAATCTTTTAAAATTTGACAAGGAGATGAGAGTGAATGGACAGCGTGATTAAGATTTTTGAAAACGAAAAATTCGGGAAAATCAGAACACTTATTATTAATGATGATCCGTGGTTTATTCTTGCCGATATCTGTAAAGTGCTTGAAATCAGTAATTCAAGAATGGTTTCAGGAAGATTGGACGAAGATGAGCTGATGTCAGTCAGACTGACATCAGGTGGTCAGCGCAGAGAAATGACGGCAGTTAGCGAAAGCGGACTCTATGATGTCATTCTCAGAAGTGATAAGCCACAGGCTAAGCCTTTCCGCAAATGGGTTACAACAGAAATTCTCCCCACAATCCGCAGAACCGGTGGCTATGTAGGCGATGAGGATATGTTCGTGGAAAGCTATCTTCCTTTCGCTGATGATGCAGTGAAGAACCTGTTCCGACTGAATCTCATGACAATCCGTCAGCTGAACGAGAAAATCAGAAGGGACGAACCTCTGGTGCAGTTTGCCAATCAGGTAGCGGACACGGAGAATGTCATCGATATCGGCAGAATGGCAAAGCTCGCCAATGAAGAAAATATCCGCATTGGACGCAATACGCTGTTCCGCTGGCTCAAGGGCAGAAAAATCCTCATGAGCAACAACATCCCCTATCAGCAGTTCATCGACAGAGGGTATTTTGTGGTCAAGGAGTCTGTGTACGAACAGCATGGGATGCAGAAAACCTATCAGCAGACCTACGTCACAGGCAAAGGACAGCAGTATATCATCAGACTGCTGAAAGAATATTTCAGGGAGGGATGCTGATGCCAAACCATGTAACAAACATCATCACTTATGAGGGTGACAGAAAGCAGATTGCTGAAATGCTTGAGGCAATCAAGAACGATGAATTCGGAATCGGTACTGTGGATTTTCAGAAAATCATTCCCATGCCCGATGACATCTATACAGGTGATCTTGGCCCGAAAGAGCGTGAGCTGTACGGAGAAAAGAACTGGTATGACTGGCGCAAAGCCAACTGGGGAACGAAATGGGGTGCCTATGGCTATGAAGAAGGCTTCGACTACAGCCAGACCGACAACCTGTGGTTTCAGACTGCATGGTCTGCTCCGCATCCGATTCTACAGAAGCTCACGGAGATGTTTCCCGAAATTGAATTCAGGCATCAGTGGGCTGATGAGGACATCGGCTGCAACTGCGGTCAGCACAGATACCACGGCGGTGAACGTACCGATGAGTACTACCCCGAAAGCGAATATGACAGAATCCGCTTTGCTGCCGAAGTGCTTGAAGTTGATCCGCAGGAATACGGATTATTTCTCAATGAAACCAACACGGCGTTCATTCAGCTGCCCGATGAGGATTTTGAGTTGATTGAGATCGCAGGACAGACGGCACTTTTCACCAATACCAGATATGTTGATGAAAAAGTTCCCATGGGACTGCACTGTTATCAGCTCCGTCACTCCGATGACAGTGAGAGGTTTGCAAGCCTTGAATGCAGAGTGGCAGTCAATTTTGGTGGTACAGTTATCACAAAGGAATGCATTGATCTCGGCAGAGAGCAGTGCATTGAATTTGATGAAGAAACTGAACCGAATTTCCTCGGTGAAAGCTGTCAGATGGAAGATTTCATCGCAGGAGATTATGGGCAGGAAGAAGAAATGGAAATGGGGGTGACAATATGATGAACCTTTTTGTAGGAATGCTCCTCGGCATCCTTGTAGGACTTGCCGTAGGCAGTGCCTGTGCATCCCTTGCATGGGCAAAGGCAGAAATCCGCAGACTCAACCGTGAGCTTAGAAAGGAGTATGGCTATGCAGACGAGCAGAAGTAAGACGAAACCCCACTACACCTTCACCGACAGCAGCATTCCCGTGATGCTCCGCAGTACAAAGGCTCTGCTTTCCCATAAGCAGTACAAGAACCTGTGCATTGCGGTCAACGAAGCCGAAGGCTATCACGAGAAGAAGAACGTCATCTTCCGTTGCATTGAACCCGTCATCCGTAAATAAGTAAAGGTCGTTTTGCCAACAGCAGATATTTTCTGTTGCTTGCAAAGCGACTTTTTGTTGCCTGTACGCTCCTTCTGCTGTTGGTATAAACGGCA
>JAZORX010000342.1:0-5497 GCA_045656845.1 Acutalibacteraceae bacterium | reverse complement strand
GGTTATCTCAGAGAGCCTTATCAGATGGCGGCAGACAGACTTAACGCTGCAATTGAACGCTTTGCAGAGGAAAACCCGGGTGAAATCGTGATCACAGATGTCGGCACGGCTCTCGGTGATGACCCTTCAAACTTTGCAGACGATGATATTCATCCGAGTGCAAATGGTAATATGATTATTGCTCAGGTAATTCTGGACAAGCTTTACGAAATCAGCCTTGGTAAAACCACCGTCGCAGTTGTAAACACACCTGCAACAGACATCAGCATTCCTTCATTCTTCACAGCTTCCCTTGACATAATCGGTTTTGTTTTCAACCTGCTCGGAAATATGTACGATTTCTTTACAGGATTAATTAAAATATGACCCACTTATTATAAAGCAGAGAGTTCAACCAACTCTCTGCTTTTTATACGCTTGAAAATATATCAGAAATATAGTATAATGAAGTTTATTAATGAAGAAAGGAGTGTGTGACTTTGGTTTTTTCATCAACAACATTTTTGTTTTTGTTTTTACCTGCCGTTCTCATACTCTATTATAATCCCATAATCAAAAACCGCGTATTCCGCAATGCCATCCTTATTGCTTCAAGCATATTTTTCTACGCCTGGGGCGAGCCTTTTTTTGTTCTTCTGATGCTCGCTTCAATAATGCTCAATTGGCTTTTCGGTCTGGGCGTTGCAAAGTTCAAAGACAGCAGCCTTCCCAAAGCAAAGCTGTTTGTGGCGCTCTCTGTTGTTGTGAATCTCGGTCTGATGTTTGTTTTTAAGTATCTCACCTTTGCTCTTGAAAACATCAACGCTATTTTCTCTTCTGACCTTGACACGCTCAACATTGCACTGCCGATCGGTATTTCATTTTTCACTTTCCAGGCAATGTCCTATGTTATTGATGTTTACCGTGGAAACGGTGTTGTTCAGAAAAACCCGTTCAATGTTGCTCTTTACATATCCTTCTTCCCACAGCTTATCGCAGGTCCCATCGTGCGTTATCAGACTATCGCTGACCAGATAAATTGCCGTAAAGAGAATTTCAACGATTTTTCAGACGGTGTTTACCGATTTATGCTCGGCTTCTGCAAAAAGGTTCTGATTGCAAACAATGTTGCATCCGTCGCAGACGAAATTTTTGGCAGCAGCGAAATATCCGTTGCTACTGCGTGGATAGGCGCAATAGCTTACACTCTGCAGATTTTCTTTGACTTTGCAGGTTACAGTGAAATGGCAATCGGTCTTGGAAAGATGTTCGGTTTCCATTTCCTTGAAAACTTTAATTATCCGTACATTTCAAAATCCGTCAGCGAATTCTGGAGAAGATGGCACATTTCGCTCGGCAGCTGGTTCAGGGATTATGTTTACTTCCCGCTTGGCGGCAGCCGTGTCAGCAAAAAGTCAAGGCTTATTTTCAACCTCTTCGTTGTATGGCTTCTCACGGGCATATGGCACGGTGCCAACTGGACATTCGTCCTGTGGGGCCTCCTCTATTTCGTTCTTCTTTCACTTGAAAAGCTTACCCGATTCCCCGAGAAGCTCAGATTTTTCAGCCACATTTACACAATGCTTTTTGTTATCATCGGCTGGGTCCTTTTCCGGGCAGAATCACTTTCCGAAGCGTTCAGTTACCTTCAGACTATGTTCTTTTGCTCGGGTGCTGAAATATTTGATCCGGAAGCTCTCTTCTACCTTGATAACTATAAATTCTATCTCGTTGCAGGTATTATCGCCTGCTTCCCGATTGCTCCGAAAATCAAAGAAAAAATTAAGATCAAGCGCACAGCTTACGAATCTTTTGCTGCCGTTGCACTTCTTGCAACATTCATAATCTCACTCACATTCACAATCAAGGGCTCTTACAACCCGTTTATTTACTTCAACTTCTAAAGAAAGGCGTGATAAAATGAAAAGCTTGGATGCCAAAAAACTTCTCAGCATAGTCTTCATTTCTATAATCGTCTTTTTTATGGGTACAATCGGTTTCAAGCTCGTTATGACAAAGGTGCTTCACATTTACCCTGAAGAAACAAACGCTGCTGAGTCTCAGCCTGACGGCACTCAGGCACCTTCCTATGACTGGTCAAAGGATTATCCGTTTTCAGGAGATTATGGTTTCACTTTCAAAGCAGAAACAGCGCCCGTCGCAAAGGCAAAGCAGCCTTCTGCCGTTGAACAATACGAAAGCTTCGTACGATCAATAGAAGGAAATATTGATTATTACACTTCTAATCTCCTTCTGGGCAGAATGCAGTTTGTTGAGATGAACGCTTCCTTCAATAAATTTGTCGGTATGAATATCGTTTCAGGAACAGACTCCGTCGTCGTTATGAATAACGGATATCTTACCTTTGAAGCACACCCGATTTCAACCGACTACGCAGTTAAAAGCACAACCTATTTTGCAAACTGGCTGAAGGAAAGGGAAATAGATTTCCTCTATGTTCAATGTCCGTCAAAAGAAAGTCCGTTTGACAATCAGCTCCCTTATGGAATTGATGATAACTACAACGCCAACGCAGACAATCTCATTAACGGTCTTGATGAAAACAATGTGCCTTACATCGATTTAAGGCAGAATCTCAATTCTGATTTTGATGATTACTATTCAAGATTTTTCAAAACAGACCATCATTGGAAGCCTGAAACAGGTGTCTGGGCATCGGGCGTTATTGCCAAGGAGCTTAACAATCGATACAATTACGGGCTCAAGACCGAAATCGGCAACCTTGACAATTATATCATTGATGTTTATGAGGAATTCTGCTTCGGCTCTCAGGGCAAAAAGGCTACTTTAAAATATGCTGATCCTGAAGATATAAGCCTGATTTATCCGAAGAACAACTCTTTATTCACCGTAAAATATGATAACGATGATCCCATTACAGGTAAATTTGAAGACACTCTGCTTAAGAAGAGCGTGTTCAGCAAAAAAGATTACTATAATGTCTCCACTTATTCTGCATATTTCCACGGCAATCACGCCCTCACTACTATCCGTAACCACAGGGTGTTGAACAGCCGACGGGTAGTTTACATTATGGACTCATTCAGTGCAAGTGTTATCCCCTACCTTGCAATGGATGTTGAGTATATGCTCGTCCTTGACCTGAGAAGCTTCAACGGCAGCGTTACAAAAGTCATTGATGATTTCAACCCGCAGACAGTCATCGTTGCCTATAACCCATCAACATTTTCTGCAGATACGAGCCACCACGGCACTTTTAATTTTGAATAAACACCCGAAACGCACAATATCAGCAATATTGTGCGTTTTTTCTTTACTTTTGGAATTTAATGTGCTAAAATATATACACTACTTCTATCGGAGATGTTGTTATGAAAAGAAAACTTAACGATGAAAACATTGACCTTCTCTTCAATGCAATTCTTGAACTGCGCACTTACGAGGAATGTGTTGATTTCTTTGATGATCTTTGCACCGTTACGGAGCTTAAATCTATTTCACAGCGCATCAGAGTTGCAAAAATGCTCCGCGACAAGTGCGTCTACAGCGACATTGTTGCCGAAACAGGTGCAAGTACAGCTACAATCAGCCGTGTTAACCGTTCTCTTCAGTACGGCAGCAACGGCTACGAAGTTTTGTTTCAGAGGATAGAAGAGAAAAATGAGTGAATATAACGCATTTGCTGAGGTCTACGACAGACTGACGGGAAATATTGAATATTCAAAGCGTGCAGAGTTTATCCGCACGCTTCTTAATCGTCACGGCATAGGTGAAGGAGCTATCGTGCTTGACCTTGCTTGTGGAACAGGCAGTCTGACTGTTGAGCTTTCAAAAAGCGGATACGATATGATCGGTGTTGACTCAAGCCCGATGATGCTTTCTCAGGCACAGGAAAAAATGTACGACAATGAGCTTTCGATGCTCTTTCTCTGTCAGGATATGACGGAGCTTGACCTTTACGGAACGATCGATGCAGCTGTCTGTACGCTGGACAGTCTCAATCACCTTGAAACACCCGAGGACATCAGAGAGACAATCTCAAAAATCGGACTTTTTATGAACCACGGCGGTATATTTATCTTCGATGTGAATACAATATATAAGCACCGTGAAATTCTCGGTAACAACACATTCGTTTACGATTGTGACGATGTTTACTGCGTATGGCAGAATCAGCTCAATGAGGATGACAGCGTTGAAATCAGCCTTGATATTTTCGAGTATGATGACGGTGCATATTTCAGAGAAAGCGAAAGCTTCAGAGAAATCGTCTGCCCTCTTGACGACTATAAAAAATGGCTCAGCGATGCTGAATTTGAAATAATAGATATTTATGATGAAATGACGTTCAACAAGCTTTGTGATACTACTCAGCGTGCAGTATTCGTCGCAAAGTACAACGGAAAAGCGGAGGAATAATAAATGGATAAACTTGTAAGATGTATTTCAACAGACGGCACCCTTGTTATGATGGCTGCCGAAACTACAGATATGGTTGAAAAAGCACAGCAGATTCATAAGACTTCTGCCGTAACTTCTGCTGCTCTTGGCAGACTTCTTACTGCATCAAGCCTTATGGGAAGTATGCTCAAGGGTGATACGGAATCTGTTACACTGCGTATCAACGGTGGTGGCCCTGCAGGTACAGTTATGGCTGTTTCTGACTGTTGGGGTAACGCAAGAGGATATGTAACCAACCCCGTTGTTGAAATTCCTCTCAATTCAAAAGGTAAGCTTGACGTTGCAGGCGCTATCGGCACAGATGGTTTTCTTACCGTCATAAAAGACCTCAACCTCAAAGAGCCGTATATCGGTCAGACACCTATCTTCACAGGTGAGATTGCAGAGGATATCACAAGCTACTATGCAACAAGTGAGCAGCTTCCGTCCGTATGTGCTCTCGGCGTGCTCGTCAACCCCGACCTTTCAATCAAAAAAGCCGGTGGATTTATCATTCAGCTTCTTCCGACAGCCTTTGACGATACAATCGATGCAGTTGAAAGATGCATCACCGGTATTCCTTCCGTTACACAGATGCTTTCTGACGGTATGACTCCCGAAGATATCTGCCACAGAGTTCTTTCTGAATTTGAGCTTGAGGTGCTCGACGAGTCCTTCCCTGTTTACAAATGCAACTGCTCTAAAGAAAGGGTTGAAGGTGCTCTTATTTCAACAGGTATCAAAACACTCAAAGAGCTTGAGCTTGAAGAAAAAACAGAGGTTTCCTGCCAATTCTGCGACAAAAAGTATACCTTCAGTGGAAGCGACATAACAGAACTTATCAAAAAAGCAGAAAAATAATTAAATTTTTTCCATAAAACTATTGACAAATAAAATTTCTTGTAGTATAGTAATTAAGCTGTCGCGAGACAGTAACGAGAAAATGACGATGCCGTGGGAGCATAGCTCAGCTGGGAGAGCATCTGCCTTACAAGCAGAGGGTCACAGGTTCGAGCCCTGTTGTTCCCACCATACGGCCCGGTAGTTCAGTTGGTTAGAACGCTAGCCTGTCACGCTAGAGGTCGACGGTTCGAGC
>JAZORX010000341.1:0-7236 GCA_045656845.1 Acutalibacteraceae bacterium | reverse complement strand
ATAAATAATTATATTTTATTTTTTGGAGGAATTTATCATGGTTAAAATCAGACTTCGTCGTATGGGTGCAAAGAGAGCTCCTTTCTATCGTGTAGTTGTAGCAGATTCAAAGTATCCCCGTGACGGCAGATTCATCGAAGAAATCGGTACTTACAATCCGATGACAGATCCTGCAGAGATCAACATCGATGCAGAAAAGGCTGCAAAGTGGATCGCTAACGGCGCACAGCCCACAGATACAGTTAAGGATCTCTTCAAGAAGAACGGCATCATCAAATAATTACTCGGAGGAGTTAAAAGATGAAAGAGTTATTGACACAGATTGCTCAGGGCCTTGTAAACGATCCCGAGGCAGTTTCAGTTGTTGTTGACGAGCCGGATGAGGATGGCGTTATAGTTTATCATCTTCATGTTGCTCCGGACGATATGGGACGCGTCATCGGTAAGCAGGGCAGAATTGCAAAGGCTATCAGAATAGTTATGCGTTCAGCTGCAAACCGCAGCGAGCAGAAGATCTCTGTTGAAATTGACTAAGCTAAAAAAGGGCTGCTTTGGCGGCCCTTTTTTGAAATTTGCACTGTTATTCTGAGGTGTTTTTATGATTAAAGAATTTCTCGAAGTCGGTCAGATTGTCGGAACTCACGGCGTGAGGGGCGAGATGCGTCTTAATCCGTGGGCAGACGGTCCCGAGTTTGTTAAACAGTTCAAAACTTTTTATTATGATAATAACGGGCAGAAAAGCATAAAGGTGCTTTCTGCAAGGCCACACGGCAATGTTGCAATCGTGAAGCTTGACGGTATCGACACCGTTGAAAAAGCAGCGGCTTTGCGCAATAAAGTGCTTTATATAAAGCGATCTGATGCCAAAATAAAAGAAGGCTCGTATTTTATTTCGGAGCTTATCGGCTGCGATGTATACGACTCCGAAGATACTGATATCTGCTACGGTGTGCTGTCTGATGTCAGCGAAACCGGAGCAAACGATGTTTGGCACATCAAGAAGGATGGCGAGGAGTATCTTATCCCTGCAATTCCAAGCGTTGTTATCAATGTGGATGTTGCCAAAAACAGAGTGGAAATAAAGCCTTTGAGAGGAATTTTTGACGATGAGAATTGACATAATGACGCTTTTTCCCGAGATGTGTGAGAGGGTGCTCAGCGAGAGTATAATCGGCCGTTCAAGAGAAAACGGTCTTGTCGAAATCAACTGCGTTAATATCAGAGATTATTCCAAAGATAAGCATCGCCGTGTTGATGACGCAACCTATGGCGGAGGTCTCGGGATGCTTATGCAGGTTGATCCTATTTACGATTGCTTCTGCGACCTTGAAGAGAAAATCGGCTCAAGACCGCATCTTATCTATATGTCCCCTCAGGGTAAAACTCTTACTCAGGAAAGAGTCAAGGAGTTGGCACAGCTTCCTAATATTGCCATTCTTTGTGGTCATTATGAGGGCGTGGATGAAAGGGTTATTGAAGAAATTGTAGACGAAGAAATTTATATCGGTGACTATGTGCTGACGGGTGGCGAGCTTCCTGCACTTGTGCTTGCAGACAGTATTTCAAGAATGCTTCCAGGAGTTCTTGCAGAGGATGCTGCTTTTGAAGAGGAAAGTCACTACAATTCTCTTCTCGAATATCCGCAGTATACAAGGCCGTACGAATGGCACGGCAAAAAGGTGCCGGATGTGCTTATTTCCGGTCACCACGCCAATATAAACAAATGGAGAAGAGAGCAGTCTCTTATGCGTACATATTACAGGCGTCCTGACCTGCTCGAAACGGCAGAATTAGACAAAAAAGACAAGCTTTTTTTGGAAAATCTTAAAAATAGCGAATTAAAATAGTCATAGTGCATTAAAATATATTATGACCCATAGTTATTCTGCACAAACAAAAGGTTTTTAAAATCTTAACATTTGGAGTACAATACGAATTATTTTTAAAGTGAAGTTTATTTGTTGACGATAAAAAGTTTTGTGATATAATAATTAACAAGTAGTAAGCTGATAAATGAGCATTGCTTTGAATTTATTTGAATTGGGAGATATAGGTTATGTTTGAGAAAGAAGTTACAGTTCAGAATCAGGTGGGCTTGAGTGCTCGTCCCGCTACATTCTTTATCCAGAAGGCTAATTGCTTCAAGTCATCTATCTGGATCGAGAAGGAAGAGCGCCGTGCAAATGCTAAAAGTTTGCTTGGTGTACTTTCATTGGGCATCGACGGTGGCACAACTGTTAAGGTTATCGCTGCAGGTCCGGATGAGGAGCAGGCTGTTGAAGAGCTTGTTAAGCTTGTAAATTCAGGTTTTGCTGTATAATTATATTTCGTTTTAAAGAAGGTTGCCTGAATTCGGCAACCTTTTTTGTTTATAAATTTTTATGGAGGTGAGTGGTATGCAGATTCAGGAGTTGAGAAAAAAGGCAATGGCTTTGCCAAAAACACCGGGCGTCTATCTTATGAAAAACGATAAAGGCAAAATTATCTATGTCGGCAAGGCGAAGGCACTTAAAAATCGTGTCAGCCAGTATTTCGGCTCGCAGAACACTCATTCCGTCAAGGTCAGAAAAATGGTCGAAAATGTTGATGATTTTGACTATATTCTTACCGACAGCGAGTTTGAAGCATTGGTGCTTGAATGCTCGCTTATAAAGCAGTATACCCCTAAGTATAACATTCTTCTGAAGGATGATAAGGGATATTCATATATTAAAGTTACAAAGGGTGAGTGGCCGAAGATTACAGCTGTCTTGCAGAAAGGCAACGACGATGCCCGTTATATCGGCCCGTATACAAGCTCTTTCAGCGTAAGCTCTTCGGTTGATGAAGCGCTGAAGATTTTTATGCTGCCGAGGTGCAATAAAAGCTTTCCCCGTGAAATCGGAAAAGGACGACCTTGCCTTAACTATTTTATAAAACAATGTTCTGCACCCTGTGCGGGAAAAATCAACCGTGAGGAATACAACGAAGCGATTGATTCTGCTGTTAAGTTTCTTCAGGGCGACAGCGCAAAGATTATTTCAGACCTGACTGCAGAAATGGAAGAAGCGGCAGAAAATCTTGAATTTGAAAAAGCTGCCAAGCTCAGAGACAGAATCGCTTCAATTAAAAAAATCAAAGAGAAGCAGAAGGTTGCAGGTACGGATGTCAAGGAGCAGGATGTCTTTGCAATTGCTCAGGCAGAGGATAAATTCTGCCTTTCGGTTCTGCGTTTCTTTGACGGCAGACTGAGGGATAATGAATGGTTCCTCTTTGATGAAATGAACTCTTTACCCGAAACAAGAAGTGAGCTTATAACGAGATTTTATTCAATGGGCAGAACTGTCCCGAAGAGGGTGACGGTTGACGGTGAGGTGAGCGACGCAGAGCTTCTTTCTCAGTGGCTTTGCGAGCTTGCGGGCAGGAAGGTTGAAATAAATATTCCTCAGCGTGGCAGACAGCTCGAGCTTGTTGCAATGTGCCGCAACAATGCGTCGCAGAAGCTTGCTCTTTCAATGGGAAGAAACGGCAAGGCAACTGCAGCTCTCGACGAGCTTTCAAGGCTTCTTAATCTGCCGAAGCCTCCCGTTTTCATCGAGTCTTACGATATTTCACACACTGCAGGCAGCGACAATGTTGCAGGTATGGTCGTTTTTAAAAATGGTTTGCCGTACAAAAAGAATTACCGTCGGTTCTCAATCAAAGGCTTTGACGGTCAGGATGACTATGCGTCAATGGCAGAGGTCATATCCCGTCGTCTTAACCGTTATGTTGAAGAGAAGGAAACGGAAGAAGGCTTCGGCATTCTGCCCGACTTGATTCTTCTTGACGGTGGTGTCGGCCAGGTTAATGCAGTTTTGCCGATTGTGAAGGCTTTCGGCTTTGATATCCCCGTTTACGGTATGGTTAAGGACAGCAAGCACCGTACCAGAGCGATAGCGTTTGATGGTGGCGAAATTGCAATCAATTCCAAGCGCCAGGCGTTTACCCTTATATCAACAATTCAGGAAGAGGTTCATCGCTACTCGGTTGCTTACCATCACTCAAAACATAAAAAGTCGATGTTTAACACAACACTGACTAAAATTGAAGGCGTCGGTGAGAAAAAAAGCAAGGCTCTTCTGAAGCATTTTAAAACTCTTTCTGCAATTAAGGCTGCGAGTGTGGATGAGCTTTGCAAAGCAGAAGGAATAAACCGTTCAACAGCGCAAAAAGTTTATAATTATTTCAGAAAAGATATTGACAACTAACCCATAAAAATGTGATAATAAAATGTAAAATAATATGATAGGAGCTTGTACTGTGCGAGTAATAACAGGTTCAGCAAGAGGTCGTGTTCTGAAAACTCTTGAGGGCGAAGATGTACGCCCTACAACTGACAGGGTCAAAGAAGCGATATTCAGCATAATACAGTTCGAAATTGAAGGCAGGGAAGTGCTTGACCTCTTTGCAGGTTCAGGTCAGCTCGGAATCGAGGCTCTCAGCAGAGGTGCTGCGTATGCAACCTTTACCGACCTGAGTAAAGATGCCGTAAGTGTTATAAAATCCAACCTTCTTTCAACAGGTCTTCACAAAAATTCAGCTGTTCTTCAGTCAGATGCATTTGCCTTTCTGAGAAACAGCAGGAAAAAATTTGATATAGTTTTCATCGATCCCCCGTATTCAAAGGGTCTTGTTCAGAAGGCTCTTCCATTGGTTGCAGATGTTATGAACGATGGTGGTGTGATAATCTGTGAGCATCCGTACGGTGAAGAGATGCCGCAGAAAGCAGGAAGATTTTCTGTTTACCGTGAGTATAAATACAGCAAGGTTGCGCTTACTGTTTACAGGCTTGACGAAGGAGTGGATGACGAATGAAAACTGCTATCTACCCCGGAAGCTTTGACCCGATCACAAACGGTCATCTCAGCGTAATCAGGCGTGCAGCAAAGCTTTTTGACGAGGTTCTTGTGGTTGTTATGATAAACCATCAGAAACCGGTCGGATGTTTTAGCTATGAAAAAAGAGCGGAGCTTATCAGGCGTTGCACGGCAGATATACCGAATGTAAAGGTTGATTATTACGACGGTCTTCTTGCTGAATACGCAAAGGATAAAAATGCGACGGCAATCGTAAAGGGTCTGAGAGCTGTTTCAGACTTTGAACATGAGTTTCAGCAGGCATTGACCAATAAACAGCTCAATCCTGATGTTGAAACGGTTTTTGTTACGGCAGGTGCCGATTATATGTATCTTTCCTCAAGTATAGTTAAGCAGGTTTGCGAACTTGGCGGAGATGTTTCGAAATTCGTACCTCCTGAGGTATATGAAGATATTGTCAATGGCATAAAAAAGAAAGGATGAATTTAAAATGAATGTACAGGGTTTACTTGACAAAATTGAGGATACACTTGAAACGGGTAGTAAGATTCCTCTTTCCGGCGGTAAGATTGCTGTTGACGCAGAGGTAATCAAGCAGTGCGTTGAAGATATCCGCTATGATTTGCCGATCGAAATTGAAAAGGCTCAGGAAGTTGTTGCTCATCACAATAACCTTATCGCTAAGGCTAATAATGAAGCTTCATCAATCGTTTCTTCTGCTCAGACAGAGGCTGACGGTATCCTTGCTGATGCAAAGGAAAAGGCAAACTCAATCACAACAACTGCAGAAACAAACGCAACCGCAACTATCGAGGCAGCTTCAGAGCAGGCTCGTCAGATGGTTGAAAATTCTGAGATCGCACGCCTTGCACACGAGTATTCTGACCGTGTAAGAGCTCAGGCAACTGCAGAGGCAGAGAAAATTCTCAAGGATGCTCAGAACCGTGCTGAAGCTATTCTTCTTGATGCTAACAATCAGGCAACAGATACAAAGACAAAGGCTGAAAAATGGTCCAACGAGATTCGTACAGGCGCAGCAGAGTTTGTTGAGGATATTATGAAAAACAGTGACGAGGTTCTTTCTGCAAATATCGCTGAAATCCGTAAAGCCCGTCAGAGTCTTTTCGGTGGCAACAGATAATTATATATTATAATACGGGCGGTGTTTTCCGCCCTATTTTTTTGGAGCAGGATTATTATGAAAAAACAGTGTGATTGTTGTTATAAAAGGTTTGAAGTTGTAAGAGATACAAGTGTTCCTATTTCTACGGATTTGTCAGCACCGATGGATCATATATACTGCCCCTGGTGCGGAGCAGAGAACGGTGCAGTTGAAAAAGGTTCGCTTATAAAAACTCAGCGTTGCAATGCTGAGTGTGAGTTCTGATTTTTTAATGGAGATGTTGGCAATGTGCAATGCGTTAGTAGAATTTCTTAAGGATAAAAACATCGTCATTCTCGGCTTTGGCAGAGAAGGTGTTTCAACTTATAATTATATAAGAAAGTATTTTCCGGAAAAACCGATTGCGATAGCGGATAAAAAGGAAATTTCTTTGGAAGATAAAAATGTTACCCTTCTTACGGGTGACGGTTATATGGATAAGGTTTTTGATTACGAGCTTGTTATCAAAACACCGGGTGTTCCGATTGTGAATATCGATATTCCTGAAAATGTTCTTATAACCTGTCAGGTGGATTTGTTTCTTGAATATGCACCTTGTAAGAAGATAGGTATTACAGGTACAAAGGGAAAAACAACGACTTCAACTCTTATTTATAATCTCGTCAGCGAAGCAGGAAATGATGCGTATCTTGTCGGAAATATCGGTGTACCTGTTTTTGATATCATTGATGAGTGCGACGGCAAGATTGCAGTAATTGAAATGTCCTGCCATCAGCTCGAATTCTGCCGCACATCGCCTGATGTTGCTGTTTTCACAAATATTTACGAAGAGCATCTTGACCATTACGACGGTTACAGAGGCTATATAAATGCAAAGCTTAATATTGTAAATCATCAGACGGATGAAAATTATCTTATATATAACGCTGATCAGAATGTAGACGGCCTTATTGATTTTGGTCAGTACAAGAGCAGAAAGATTGCTGTCAGCGCAGAGCCGCAGAATGATTTTCAGCAGAGCCTTACTTCGCTTAACAACAGACTCATCGGTAAACATTGCCATCAGGATATCTTCTTTGCTGAGGCAGTTGCAAGGCTTTTGGGTGCTGATGAAGAGTCAATCATCAAGGGTGTTGAAAAGTTTACGGGCATTCCTCACAGAATGGAGCCTGTCGGAGTTTATAAAGGGATTTCTTTTTATAACGACAGTATTGCAACCATCCCTCACGCAGTTGAGTGTGCTGTTGATGCACTCGGAAATATTGAAACTCTTAT
>JAZORX010000340.1:0-17219 GCA_045656845.1 Acutalibacteraceae bacterium | reverse complement strand
ATATACTTTTCTTTAAATTCGTTATGCAGAACACAAATTTTTGCAAATAGTTTTCTGAGCCTGTCCGCTCCAAAGCCAAACTCCTCGTGCAAAGCAACGAGTGTAAGCAGGTCACAATGTTCTGCAATCCATTCCATTTCGCCTATAAGGGTTCGTTTTATCATTCGGTCCTTACCTTTTTTGCCTAATACATTCACTTATCCTCACCCACCATTTCTTTTAAGAGGTTGTCAATATCATCAACAGATACGTGTTCGCCAATGTAACGAAGATTAACTGATGTTTTTTTCAACCTCTCGGCAAACTCTTTGACGGCTTCGGCTTTGATTTCGTTTTTAAAAAACTTTACTTTGGCGTGGTCTTCTCGGAATGAATAAATTGCATCTTCCATATCATCGTGATATTTCTGCAACCTCTCAATCTCTGCTTTTTGGCTTTGCAATTCTTCCATTTGCAGATGATTTATGTTTTCTGCAAGTTTAAGGTCTGCTTTTTGGCGGTTGATAACACCAAGAATATCTTTAATTGTAACCTTGTCATAATCCAATGTGTTTGCGTTACGATGGATTACAAAGGTTTCGGTTTTATTAACACAAATTTCTAAAATTTCAATAATCTCGTCATCGGTCATCTTATTCGCCATTGGTTTCACTCCTTTCTCCGTCCATTTTTGCGCCGCAGTTCAAACAATAGTTCCACCCTTGTGTTTGTTCTTCAAAACTCAAATCTTCGTCTATAATCCAACTTTCACCACAAACAGAACATTCCACACAAGCAACATCTCGCACTCCTAACGGCTCTTCGGTTTGTTCCCAATATCCGTGCTTAACCTCAACAACATCTACTTCGTTTTTGAAAAACTTACAAACAGAATTATTGTTTATGGTTATATAAATTTCTTTATCTTTGCCAAAATAATGTGCCTCTTGATAAGCATTGTATTGACATAAATCATAGTGAATACAATCTTTACACCTTGCCATCACTCCGCACCGCCTTTCTTTTCTTCAACTCCTACTGTTGCAAAAGGTATGGAGTAATCTTTTGTTAATTTTGCAGGATTAAATGGCTCTGTATGACGAAAAACCGAACAGGGTTTAATTGCCATAACAACCATATCTTTTTTAACATAATCGGTATCATTCATAATGTAATCAACATATACAAGACAACTATTGCCTGTGTAATACTGTCCGTCAAATTCATTCAAAGCCAACAAATCGCCTTTGTGAAAAGGTCTGTCATTCTTTCTAATTTCAAATGTCTTTTCGCCCTTTATAACATCTGTGAAAAAATGCGGAAGTATCTTTAATTCGTGTATCATTCCTGCACACCGCCTTTCTCGGTTGGGTGGGCATCGTCAAGAATACTTCTTGCACCGTGTATGTTCCAATAATCAACTACTTTTCGGCAATGTTCGGAATATTCTTCATTTGTTATAAACGGCTCATTTACAAGCATTATTCCGCTATCTTTACCAATCATTTCGGTATTAAATTCAATTTCTTCTGCATCAAGAGCATAGAATTTGTCGCTATAAACCGATGTTTGTTTCTTGCCAACACGAACAGATTTTATTTTTGCTTCGATAAACTTAAACTGTTCTTTTCCGTCAACTGTTGCCCTGCGGATATAACCAATTTTATCTTTTGGTGTAATCATTTCCCCTCACACTCCTTAAGCTTTGCTTCCGCTTCTTCTTTTGGAATTATTTCAAACCTATCTTCAAAAAAAGAAAGTGTTACTGTGTTTGTTACCTTGCTATGCGTTAAACTTATCTGTGGTTGACCTTCTGCATATAAACTAATTGATGTTATTTTCCAAATAGCTTCTGCTCCGTTATATTTATATTTTGCATAAGTCCCAACCTTACAAGGCAGTCTTATCCAACCATCTGCTATAATGTCATCTGCAAGCCAACTCTCAAAGTCTTCGTAAGCAGGCATTCCCATTTCGTGTTGTAAATCGATATATTCTTCATAATCTCTGCCTGAATCCCAAAGCAAATTTAAAATCCTCTCTCTATCGGTCATTAAGATTCTCTCCTTCCATCCATCTCTGCTCCACATTGTGAACAATACGGAGTCCGCATATCCTTACCGCTCACATAAGGTGGCTCATATCCGCACTCACTACAATGCGGATAATACCCATCAGAATTGATTGTCCAAACACCTCGTTTTGTTTTCGTTCTTAACTCTTCCTCAAGTTCAACTATCTTACTTTCCGTAAGGATGGCGCAGACACTGAAACCGAGTAAAAAAGTACAAATAATTCCTAAAACCATCCAACCCATGTTACTCATCATCCTCCTTTCTTTGCTCTCGATACCATACCACGCTTTCCGTATGGCTTGGCCTTAGGCTTTTTACCCTTGACACATTCATCTTTTAATTTCTCTAAAATTAAGTCCGCATTGCCAAAGCATAAAAGATTACCCCAGTCAGAACGAAAAAATCTTTCTATTTCAGGGGCCTCACCATATCGTTTCATTTTTCTCCGATAATCTGTTGCAGCTTGTACCACAATCGCAATCGCAAGATATTTATAACCATACATATTATTTCACTCCTATGATTTTAAGGGCATCTTCGGGTGTCCTTGCGATGCCGCATCTATAACCATATTCTTTCATTATTTCCAAGAAACGTTTTTGTTCCTCTCTCGCCTTGCCTTTGTGATCTTTAACTTCTATAAAAGCCACTTGCCCCTTAGAACCAATGAACAATAGGTCAGGGGTTCCGGGAGGGCATAATGCAATGGCTCGTAAATCCGTGAGAATATCTTGATTTCTACGATTATCGAACACCCTTTTGCCATTAAATGCTTTCCCTGAATTGAGCCTTAAAACAATGCCATAAGGGGAGAGAGCAAGGCGGATTTCATCTTGGATTCTATGCTCTGATTTGCTCAACTATCATCATCCCCTTTCAGATGCTTATATAAACTTCTGCACTTATCAGCGTGTTCACACATCAATATGTGTGATGAATCACAAAATCCAATCCTTAGGGTTTCTTGTCTGACTTCAAATTCAGGGCAATTTTCACAATAACTCTCGATTTGCAAACTTATCAATTAAACCACCTCACAACTGTATCTCCGGTATATCCTTTTTCCCATATAAACCAAGCATAAGCAACGGCGGAGCCACCACCGTCACGCATTTTTTGAAACTCGCCATTTTTAGCACATAAAAGTCTGCTACTTGATACATATATTTTTTTGGGTGGATATTTCTCAAATAGTTCTTTTCTTGCTTTTCCCTCTAAAAACTGTACCTTTAAAAACATAGCAATTTTTGTGCTATCCATTGATATTTCAAGTGCATGTTTAACAAACTCTTTTGCATATTTATACGGTGGGTTTGTTATAATGTCCCTTGAAAAATCGTTTTTAATATCCGATTTAGTAACCTTTAAAAAGTCTATAATCTCTGTTCCCGGGTAACCTCTGTCGATAATGTCAGAAGACTTTACTTTGTGACCATGAGCTTTTAAAACCTTGCTCAAATGACCTCCACCGCAAGCACATTCCCATACATAAGGAGAAAATGTTTCTAATTCTAAAAGTAACTCAATAGCCTTTGGTTCTGTTGCATAATAATCGTTATCTTCACGCTCTTTATCGGTGTGATTACTTGCACCTAATGTTTTATAGATGCTGTTTTGATTGCCTGTCCAATCCATTAATTACTCCTCCCAAAGTATCTTTTGTCCGCAATTAGGACAAAATCTAAAATGCCTTTTTACATCATAATTACATTCCGAACAAGTGTACTGTCCGTTTGGATATAACTCGGGATGTTTTGACAACTGTTTTTCAAAAGTATTTATAATCAGTTGCATAAGTTCCTCCTGATTTCTTTCATCCAAAATCTCTGAAATATGTTTTTCCACTATTAAACACCCCTTTAATATTTAATAAAGCCTTCGCCATAAATTTTGTTTAGTTCATCAAAAACGTGTTTCATACCCAATCCTTGCTTATTTGGTTTCCATATACCGTCCTCATCGTACTCGCCACCATTTAAGCAATAATCGTATTGTTTAGGGTGGGTTTCCTTTAATCTTTGAAATCGGGATGGCTCTCCATCTCGATGAGCTGCAAAAGCACAAAATATACAGCCTGTCCTATCGCACCGAGTAGTGGTCAGTTTCTCTTCACCACAACCATCAAATCTTATTTGCTCGGGAGAGTTTGCATAAACTATGTCACCATAAACACTAGCAATCGGTACATTGTACTGTTTTATGTATTGTAAAACGTCTTGCTCCGTCCAAAATGACATAGGGGCGCTTATAGGTCTGTCACTTTCAAAAGCATTGCAACCATTTTTTATCCAACTTGTTTCTCTTGCAAAACTCTCACTTGCCATTGTGCCTAAAATTGGCTTTTTCCCTGTTTGCTTTTCAAATTGATGAGCAGGAGCCTTTTTCATAACATTGCAGCATTTGTGTGAAAAGAGAATAGGCATTTCTACAAGTGGTTTCCATTTTGTCTTGTTGAAAAAGGATTCCCCCTCTGTTTTTCCTCTCAATCCGTTAAACTCCTTATAAGCATAGGTTTCCTCTAAATTGCCCTTGTTTAAGGCATTATGATATTCACTTACGCGCTTGCTAACCTCTTTGCTAATTATTGGATAACCATACTTTTTAATTACTTCATCAAATCGCATTTTAGGTCTTAAAATAGTTACATTATCAAATGTTTTTACAAACTTTTGAATCTCTGGATATTCAAGACCTGTATTTACAAATACTGCCTCAACATCAGGGTACATTTCACGGACAATATGTAATAAAACCGTGCTATCCTTACCACCTGAAAAGCTGACATATACACCATCCTCGCCGTAATAATCCACCCACTCACGAATACGGTTTCGTGTTAAGCCTATCTTTATATCAAGCGGCATTGCCTGAAAATATCTTAAATCGTCTTTTGTTGGCATTTCTTTATCTCCTTCCTCTCATAATGAAATAGGCCCATCCCGAGGGATTCCGGTACCCACGCTTTTTAGCAAGTTCGTATAACTCTTGGTATGATTTACACCTTCCTTGCTCTCTACGGGCATCTTTCTTTTGTTGTTTTTGTTCCTCTTTCTCAATAGCCTCAATTCGCTTTAATTCAACCTCTGTAACGCTTTTTAACTCTCTGCCTTTAACTTTATGGGTATACCCACAAAACGGGCATACAGGGGCAGTTTTAAAGCATTTAAAACAATTTTCACATTGTCGAATACTTAATGTGCCATCTTCATTAAATTCCTTGCGCTTTTCTACAGTTTGTGTTAAACTCCAATTATGAGTGTCAGTAGGCATACCGTGTTTTTGAACATTATTAACGAAATCAATTATTACGGCCTTTTTGCCCTCAACCGGAGTTAATACTCGGCACGATTGTTGAATAAACAAAGGCAAGCTGCAAGTTGGTCTTAAAAGCAACGCTACACTTGCATTGGGTAAAGTCACGCCTTCGGATATGAGATTGCAATTACATAAGATTTGCACATCACCATTGCGAAACATATCCATTTTCTTGTTGCGTTCTTTTTGCGACATGGAACCGTCAATACTGATTGCCGATATGCCATTATCGGTAAACATTTTTGCGGTTTGTTCACTATGCTTAACAGAGGTGCAATATGCTATTGCTTGGCGGTTATCACCTAACTGTCGGTAATATTTAAGAACATCACCATATATAGCTGATTGGCACATTAAATCGGTTAATTGTCCGTTGTTATACTCACCTGCCACCATATCGACATTATCAATGTCTAAATTAAGGTCGGGGGCGTAATAGTCATACTCACTTATTGCTCCACGTTCTATTAACTCTGTGGCTGTGATACCGGTTATTAAGGTGTCTGCTAAAGTAAGTGGTTTTCCATCCAATCTCGAAGGTGTTGCCGTGAATAAAACTCGTTTGCAATCGTAATATTCACACACTTTCCTATAAGACATAGCCTCAGACAAATGAGCCTCGTCAATTATGATTAAGTCCACATCATTGGGTGCATATTTACCTAATCGACTTGCTTCGGTAAATACCGATTCAACCCTTACTTTATCCGTAAGTACACCCAAACTTTCAAGCAATTCTTTGTGTTGGTTTATGAGTGTATGACGGTGAGCAAGTACAAGCACATTGCCTTTTGCTCTATCAATCATTTCTGCCATAATGTATGACTTGCCACTCCGACAGGGCAAGCAGCATAAAATGCCTTTTGCCCCGTCTTTAAACGCTTGTGTGGATTTATTGAATATGTTTTGTTGGTAATCTCGTAACATAATTACCAAGGAACATTGTTATCATCAACAACAACCGCTTGCCCTGTAGCTGCCGCATTTGCAGGCTCTTGCCAAGCAGGGAGTTTGTCTTGACGGTCTTTGCTAATGAAATACGATATTTTGGGATTCGGATTGCCCTCATAAATTTCATGCTTAACCCTTGCAGCACCGACTTTTCCACGCCACGAATTGAGGTCAAAATTGCCCTGAGGGATGCCAAAACTATTCCAAAGTTCACCTAACTTTTGGTTGGTGAGTTTTTGATTTTCAGGCATAAATACTATGTAATGCCAAATTGTGCTATTGTAACCCGAAACATCAAGTACCAGCTTAATCATCTGTTTGCCCTTGCTACTTGTTTGTTCTTCGGCCGATGCGATTCTTACTCTGTGGTCACCTACGGGAATAGGTCTAAAACTCTGTTCCTCGTAATCCTCTGTGTTGAACTGCCAATTAATCATTTGCGTTTCCTCCTAAACAAAATAAAATAAATAATATAAACTCAACCGCTAGTGTGGTTGCAACTCCAAAAATAAAATTAGCCATTTGCTTTTCCTCCCGAGAATATATCCTCAGGCATACAACTTTTACGGTTAAATGCTTGGTCTTTTGCATACATTGTTGGCTTACCTTCAAGCACGTAGTACCAAGCCTTTTTCCCATCTCTTTCGGCTGTGTTGATGTAAGCAATAATTTGTGTTAATCCCAAGAAATTGTCTAAAATCTTATTAGGCAATTTAGGTTGTGTTCTTACTGTTCGTGAGCCATCCGGAAGGTTAATATCTTGTAAATCAGTCCAAGCTGTGAAAAGCACATTACAATCTACTTGGGCCGCTTTTCTTGCAAGACGTTTAAGTTCCTGATATACAAGTTGGTATGCTTGGCGCATATCCTTGTATCTTCCACTTGCATCCATTTCCAAAATTGCAAGGTCAAATATATCGCTTATGTTGTCAACGATGATGTTGTCATAAGCCTTACTATCCACCGCTTTATCAAATTGTTTGCTAAAGCAGTTTTGGTCTTTCCCCATGTTGTCTTTATCAAGCCAATGCTCAATCACCTCTGTTGTGAGGTTATCTCTCTTAAAATTGTTAAGCACAATGTGTGAGTTATCAGAACATAACAATAGGTTCTTTTTTCTTTTTTCTGCCTTTACCAAAGTGGTGTTGACTGTTTTTCCTCCTCCCGAAGGTGCATAAACTAACGCGTTCATATTATTATAATTCCTCCTTTTAAACTACGATAAAATCGAGTTTTTATTTTAAAAAAATTAGTTCTTTTTCGGTAGACCTAAAAAGTTACTATCAATGGGTTCCGTTATTATTTCCGTTTCGGTACAATAATTACAATCATACTCGCCACATCTCTCAGGCTCTATCTCGCCATTTTTTATTGCCTGATAGCGTGGCGCATTTTTTATCACTATATCAAGCGCATCATCGAGGTCATATTGTTTTATTTCTGCCACCGCTAAATGCGTGGGTGTTTCTTTGGTTGCAATATCCAAATAGAATGGCAATCTCTCACCCGTATTTTGGTATACGATTTCCTGATATACAGCTCCCTGTATGTCATAACCCCAATACTTAACCATAGGCTCAAACAAATTAGGACTTCTCAAACTTGCCATATATTTGCCATCGGCAATAAACTCGCCCGGCTTGTAGTTATCCATTTTTATTTTGAATGGGACACCTGCTATTTCACCTGTCATGATAACTTGATGCTTGCTCTTGAAATGTTGCATCATAAGTGGTTGCTTTTTGATTTTCTCAATAGTTTCAAGTGCCTGTACTATTTCAGCATAAGGCTTATTGTCGGAATTAAATAAATCAGCGAAATAATCAGTTATGAAAGTCATGCGACCTGCATCATCCAATTTACTTAATTTACTACTCTTTTGGAATAATTCTGAAAAATTATCATATACGAAACCTATTTGTGATTTCTTTGTGCCTGTTAGCATTTCATCCACGAATGAACCTAACAACAATGCTTTTGATTTAGGTCTTTCATACTCACCTTTAAGTTCGGCTAATGCCATAGCCTCGCATTGTTTAAAAGCCTTAAATTGTGAAACACTCATAAACTCGTTATTGGCAGCTTTACCATAATAGTTCTTATTCGTCAGTTTCATTTTTAAGCACCTCGTGGGGTTCTTTTATTTGAGCGCAATTATCACATCCAAGTATCTCACCATCATTACTAACGAATACCGTTTCGGAAACTTCCTCTCCGCATACGGGACAATAATAATGTGGTGTTGGCATACAATCACAACATCCATCACACTCTTTATTAAATGTTTTTTTGCACATATACGCCATATATTCCACCTCCAATTATTAAGATTATACCTATTATTACTCTCAATAGTGCTTGCCCGATATTAAACATTTCGGTATCACTACCACCCGCTGCAAATATTACCAAAATTACTCCTATTAAAATAGCAATATCAGCAACCGTTTTCTTAATCTTCATTCACTTACCTCTTTTCAATTTTAAATTCTACCTTTACCCCTTCTTTTCTCTCAATTATTTTTGCTAATGTTTGGTATAGTAATTCAATATTCACGAATTTACCTCACATTCCTTTCAGTTTCCTCGTATTCACAAGGCTAAAAAATAATGTCATTCAATCCAACTACAAAACCTTTAGATTCGTAAAGAGCAAGTAACTTTTGCATTTGGGGAGCGGTAGGGGCCGATGCACCTCTTTCCCACTTATAAATTGTGTCTGGTGTTACACCTAAAAACTCGCCCATTTCTTTTGCAGTCATCTTAATGTTTGTGCGGCATGCTTTTAACGAAACTCCCATAATTTTCTCACCTCCTTTACACAAATTCTAACTCGTTTTCCTCGCATTGTCAATGGTAAAATTCATAATTTTAGAAATTTTGTTAATACTGTTCAAAAAAACATTTCCAAATTATGCATACTAAATAATCGTATGTACTTGACAAAAATTCATTTTTGGATTATTATTGTTAAAAAAGGAGTGAATAATATGAGTAATAAGAGAAGCACCGACCTCGGTAATTTAAAGGTTTTTTCCGATAATCTCAAATACTACCTCAAAGAACAACAAAAAACTCAAAAAGAAGTAGCCGCCAAAATTGGCGTTAGCACAGGACTCTTTTGTGATTGGGTAAACGGACGCGCCTATCCTCGAATGGATAAGTTACAAAAGATTGCCGATACTTTAGGAATAAAAAAATCCGACCTCGTGGAAGAACATAGTCTGAATAATCACTACTATCTCTCCAACGAGGCCAAGAAAATTGCTGACGAATTGGCGAAAGACCCTGAGTTAATATTATTACATCAATCCTTTAAACAACTATCTCAATCTGACAGAGCGCTGGTTAAATCATTACTTGAAAGATTGCCAAAATCTGTTACAACTATATTATGGAAAAATCCACAGGAGGAGAAATAATTGCACGAAGTAAAAAGAGCTGCTGGTTACATAAGAGTTTCAACCGTTGAGCAATCCCTAAAGGGATTATCTATAGAAACCCAAATAGCCGAGATTGAGGCTTATGCAAAACAACACGGTATGAAATTGGTAGGAATGTATATTGATAGAGGTATTACCGCCCGTAAATCTCTTGAAAAGCGTGTAGAATTTGTGCGTATGATGCACGATGTCGAAGATGATAAAATAGACCATATAATAATATTGCGACTAGATAGATTTTTCCGTAATGTTTATGATTATCATAAAATGATGAATGAATATCTAATCCCTAATAATTGCGATTGGTCCGCAGTTAAAGAGCAATATACCACTGCCACTACTAATGGCAGATTGATGATAAATTTAAGATTAGCCATAGCAGAGCAAGAGTGCGACACTGATAGTGACAGAATAAAAGACGTTCACACACATCGAGTTTCACAGGGATACGTAATAAGTGGCTCGCACCCCATTGGTATGAAAGTCGAAAATAAGCGTATGCATCCCGACCCGAAAACAAGACATATTGCGGAAGATATGTTCGACCATTTTGAAATGACACAATCTGTTCGTGGCACTATGAATTATCTTAATAACACTTATGGCTTGAATATGATTTATGCATCGGTAAATAGAGCGTTAAGAAATCCAATTTACGCAGGTGTTTTTGGTGATAATATGAATTTTTGCGAAGGTATTATCTCAATAGACCGCCATAAGCGAATATTAAAAATGCTATCCAAAAACATTAAGGTAAAAAGAGATGCACAAGATTATATATTCACCGGGTTGATTTATTGCGACCATTGTGGTGCAAGCATGTCGGGGAATTGTACTCATAAGATGTTAAAAAACGGTGATACTACTTATAGATATTATAGATGCCCCAAAAAGACAAGAGATTGCATGTGCAGCAACAACCTATCTATACGAGAAGAAGAAATAGAAAAATACCTCCTTGACAACATAGAGCAAGAATTGCAAAACTACATAGTTGTCGCAGAGGCAAAAGCAAAACAAAAACCTATTAAAAGTAATCGAAAACAAATTGAAAAAAAGATGCAAAGGCTTAATGACCTGTATGTAAATGACTTTATTGATATGGAAAAATATAGAGCAGAATACGCAGCTTTAGAATCGCAAATAATAGATGAGCCTCAAAATGTAATAACGGACTTTGCCATGTATAATGATTTTCTTAATAGTGATTTTCAAACAATCTATAAAACTCTTTCAGATGTTGAAAAACGAGCATTATGGCGCTCTGTCATTCAAGGAATAAAGGTATCGGGCAAGGAAATCAAAGGTATCGAATTTTTTTAAGTATAGTTGGACTAACTATACCGTAGAGTTAGGTAGTGTAAAGTTAGTCCAACCAATAAATAATAATTAAAGCACCGCAGTTTAATGCTCCGGTGCTTTTTGTTTATAGATATTCTTTTCCCATAGGAATAAAAATTGCACTTTGGTTGTTAAAAATCACGCCACAACCAAGTGTTTCTTTTTGTTTTGCATATTTGCCATAAGCAAAGGCATAGGCCTCACGATTAACACCACATCCAACGTTGATACCGAAAACTGTATCTCTGCTATTTGCAGAATACCCAACCCCACCAAAACTGTGGGAATGTCCTATTGCACAACTCATTCTTTCTGCTTGTGCCTTATTGATAGCACCATTTTTGCCGCCCCAATTTATTCCGTGAGAATACAGCACATTGTCTTGGATAAATTCGTTACCTCTGCAAATCCAACCCTCAGGCAATTCAAGAACATCGTGCAAGTCTTTGAGGAATCTTGAACCTATACCAACGCTTGCAGCTTGTCTATTTATTCTCTCATCGTGGTTACCTGTTACATAATCAACCTCGGGGAATAATGCAGTGTATATTTTAAGCCTTTGAATTGCTAGGTCTAGCTCACTATATGCACCTAAGGCACAAGGCTCTGCTCCATGTCTGCTTATGGCGTGGTTATCAACCAAATCACCTAAACATACAACTTGTCCAACCTTATATTTCTTTGCGGTATCTTGCAAGAAATATGGGAAGTTAGGATGGTCGAAGGGACAATGTGGGTCTGAAAAAACTAGAATAGGTGAATTGCTTTTGTATCTGTCGCAACGCCTTATGTAGCTTCTAACCTTTTCCTCTATTTGCTTATGATTTAGTTCAGGGAAATCCGGTGCAAGTGCGTCACACACTTGCGACCAGCTTTTACCCTCATCAAACTTCAATCGTTCTGCTTTTATTTTCCAATCGGTATGCATGATAACTCACCTTATTCTTTTGTTGCTTGTGTTCCAAAATAGAAACCAATAACCGTTGTGAATACGGTCATTACTTCCTGAGGAATTGTACCTCTTAAAGCAACGATAACAAAAAGAATTGTTAATGCGAGTGTAACGAGAGATTTAATGCTAAGTAATTTTGAAATTCTTTCCTTCATATAAATATCCTCCTTATTTTGCAAGAGTAAGGTCCGAAACTTTAACCGCAGCAACCACCACGCCACCGTAGGTAATGACGGCTCTGTCATTCTTAATTTCCTTGACTATGTGTGTTCTCTTATACACAAAGGATGCAAGTTTCCCACCTGTGTATGTTTTGGCTCCGGATTTTAGAATAACCTTGTCGCCTTTTTTAATTTGTTTGGTTTCGGGTATCTTTGTGGGAGTATTATTATTCGCCTTATTTTGTGGTAATTTAAGCACTTGTCCCGGATATATGAAATTATCCTTGATGTTGTTTAACTCGGCAATTTGAGGGTATTTTGAGCCGTTTCCTAGGCATTTATCAGCAATCTTCCAAAGGCTATCACCTTTTTGCACGGTATAGGTAGAATATGTGGACTCATCATCGGTTAATCTTCTCTTGAAATCTGTCCATCTGATTGGCTCGTCTACAAAAGGCGCAGGGCATTTCTTTCTTGTAACATCATAGTGACGAACAACATTGTCAACAGGAATGTTATATCTTTTCATAATGTCCTTAACCAATTCAATGGTTTTTGCTACTGTCTTTGCAGAAACGTCTAGATTGCCGTTATTCATATAGCAGCACATTTCAATTCCTATGGAGTTGTCATTCCTTGCCTTGTTGTAATAAATGACCGCTCCGCAGTGCCAAGCTCTATCTTTTTCCTCAACACATTGCCAAATAGAGTTATCATCCACAAAGTAATGTGATGAAACACCTCTATATGTATCTTTAAAGTAGATAGTGTTGTTCTTAGCGGTTGAAACTGCTCCAACATAGTGAATGACTATGTATTCTATTTTTCTGCCGTTTCTCACCGTTCTGTTGGTGTTCGTGATGTTTTTGTTGATTTTCATATTTATCCCCCCTAATCTATGAGTTCAAATTTTTTTACTTTCTCTATGATTTCAGCGACAAAACTGTTCCCGCCAAGTTCTTTATATCTGTCATAAGAGTATGTGATGCTAGAAAGTTGATAATAACTGATTTGTTTCGAATCTTTGCATCTGTCATAAATATCTAAAATATCATTCCTTAAAGTACATTTCATTGACTTGTTGAATTTCTTTAATGTAAATACAACAACGCCAATACCTGCAATAATTTCACTAACAACAAAAGTTATAATCACCCAATACTCTTTGAGGAAATTAAGAACCTCTACCACTTTACTCACCGCCCTCTTAACCTAAGGTTCTAAAGAAGGCAGCAATCGCCTCCTCGTCAAGTTCACCCGTTACCGTTCCGTCCTTTGTGTACATTTCAATAGGTCGGAAAGTGCTTCCAACTGCACTCCAATTTGTTGCTGCTTGATATTGCTCAATCATATCCATTGGCACTAAAATCAATCCTTTGCCCTGCGCCAAAAGCGTGCCTGTAAATGCGCCCGTACCTTGAAGTGTTGCAACCGCTTTTGTTGTTCTTATCGCTAACACCTCAAAAGACGAACAGCCACCGAAAGAACTCAAAGAAAATGCTAAACTATTTGCACTGGGGTTGCCTACGTCAAAAGTTTCAAGGCTTACACACCCATAAAAAGCGGAATTATCAACTAAAGTTGCAAATGGTGCTTTTACTTTCGTAAGCTGAGTGCAATAAGCCAAGCCGGTTCTTCCAATAGTTTCGGCATTACAATTCAATTCGCCGGAGATAGTTCTACCAAGAATAGAGTTCATTACTTGGTCATTATTGCCGCTTTGTACAAACTTTGGCGAAAACGCTATATGCTTTCCGTTAATATAAGCCATAATTTACGCCCCCTGCCTTTTGGTATATTTAACGGTTATGTAAGCTGTTGCACCGCTCAATTCTTCCATATTTGATGGTGTTGCAACACGCACATAAAATGTAGTGTCTTGCAAATCATCACAATAGGCATAAATACCTGAAAGTTGCATCCAATGATGACGATGGGTTGAATCCTCCGTAGTGTTTCTTGCAAATCCACTAAGTCCAACTATGTCAATGCTTTGACCATCTACATCCGAAAAAATTGGTGTATCAATATAACTACCAATATCCATCATAATTGCGGATATGTGCTTTACATATACAGGCAAGTCGTTAAATCTCTCGGTTGTGCGATATTCCGAACCTCCAAAATCAATAGGTGGGTTTATCCACTCCATTTCTTCGCCCACTATTCTGTAATAACAACCCGGATAATCCTCACTCTCGATTGGTATAGTATCAAAAATATCGTTTTCATCGGTGATTATGTGTAAGCAGTTTGGAGTTTTATCTGCAAGCGCATCATATTCTGCCTGCGTGCCAATCCATGTTGTGAATTTCTCACCTTTGTTTATTTCCTTTAGGCTCTCAATGTAACCGCCCGCCTCTATTTCTTCTCTAACCGCATTAGCGTTATCGGCAGCATCGTTGGCTCTTTCGGTTGCCTCTACACAAGCATCGTATTTCGAATTAGCCTCGTCACTTTTATCAAGTGCCTCTTGTGCAACTGTAGCTGCATCCATTAACGCCGCAAGCACATCAAACTGAGGGTCCGATGTTATATCATCCCCACCAAAAGCGGCCTTTTCTACAATTAAAGTAAATGATGTTGTGGTAAGTTTTTTATCAGTACCACATATTACGGATATATCGCAAATTACGGTGCCATCTAATTCGAGCATCCAAGAATGTAAAGGAACTGTAACGGTTCCATCATCATTTATACTACCTTCAAAGCCTTTGGATTGCCCATCGTTTCTTTCGGCATTTATGACTACTTTATTTGTATCTGCTAACGGAATTTCAATTTTATTGCCACAATCCGCAAAAGTAACCTTTAAAAATCTTGTGTTCATATCATATTGTTTTGCAACAACCGCCTGAAACACATTTGGTTTTGTTACGTCAACGGTTAGTTCTTTAATAATTTCTATCAACTTTAATCACTCCTTACGCTGTTCTTTTCCACATATATACTGCGAGATATGGAGGCATATTGTTGTGCGCTTGTCCGCCACCTGTTGTATAACCAGCGGGGTATGCCTCATTGGAAGATACCACCCAACCACGCCCCGATGAGCCAAATATTGACATATTTGCATCTGTATTAAGATATCTTCCGTTGCTCGCACCCTGACCTATCCAACTTGTGCTTGAGTACAAGTGATTTCCATGTGTTGGCATTTCTGCAACGGATAGTGTGTGAGTTGCAGAACCACCTGTAGCTCCTGCCGCATAGGTATCACCACAACCAATTAAAAATCGGTTTTTTAGTTGTTCCCAAGTGCCTCCAAATAAGGTAGCAGGTGAAGTGCCGTTTACGCTCATATATATACTTCCAACGGGATATATAAGATTTAATATTGTTTTGCCCGCCACAGTCAATGTTCCATCAACGGTTAGATTTTTCCGTACACGCTCATTCCAAGCAACATCAAGCAAATCGCCACTTTCCGCAACCTTACCCATTGCAATACCATTACCGTCTTTATAAAAGTCCATAGTAACTGCTATGGTTGGCAATGTTGCGGTTCTTTCAACGTTTGTATAAGAATCTGTGAATACCACTTTGCCCGTAAATGTTTGGTCGGTAGAAACATTTGTAAAAGTTGATGTTGCACTGATTGTATATGCACTTGAAGTGACGGTATTTGTTACACCATTTAATGTAACTTTAATGGTTTTAGCGTTTTTATTATTGATAGCGGATATACTACCTTTAATGGTTGCTATAACGGTTGTACCATCTGATTGTCTTGCAAGTGTAAATTCGGTGATGTTTGGTATTGCATAGTCGTACACTTGAAAAGCAGAAGATTCTACAGTTACACTTTTATCCCTTGTATCTACAAAAGTGATTTTGGCGGTTTTGCTACCCGATGATAACACGCTTGTAGTAAATGGCAATCCCGAATAGGATTTCCCGTCTATAACCGTTGTAATACTTTTTGTGTTTGCCCCGTAAGAAGTTCCTACCGTAGCATTGACTTTAACTGTTGACTTGCCTTTAACATAAGTAGAGCTTAATAAATTGTTGCCCGTTAATGTTACACCTGTGATTGATGGAGTATATGATGGAATATTCAATGTGATATTTACATATTTTGTTCCTATATGTGTGCCACTTGACGTATATGTATAACAAACGATTTGCCCTGTGCCACTCATAGCATTCGGAATTTGGCTACCGAGTGTTGTTGGAGGTGTAAATGTTACGGTTGTATTGCCTTGTGCCGTAAATTCAGCTCCAACAGAAAAACCACTTGCAGAACCACTTACACTTCCAAAATCATAACGTAATTTATGTTTAAATGTATTATTTGCCGGGCTTAATGTTATATTGACACTTGATCCCATTGTTATTGTGGTTGCTGCTAATACAGGCGTTGTGGCTCTTGCTATGGTAGGTAAATCCCATGAGCCGCTACCCGTAGAGTTGTATGCACCTGAGTATTCAAAAGCACCACCACAAGATGCAGTAAACGACCCCTTACCATTAGCATCGTGTTTAATTACTGTTGTGCCACTAAAGGGAGTAGTGCCATTGTAAGTTGTTTGTGCGGTGGCATTGCTTTTAGTTGCCCCGTATACTGTTACATATTTTTGTGTAACGGTATTGTAATAACCGGAGGTAGAACCACCCGCCGCAACTACGGACCAATTTATTGTGGTTGTATTATCGACTATGCTTTGTGATGCTAAAGTCCAAGAAAACACATAATGGTCGGGGGAGAGGGAATCTTCATATCCCGTTGTTCTAAATGAGCCACTTCTTACTTCTGCCATATTCTCACCACCTTATGTTAATTTCGTAAATGTTAAATTGCCCGATGCACGAGGGATAAATCCAAAGTTCTGAAATCTTATTTTACCCTCTGTTAAATTCTCGATTTCAAAGCTGTTGTTAGTAAACCAAGCAATACGCTCATCATTTCGATAAAATGCAATTTGCCCATTTTCTAATTTTAATTTAATTGCATTGTCGGTTTCCCCAAACTCTAAATATCCATCACCAAAATGTATATAAT
>JAZORX010000339.1:0-7491 GCA_045656845.1 Acutalibacteraceae bacterium | reverse complement strand
GCAGAAGCTTGCAAAGATCACTAAGTTTGTTGCTGTTGCATTTTTCCTTCTCGCACTTGGTGTTTCAGTTGCATTTATGTTTATGTTCTAATCACAGAAGTTGTACAGGGTGGCTAAAAACCACCCTGTTTTTTTGTGATTTTTTTCAAATTTGCTGTTGAAATTCTTAGAATATGGTAGTATAATATGACGGTATTTTAGAATGTAGCATAAAGAGAGACTTAGTTGGTTATTATTTTCAGTTTTGACGAATACTAATTTATTTGTGTTTTAATTGAGTTCAGGAAATACTAATGCAGAAAACAAATCAGTTTCTGTTTATGTTCGATTTTTAGGAGATGACCTTATTATGAGTTATGTTGAAAGAGTTATTGCCGATGTGGCAAAAAAACACCCTCATGAGCCTGAGTTTGTTCAGACTGTAACAGAGGTTCTCAAGAGCCTTATTCCTGTTATGGACAGACATCCGGAGTATGAGGCAGCAGGCCTTCTTGAAAGAATGGTTGAGCCTGAAAGACAGATCACTTTCCGTGTTGCATGGATTGACGATGCAGGTAAGGTGCAGGTTAACACAGGTTACCGTGTTCAGTTTAACAGTGCAATCGGCCCTTATAAGGGTGGCCTTCGTTTCCATCCTTCAGTTTATAGCGGTATCATTAAGTTCCTTGCTTTTGAGCAGACATTCAAAAACAGCCTTACAAGCCTTCCTATCGGTGGTGCTAAAGGTGGTTCAGACTTTGACCCGAGAGGCAAGTCAGACGGAGAGGTTCTTCGTTTCTGTCAGGCATTTATGACGGAGCTGTACAGACATATCGGTCCTAACATTGACGTTCCTGCAGGTGATGTTGGTGTAGGTGGCAGAGAGATCGGATACCTTTTCGGTCAGTACAGACGAATCAAGGGTAACTTCGAAAATGGTGTTATCACAGGTAAAGGCCTTTCATACGGTGGTTCACTTGTAAGACCTGAGGCTACAGGTTTCGGTGCAACTTATTATGCACAGGAGGTTCTTGCTCACTTTGGTGAGTCAATTGAGGGCAAGACAGTTGCTGTTTCAGGCTTTGGTAATGTTGCCTGGGGTACAGTAAAGAAGGTCGCAGAGCTTGGTGGTAAGGTAGTTACAATTTCAGGTCCTGACGGCTATGTATACGATCCTGACGGAATCTGCACAGAAGAGAAGATCAACTATATGCTTGAAATGCGTGCTTCAGGCAGAGATAAGGTTCAGGACTATGCTGATAAGTTCGGCGTTGAGTTCTTCCCGGGTGAAAAGCCGTGGAATGTTCCGGTTGATATCGCAATGCCTTGTGCAACTCAGAACGAAGTTTCAGTGTTTGAAGCAAAGCAGCTTGTAGAAAACGGTGTTCAGTATTACATCGAGGTTTCAAATATGCCTTCAACAAACGATGCTCTTGCATACCTTATGGAAAACTGCAAGGCTGTTGCTCCTTCAAAGGCAGTTAATGCAGGTGGTGTTGCTGTTTCAGCTCTTGAAATGACTCAGAACTCACTTCGTTATAACTGGACAACAGAGAAGGTTGATATGCGTCTTAAGTCAATCATGAAGTCTATCCACGATTCATCAGCTGCTGCAGCAGAGGAATACGGCCTTGGCTATAACCTCGTTGCAGGTGCTAATATCGCAGGCTTCATCAAGGTTGCAGATGCTATGATGTCTCAGGGTGTTATCTAAAATTAAACTAAAATTAAAGCACTTCGGTTTTTGCCGAAGTGCTTTGTTGCTTATTTAGATTGATTTGAGAAGAGCGGGAAGTCTTGTGAGTGCTCCGCCGATTCTCCAGAAGATCTTGTTGAAGCCAACGAAGCTTGATTGGTCATCGTTGAGGATCATAAGAAGACCGTCGATGATTTCAGGTGAGCAGACGCCCATACTCATAGCCATAAAGTTACGGATAGGAATCTGCGTTGCCATAGCTGCAAGCATCTTGCCGTCGCCGTTTTCAGCTGAGCCGAATTTAGCCATCATACCCTCGATGGCGTTGCACATTCTTCCGCCCCACTTTGTGTGTCTTGCATCGTTAAGGCAGCAATACATATCAATGGGCAAAGACTTGTCTCTTTCGTTCTTCGGAAGTTCGCTGCCGAGGACAGCCTCAAACTGAGCACCGTTCATTCCGTTAACATCTGCTGTGTAGTAAGCAGGAGCAGTCTTTCTGTAATCAGGGATTTCAGCGTTTACTGTTGATTCAACAGTGATGGTCTTTGAAAGCTTGATGTCGCGGCTTGATGCACCAACGAGAATATCAAATTCACCTGTTTCAACCATCCAGTCGCCGAGCTTGACATTATAGAAAGCAAATGCTCTCTTTGAAAGCTCAAGAGAAACTGTTGTTTCTTCACCGGGGTTAAGGAATACCTTCTTGAATCCACGAAGCTCCTTGATGGGACGGTAGATAGTTGACTCCTTGTCAGCAACATAGAGCTGAGCTGCTTCGCCACCGTAAACATCGCCTGTATTCTTAACCTTGAAAGAAACTGTAACGGTATCTGTATCCTTGATACTGTCAGCAGAAACCTTGAGGTCGCTGTATTCGAATGTTGTGTATGAAAGACCGTAGCCGAAGGGGAAGAGGACGTCTTTTTCTGCCTTGTCATAGTAACGGTAGCCGATGTAAACAGACTCTCTGTGCTCACTTGTTACGGGGCCACCGGGATAGTTGCCGAATGTCGGGTTATCCTCATATGAAAGGGGATATGTTTCTGAAGTCTTACCTGAGGGGTTAACTGCACCTGTAAGGAGGTTTGCAGTAGCGCTGCCGACTGCCTGACCACCGAGACCTGTGCTGAGAAGTCCCTTTACTTCATTTACCCAGGGAAGGTTGATAACCGAACCTCCTGCAAGGACAACAGCTGTGTTGGGGTTAGCTTTTGCAACAACTGAAACGAGGTTGTTGTGGCTTGACGGCATTTCAATATTAACTCTGTCGTAGCCTTCGCCTTCAAACTCGTCTGTAAGACCAACGAATACGAGAGCAACATCTGCACTCTTTGCAGCTTCAACAGCAGCATTGACAAGGTCATCTTTGATCTGATCCTTATTCTTTACATAACCGGGAGCATAAACAACATCTACGCCGAGCTTCTTGAGCTCATCAAGAGCATTGTCGAGCTTGTTGGGATTGATAACTGAAGAACCTGCGCCCTGGAAACGGGGTGATGCTGCAAGTTCACCGATAACTGCAACCTTCTGACCTTTCTTAAGAGGAAGAATGCTGTCGTTATTTTTAAGAAGAACCATTGAACCTTCAGCAACCTTACGTGCGATTGCGTGATGAGCTTCAATGTCGTATGTATGCTTTTTCTCAAGAGCCGGCTTTGACTTGACGATAAGGTCAACAACTGTGTCAACTCTCTTATCAAGAACTGCGATGTCAAGCTCGCCGCTGTTTACTGCAGCGATGATCTTGTTTGTATTGATTCTTGCTGATGAAGGCATTTCAAGGTCTGTGCCGTTGTAAAGTCCGGGGATACGGTCAACAGATGAACCCCAGTCTGTTACGAGAAGGCCTTCAAAGCCCCATTCGCCACGAAGAACTTTTTCCTGAAGCCACTCATTCTGAGAAGAATAAACTCCGTTGATACGGTTATAAGAGTTTATGATTGTCCAGGGCTGAGCTTCCTTAACGCAGATTTCAAAAGCTGTAAGGTAGAGCTCGCGCATTGCTCTTTCGTCAACAACTTCGTTGACAACCATACGGAAAGCTTCCTGAGAGTTACAAGCAAAGTGCTTGAGAGATGTGCCGACGCCCATTGACTGGACACCGTTTACAAAGCTTGCAGAGCATTTACCTGCAAGATACGGATCTTCACTGAAGTATTCAAAGTTTCTGCCGCAGGTAGGAGCACGCTTGATATTTGTGCCGGGGCCGAGAACAACGGAAACTTCTTCCTTAAGACATTCCTCTGCAAGAGCGATACCTTCTTCTCTGAGAAGGTCTTCGTCCCATGAGCAGGAAGATGTTGATGCAGGGGGGAAGCAGGTTGACGGAACAGAATTGCCGAGTCCGATTCCCTGAGAAGTCTTTTTGTCCTTATTCTGCTTACGCAGACCGTGAGGGCCGTCAGTGATCATAATCTTGGGAAGACCGAGCTCGGGAGCTTCTTCAAGATGCCAGTAGTCGTAGCCTGAAACAAAAGCTGCCTTTTGCTCGAGACTCATTTTATTAACGATTTCGGGGTGTTTCATTTGCTGATACTCCTCTCAATTTTCTACAATATAACATTATAAACCATTATAATCAATTTTGCAATCCTTGAAATAATACTCCTTGTCGTATTCACCGATTTCTCTTAAAACTCTGCAAGGATTTCCGACTGCAACAACGCCTGACGGGATGTCTTTTGTCACAACTGAGCCTGCACCGATAACTGTATTGTCTCCGATTGTTACTCCGGGAAGTATAACGGCACCTGCACCGATCCAGCAATTGTTGCCTATTCTTACACTTTTATTGAACTGATATGCCTTTGAACGCAGCTCAGGGTCGATGGGGTGTCCTGCTGTTGCAATCGTAACATTCGGCCCGATGAGCGTATAATCGCCGACATAGATGTGCGTGTCATCAACCATTGTAAGGTTGAAATTTGCATAAACCATTTTACCAAAATGAACGTGTTTGCCGCCCCAGTTGGCATGAAGAGGCGGTTCAATATAGCAGCCTTCTCCGATTTCTGCAAACATTTCCTTGAGCATATTTTCTCTTTTTTCCTGCTCAAGAGGTCGTGTAGCGTTGAAATCGTAAAGCTTCTCAAGGCATAAAAGCTGTTCTTGCATAATTTCGTCGTCACTCGGATAGTAAATCTGACCCGAATGAAGCTTTTCTCTGTTTGTCATATCGCAACTCCTTTTTATTTTCATTTATATAATAATAGAAAAAGGAGTTTTGGTCAATAATAAAACCAAAATCGCTGACGGCACATCTGCACCGTCAGCGGATATCTGAAGCGGATATTTTGCCTTGAAAGGCGAGTCACGGCTCCCCGTAGGCAGATTCTGCCACCGTTTACTCATATCCGCTGATTTTATTTTTTACATCCTGATACAGTATATGCCTCCGATTTTTTGACGGAAACAAATTTTTTCAATAAACTCTTTACAAATGAAAATATTTATGATAAAATACCTTCGCTATGTTTCCGTTTCTCGGATTTTGGGTTTGACCGCTCAGCGGTGTTCACCTGCCTTAACCTGGGATTCAGGAGCATGTAAAATATTTTAAATGAGGTGAAAATAATGACACAGGCAGAGAAGCAGGCTATCATGGCTGAATATGCTCTTCACGAGGGTGATACAGGTTCACCTGAGGTTCAGATCGCTGTTCTTACAAAGAGAATCAATGATCTTACTGAGCATCTCAAGGAGCACAAGAAGGACCATCACTCAAGACGTGGTCTTCTTAAGATGGTTGGTCACAGACGTAACCTTCTTTCTTACTTGCAGAAGGTTGATATCGAAAGATACCGTGCAATCATCGCAAGACTTGGCATTCGTAAATAATTACGGCATTTGGGGCAGACAGCGAATTCAACATTTACTGTCTGCCTTGTTGTGTAATTATAACGCATTCAGATGAATCTGTTGTCAGGCAAAAAATTTGGATTTTAGCAGTGAATTGATAGCTTGAATTTCGAGCTATGAGTTTATTGCTAAATCCCTTGCCTGACATGGAAATAAAATTTTTCAGAGAGGTAGAAAAAGATGTTTTTTAAGGATTTCAGAACATTCGAAACAACACTTGCAGGTCGTCCGCTCGTAGTTGAAGTCGGTAAGATGGCTCAGCTCGCAGGCGGTTCCTGCCTTATCCGCTACGGCGAAACAGAAGTGCTTTGTACAGCTACAATGGCTGACAAGCCCAGAGAGGGAGTAGATTTCTTCCCGCTTTCAGTTGACTTTGAAGAGAAGCTTTACGCAGTAGGCCGTATCCCGGGCCCATTCCAGCGCCGTGAAGGTAAGGCAAGCGAAAAGGCTACTCTTGCATCAAGAGTTATTGACCGTCCTATCCGTCCGCTTTTCCCGAAGGATATGCGTAACGATGTAGGCGTTGTTGCAACAGTTATGTCAGTTGACCCGGACTGCTCACCTGAAATCACTGCTATGATCGGTGTTTCAGTTGCAATCTCAATCTCAGCTATTCCATGGGATGGCCCGATCTCAGGCGTATCAGTAGGCCTTGTTAACGGTGAGTATGTTATCAACCCGACAGAGGCTCAGAGAGAAGTTTCTGAGATGGCTGTTACAGTTGCATCAACAAAGGATCTCGTTGCAATGACCGAGGCTGGTGCAAACGAAGTTTCAAACGATGATATGTTTGACGGTATCATGTATGCTCACAAGGTAAATCAGGAAATCGTTAAGTTTATCGAGGATATCACAGCAGAAGTAGGTAAGGAAAAGATCTCATTTGAGTCAAACGATCCTGCTCCTGAGATGTTCGAAGCAATCAAAGAGTTCGCAATTGACGACGTTAAGGTTGCTCTTGATACAGATGACAAGCGTGTTCGTGACGAAGCTCTTCGTCCGATCTACGACGCAGTTCACGCTAAGTTTGACGAGATTTATCCTGAAGAGATCGCAAAGATCGACGATTGTCTCTACAAGCTCCAGAAGTTCATCGTTCGTCGTTGGCTTCTTGATGACGGCAAGCGTGTTGACGGCCGTGGTATTGACGAGATCCGTCCGCTTAACGCAGAGGTTGACCTCCTCAGCCGTGTTCACGGTTCAGGTATGTTCACTCGTGGTCAGACTCAGTGTCTTACAATCACAACTCTCGGTTCAATGAGCAATGCTCAGATTCTTGACGGCATTGACAATGAAGAAACCAAGAGATATATGCATCACTATAACTTCCCGTCATACTCAGTCGGCGAGACTCGTCCGAGCAGAGGACCGGGACGCCGTGAGATCGGTCACGGTGCACTTGCAGAAAGAGCACTTCTTCCTGTTATTCCTTCAGTTGAAGAGTTCCCGTACTGCATCCGTACAGTATCAGAAGTTCTTTCTTCAAACGGCTCAACTTCACAGGGTTCGATCTGTGGTTCAACACTTTCACTTATGGCAGCAGGTGTTCCCATCAAGGCTCCCGTTGCAGGTATTTCCTGCGGTCTTGTTACTGAGGGCGACCGTTTCATGACAATGGTTGATATCCAGGGTCTCGAAGATTTCTTCGGCGATATGGACTTCAAGGTAGCAGGTACTCATAAGGGTATTACAGCTATCCAGATGGACCTCAAGGTTCACGGTCTTACTCCCGAAATCATCCGTGAAGCTCTTGATAAGACATATAAGGCTCGTCTTTACATCCTTGACGAAGTTATGCTTCCTGCAATTTCAGAGCCGAGAGCAGAGCTTTCAAAGTATGCTCCGAAGATGCTTTCAACAAAGGTTCCTGTTGATAAGATTGCAGAAGTTATTGGTAAGCAGGGTAAGGTTATCCAGAAGATCTGCGCAGAGTGCGATTGTAAGGTTGACGT
>JAZORX010000338.1:0-7337 GCA_045656845.1 Acutalibacteraceae bacterium | reverse complement strand
CGGATTTTACTGTTAATCATATTATCACATATTGGGTTTGATTTCATCTGTTTTTTAAAAATATATTGTATAAGATTTTATTTTGCTGTATAATAAAAACAACCAAGGAGGTATGAATATGAAAAACTCTTTTCTTAAAATCATTTCTTTAATCCTCAGCCTCACACTTGTTTTTTCAATCAGTGCCACAGGTGTTACGGCTGCAGAAAACGAAGCAGCACAGTTACCTTCATCAGAGGCTGTTGCTGACAAGGTTACCGACGGTGCGATTTCATCCGTCAGAACTGTAGGAAGTCTTTTCGAAGGACTTGAACCTGTCGATTCAGGCGATGCTTTCCTCAACAATTTCCTTAAAGTTCTCTACAATGCACTCAACGTAATTGTCGAAACCCTTGTTAAGACAATCTGTGCAATTTATCCTGACCCTGCAGGTTGGAAAGATCTCGCAGACCATTCAACAGACACATTCCTTGATGGTCGTGATGAATACAAAACATCGGCAGATGCAGATAACTACTGGTCTCTCGGCTACTCAAGCAGAAGCCTCATTCCCGATGACTTTGAAAGCGGTAAATATTACCTCGGCCGTGACCTTATGAACAAAAAAGCTGAAGGCATTTATGACGATATGCGAATCCGTGTTGCCGTCCTCGACGATAACAGCGGAGACGGTGCAGTTGTTATCGGTGCTATCGATTGCCTCGGAGTTACCTCAACAGATGTCAGAGCAATCCGTGCAGGCGTTCTTGAATATTGCGATGAAAAAGATATCGCAGTTTCAAGCATCAACATTATGTCAACTCACGCTCATTCTGCACTCGACACCCAGGGCGTAAGCACAGAATTTTTCTACAAGCTTTTCGCAAGCGGTTTTCAGAATATCCTCGGACTAGAAGGAAACCTCCCGTTTATGGAAGCTCCCGCATATTTCAAGCAATATTTTGTTGAGCAGTCAATAATCGCTGTTACAGAAGCTTTTGAGGATATGGAAAGCGGTTCACTTTACTACGATTCAATTGACGCAAGCGAATACATCAAGGACAAGAGACATCTTGTTTCAAAAGAAGATATCCCCGAAATCGCTGCTCTTTATTTTGTGCCTGACAGCGGCAGCGAAAGCACATATATAGCAGACATCACCTGCCACCCGACTTCATTCAGCGCAAACAACGGACTTGTAGCTTCTGACTACATTTATTATATTGACGAATACCTCAAAGCTCAGGAGGGCGCAAACTTTGTTATGATTCAGGGTGCTTGTGGTCAGCTTACCCGTGACAACACCGATGTTGACACAACCGGCATGGACGAATGGGAAGAAAAAGGATCAGACACAAAATTCCTCGGTGAAACATTCGGTGAATATCTCATCTCTGCCGAATACGAAACAGAGCTTGAACCGATAATCAATGTACATCACGAAGAGCTTTTAGTCACTCCCGAAAACAGTATTCTTGCTCTCGCTTGTGAAATCAACCTTGTTAACAATCAGGTTTATTATCTTGAAGACGGTGTCGGAATCATCTCTGAGATAGGTTACCTTGAATTCGGCAACAAAGTCGGATTTGCACTCTTCCCCGGTGAGCTTTATCCTGAGGTTTTCTGGGGTCACGAGATAATCGGTGACACAACCTGGGACGGTTCAGAGTGGCAGTATTCTTCACTTAACAATTCCGTTGACGGTGTTGATGTTTACTGCGTTAACCTTGCAAACGATGCTCTCGGCTATGTTCTTACAGACGATAATTTCGCATTTATGGGACACATTATCGGTGAAGGAATTGCTGACGAAGTTCTTTCAGTCGGCAAGCATACAGGCTCATATTTTGTAAGCAATTACCTTGAGCTTCTTGAAAACTACATAAAATAAATCAGCACAGAGAAAACGGCTTGTCCTGCGACAAGCCGTTTAATTTTATCTGAATATCTTTGCAAACAGTCCTAAGAATCTTGTTATCATAACGCAGAATAATTCGAAAATTCCGTCAGCATTAGAAAACTGAGAATCAAACTGAACCTTCACTTTTTCTGCTGATGCAGTGAATGTAACATTATCAAAGCTGAGGTCTGCATTCTCACCCGAGAAGCAGAATTCAATATCCCTCACACTTTCGATTTTTTCATTTGTAAATGCAACACCGCCCTCATTGCCGTGAAGATAAAGACGGTTAAGATCAAGCGTTATAATATGCCATTCACCATCTGCAGGAATTACCGTACTCGGGTCAGTCGCACCCATAATTGCAGGAGTGTGCCACATCGAAGAGTTTTTATAGAAATTAACAGCATTAAGTGTAATGTCACTTTCACCGTTATTTCTTACGCAGAAGCTCATTGTGTCATAATCACTGTAGTCCGTATCCGTATCCCAGAAGCTTTCCACTTTTGACCCGTCTTCGAAAGTCAGAAGAGGCTTTACCATAAACTTCTCGTTATCGGAGAGGATTTTCATACAATAGTTACCTGAATAAGGAGCCTCATCTGAGCGTGAAATCTGAGCTGTTTCAGACACCCACGAGGGATAATAATTGCTGTTTGAATCCGACATCGTGTGCCATATTCCTTCGATCTCACAGCCTGCCCACTGCTTATCCGTCCAGTAATGAGTGCCGACTGTTTTATCTGTCACAAATATACCGACAGGCAAGGGATTTTCGCCCTCGTAAGATGCCGCAAGATTTGAACGACCGTTACCCATACAATAAGCATATGTTGCGGAAACGGGATTTTCTATTGTTTCATTCCACACTCTTACGGTATCTGGCGAAACGATCTCGGCCTCAGCTTCAAGGTAGATTCCGTCTGCACCGCAGACTGCAAAGCCGAGAAGCTCATCACCCATTGTGACGAGACCGTCACCGACATTTTTGAAGGTGATATAAAGACTGTCATCCTTAGCTTCAACTGAGCTGACCGTTGCCGCAGTGTAAGTTTCAAACTTATCGTAGACCATACCCTTTGCACAAAGAGCCATTCTCTCGCCTATCTCCTGCTTGTGCTCAGGGTGAATAACGCCCACTATAGGAACATAAGTTATCGGCAGGTCATAGATACCGAAAGTCGCTCTTGATTCGGGGTGATTCTCCTGAATTTTTGAAAAAGCAATGTTTCTGTCAGGCAGTACCATTCCGTCAGATGTATAGAAATACTCTGCAAGATTTGTGTAAATCAGAGGGAAAAGTCCTTTATCGTACGAGAAAACCTCCGTATAAAGCTCCTGTATTGCATCCATCGCAAGAGCATAATACTCTTCTGAATGTCCTACATCGCTCTCACCCTGATACCATATCATTCCGACAGGTCGGAAGTTTTTAAGACCTTCAATCTTATGATTATAGTTCGTTCCGATATCCGTATAGACATTCTGATCTTTTTCTGACCACTCTTCACTTGTCTTATATGCTCCGCAATCCTGCATCATTCTTGCAAGCTCAGGCTCGGAATCAACTTTTTCTCTTGAAATCCAGCTTGCTATTGAGCTTCCGCCGAGAGCCGCATTGAGAATACCTACCGGCATATCAAGCTCCTCGAGCATTTCAATTGCAAAGTAAAATGCAACAGCACTCATACCGTAAATATAATCGCTCTGTCCGTCTATCCAATATGCTTCCTCGATATCTGCCATAGGTTCATCGGGAATAAATGTCGGCACGGGTTCATTGTTTCTGTAAGAAGGAACGATAAGCACACGAAGCCATTTGCTGTACTTCACACCGTTAAGTGAATCCTCGAGTCCACCCTTAGCCTGACCGAGAGGATACTGCATATTACTCTGTCCACTTGCAAGCCAGAGTTCACCGAAAACGACATCAGAAAGCTTTGCGAACTCTTCACCGTTTTCTTCAACCGTTACAGTGTACTCTTTGAAAGCACCCTCGGGCGAATCAAACGAAACTGTAAACTTGCCGTCAGCCTTCGTCACGCTCTCCCCTGTTTCTATAACATTGTTGTTTTCATCAGAGAGAGTCACCGTGATTTCACTTCCTGCTTTTGCAGTACCTGCAAGAACTGCCTCCTCATTCTGCTGAAAAAGCATTCCGTCTGCGTAAACTGTATAAAGTTTTGCTTCTGCTTCTGTCGCATAGGTCAAAGGCATACAGCATAAAGCAAGAACAAACGCCAATAAAACCGAGATTATTTTTTTCATCGTAACATCCTCCTTATATAAGTGCTTTGAATTTATCCGACCAGACCTGCATTGAATAATTCTTAACGATCTCTTCTTTTGCAGCGAACCTTTCGCTTTCCGTCTCAGGTTTACTGACATCATCAATCGCCTTTGAAAGCACTTTTTCATAATCATCAATATCTTCGCTCTTAAAATAGCGTATACTGCTCACCTTATCTGTTATCTGCTGAGGAATATCACTTACGACAGCAACACTTCCGCAATACATCGCTTCAAAAACGACAAACGGCAAAGCACCTTCAGACCTCGACGGACTAAGTATGATATCCGTATTGTGATAGTAAGTCCCTATGTTTTCCGTCGGCGGAAGAAGAATCAACCAATCGGGTTTTTCCCCGAAATGCTTTTTGATTTCTTCATCTATCTCTTCTTTATGAGATGCGACAACAACATATAAAAGCGCATCGTACTTTTCACGGATTCTTTTAAAAGTCTCGAAAGTAAGGTCTACACCCTTAACCTTACAGTTATAGCCCATAGTAAGACAGCTGACTTTATCCTGCCTTTCAAACTCATCCGTCTGAGAAAAACGTTCAAGGATGATAGCGTTTTCCAAAGAAATTATTTCTCGGTCAGAAAAGCGTTCCATCGCCTTTTCAACAACAGCTCTGCTTACACCCACAAATACATCTTTCCGGTATATAAACTTTCGTATAATATGGCTGATACCTGATGCAGTATATGCACAATGAAAAAAACGCACAACGGGAATTGTCGGGCAGAAAATATGCTCAATTATATCTATATACAAATCATTGAAATGACGGAATATCTTTTTCACGTTATGCTTTTTGACAATTTTTTTAAGAAGCTTAATATTTTTCCAAAAGCTCTCTGTCTGTATATATACAGTTGCGCCGTCTGCTCTGAGTTCTTCAATCCACTCTGCAGCTTTCGTTGAAAGTGCTCTGTGCGGAAACAGGTAGACCTGCCCTATACCGTCTTTTTCAAGATCTTTCCGCAGATATTCAAGAGACGATATAAAACCGCCCTTATATGCCGCTGCATAGTCACAGATATGCAAAACGCTGTATTCCATACACACTACTCCAAATAAAAATTTTCACTATTAAAAAGATATCACAAGCTCAGGCTAAAGTCAATTTAAAAAGCAGTTACTCCCGAAGGAATAACTGCTTACGATCATTTTTTAATAATCTCTCTTATTTCATCCTCAGCAATCATAAGGTCGTCAATTATCATTCTCTGATACTTTGTAAACTTCTTATGGTCGCAGGAGCGTGACCAGAGACTCATCGGCACTCCGACCTTGTTCATATGATACTTAGCCGTCTGCGGATAAGCAAGTGCTTCAAGGAAAGAGCTGAGACAAAGGAAATTCTGCACCGTCTGAGCCTTTTTCGCATCCTTATCGTAATTATCGCAAAGCCATGCGTAAAGGTCGGGATGGAAATTCGCCATAATTCCTGAAAAACCTGCAGCTCCGTTTTTAAGAGTATAAAGAATCGTCTGAGAGTTTGCGTTGTAAAGCCTGATTGTTGTGCCCTTGATCTGTTCAAGACGACGGTCAAGCTCGTCAGGGTCGCTGCATGTATCTTTAATGAAAGTAAATCTGCCCGTTGAAATACACCAATCAAGGATTTTTTCTGTAAGCAGACGCTTGTAAGGATAAGGACATTCATAAATGCCGATTGCAATATCCTCAGGAAGCTGAGAAAGAAGCTTTTCAGCATTTCTGATCCATACATCGTCGCCATCGTTCTGAAGATCAAGGCGATTGCTTACCCATACGATAGCGTCAACACCTGTTTCAGCAATAGCAGTAAGCTCACGCACCTGGGCGTCCATATCGTCCGAATTATGACCTGAAGCAACAACAGAAACATCCTTGCCGCTTGCCTTTACAGTTTCAACAACTGTTCTTGCGATTTTCACTTTTTCTTCAAGCGAAAGATAAACCATTTCACTTGACTGGCAGACAGCAAAAATACCCGTACAACCGTTTTCAATATACCAGTTGGTAATGTTTTTAACTGCCTCGTAATCAACTGTGTTATCGTCGTGATACGGGGTTATCATCGTTGGGAACACGCCAAAGTTAATATCTTTCATTTCAAAAGCCTCCGATTATATATTGTAATATTTTTTATACCAATCAACAAATTTTCCAAGCCCCTCTTCAATCGTGGTTGAGGGCTTGAAGCCGAATTTTTCGACAAGTGGTGTAACATCCGCGTAGGTCTGATAGACATCGCCCGGCTGCATCGGGAGGAACTCCTTCTCTGCTTTTTTACCCAGAGCATTCTCTAAAGTTTCTATAAAATACATCAGCTTCTCGGGTGAATTATTGCCGATGTTATATACCGTTGCTCTGTCGCCGTTTTCGTCAGCCTCAGGAGGATTTGAAAGCATATTTTCAATTCCCTTTACAATATCATCGACATAGGTAAAGTCACGGTACATATCACCGTTGTTAAAAATCTTTATTGTTTCGCCCTTCATAATCTTCTGCGTAAAGCTGAAATATGCCATATCCGGTCTGCCGTAAGGGCCGTAAACCGTGAAGAAACGAAGTCCTGTTGAAGGGATAGAATAAAGATGACTGTAAGTATAAGCCATCAGCTCGTTTGACTTTTTCGTTGCAGCATAAAGCGAAATCGGCTTACTGACATCATCATCAGTTGAAAACGGTGTTTTCTGCTGATTGCCGTAAACGGAGCTTGACGAAGCATAGAGAAGATGCTCAACAGGATTATGACGGCAGGCTTCAAGGATATTGAAAAAGCCTATGACATTTGACTCAATATAAGCCTGAGGATTGTCTATTGAATATCTGACACCTGCCTGTGCTGCGAGGTTTACGACTATATCAAATTTATTTTCAGAAAAAAGCTTATCAACGGCAGCTTTATCAGCGAGATCACCCTTGACGAAAGTGAACTTATCGTAAGGAGCAAGAACCTCCAGACGCGAATATTTCAGATTCACATCATAATAATCGTTGATATTATCAAAGCCTACCACATCAACGCCTTTTTCAAGAAGCGATTTGCAAAGGTGAAAGCCGATAAAACCGGCTGCGCCCGTCACAAGAATTTTTTTGGATGTATCAAGAGCATTGTATAAAGCCATTGTATCCCTCCTACTTTCAACATTATATACCTACACTTTTTCAAAATCAAGGAAA
>JAZORX010000337.1:0-4237 GCA_045656845.1 Acutalibacteraceae bacterium | reverse complement strand
AGTGCAAAAACTTTTGATTATTCAATCGCGGCAAAATGTGATGCAAATACAGAGATTCCCGAAGGCTTCAGAAAAAGCACAATTCCTGCAAGAACGTGGGCAGTGTTTGAATGTAAAGGTGCAATGCCGAAAGCTATGCAGGATATGTGGCACAAAATTGTTTCGGAATTCTTCCCGACATCATGCTACGAGCCTACATATGAAATGGATATTGAGGCTTATACCGAAGGTAATATGGGCAGTCCCGATTACCGAAGCGAAATATGGGTTCCTGTTGTAAAGAAATAAAACAAATAATCCGCATCGTAGCAGATTGCTATGGTGCGGATTACTGTTTGTAATGAGATTTTGAAAAGTTGAAAAACATTTCAATTTATGCTATCATTAACATATAAAATCATAAAAAGGAAGCGTTATGCTTATATGAACAAAGATTTTGATAACTTATTGAAAGAGCGTTTCAGTAAAGATACGCTTATATCAATTGCGACAGTTGATGATTGTGGTACTCCGTGGGTGAGAACAGTTGATGCGATTTATATTTACGGAGCTTTTTACACTATAACTCACAATTCAACCAACAAGATGAAACATATCAACAAAAATCCTGTTGTTGCAATCTGTGGCGAATGGTTTTCAGGACACGGCAAGGGTGAAAGTTTAGGCTATATCCGCAATGAAGAAAACAAGGATTTAGCTGGTAAATTAAGAGAAGCCTTTGCATCCTGGTATGATAACGGTCATACCAACGAAAATGATGTTAATACCATAATACTAAAAATCACCGTTACAGACGGTATTATTTACAAAGACGGAAAAAGATTTGAGTTTTAACGGAGATTTGCGTATGAACTTCCATAAAGAAAGTGAAATGTTCAACCAAGCCGCAGAATTCTATGACAAATACCGCCCCGGTTATCCTGAAAAAATTATAGATGCATTGATATCTGTTACGGGAATAACCGAAGGCTCTGATTTATTGGAGATAGGTTGCGGAAGTGGTAAAGCGACAGAACAACTTATCGGGAACGATTTTGATATCTTGGGTATAGACCCCGGTGAAGATTTGGTTCGTATCGGCAATGAACGATTCAAAAATGAAAATGTCAACTTTGTAAAAGGCAGATTTGAAGAGTATGACTTCGGTCAGAAAAAGTTTGATGTCATATATGCTGCTCAGTCATTCCATTGGGTGCCTCAGCCAATCGGATATCAGAAGTGTGCTGATGTTCTGAAAGATAACGGTTATTTGGCATTGTTCTGGAATATGTATGTTCTTACTGATAAAGATACAGACAAAGAATTACTTGAAATATCGAAGCGATATGGCGGTATAGCAGATTTTCTTACAGAAGCAGAATATGAAAGCAGAATTGATTCAATTGTATCACAGATAGTAGGTTCCGAGCTTTTTGAAATGCCTACCATAATCAGAAAATTCTGGAAGCAGAACTATACTGCTGATGATTTTTACGGTTTTGCATTAACAGGTAACAGATTTATGCAAAACTCGGACGAAGACAAACAAAAAGCATATAACGATATTGTTGCTTTAGCAGAAAAGAACGGCGGTATCATAGAACGCCCATACTTATGTATGCTTTATATAGCTAAGAAAAAGACATTTGAAAGTTTTTAGATGCTCAATCGCTTGTAAAGTGTTAAGTATTATGCTAAAATAATGATATTAATTTATGTGGGAGAAAATCTCCATTAAAGGAGTGTTGTTATGAGTAAACAATACGATGTAATTATTATCGGTGCAGGTAACGGTGGTCTTGCGGCTGCTGTTAACTGTGCTCGCGAAGGTCTTTCAACTCTTCTTCTCGAGCGTCACAATATTCCGGGTGGCTCAGCTTCTTCTTTTGTAAGAGGCCGTTTTGAATTTGAGCCTTCTCTTCATGAGCTTGCAGGTATAAGTGCGTCCGATGTTGAAGTCGGAAATATTGAGCAGATGTTCAATAACTGGGGTGCAGATGTTGATTGGCACAGACACGATTCTACATTCAGACTTGTTGTCCCTGCAAAGGAAGGGGATACAGACACATTTATCAACGAAGACGGTGTCGAAGTTGTAATCGACGCCCGTATGCCTGTCGGATTTGAAAATTTTGCAAGAAAGCTTGATGAAATAGTTCCCGGTTCATATGAAAGCTGTATGGCTGCATTTGGTCTTTCTGAGCGTATGTTCAAAGCTTTTGAATGTCTTGATGATCCTTCTAAGTTGCCGGCATCTTTGAAAGATGTTCCCGATATTATGCGAATGGTTTCTCATAATATGTCGGAGGCACTTGATGCTCTCGGAATGCCTAAAAAAGCTCAGGATATTTTTAACACATACTGGTGTTATATGGGCGTTCCTGCCTCTAAGTTCGATTTTCTTTACTATATGTGTGTTCTTCACAGTTATGTTAAAAACGGAACAGGAATACCGCATCTTCGCAGCCACGAAATGAGCCTTGCCATAGATAAGGTTATCCGTGAACACGGTGGCGATATCTGGTACAACTCTGAGGTTACTAAAGTTATTATGCGTAAAGGTAAACCTGCAGGCGTGGTTATTAACGGAGAAAAAGAAGTTTACGGTAAGTATATTATATGCAATTCTTATCCACATGCTGTATTCAATGACTTGTTTGACAAAGAAGATATTCCTGAAACGCAGCTTAAAATGCTTAACGCAAGAAAAACAGCTGTAACTCTCACCACTGTTTATCTCGGTATGAATAAAACACAGGAAGAGCTTGGCATTAAGGATTATTCAATATTTATTGCTCCTGATTCTGACTCAGATAAGCAGTTTGAAGCTTGCAATGATTTTGGAAGTGGCTATTGTATTATCAACTGTCTTAATGAAATCATTCCTGATTGCACACCTGAAGGAACAAGTCAGCTTTTCCTTACAGCGATGACATTCGGCGATGTTATGAAGGACGTCAGACCTCAGGATTATAAGAAGTTCAAAACTAAGGTTGCTGAGAATATGATCGAAACCTGCGAAAAGGCACTTAATATTTCAATCAAACCTTACATCGAGGAAATTGAAATTGCTTTACCACCGACATTCGCTCGTTATCTCAACACCCCGCTCGGTACACCTTACGGCTATATGCTCGAAAAATGGGACAGTATGCTTCCCAGAACGATCCAGTATATGAAAGATCAACCATTTGATAATTTCTTCTTCTGCGGTGCTTCACAGGAGCGTGGTGACGGCTACGGCTGTGCTTATTATACTGGCGAGAAAGCCGCAGGAATTGTAATTAAAAAGATTAAGGAGGGCAAATAATATGGCAGATATCAAATCATTAAAATCGAAGAAATTCTTACCGATGCTCTCTGACCGTCAGGCTCGCTTCAACGCTGCTGAAGCTAAATTACCCGATGCTCCGGATCACGCAATGTATCTTGCTCGTTCTCTTCATCCGAAGCGTCAGTACCTTAAAATTTCTGCTGTTACACAGAGAGCAGAAGATTGCAAAACATTTACTCTTGTTCCTGATAAAGCAAAAGGAACCAAAGAGTTGGCTTATTTTTCAGCCGGTAAATATCTTACTGTTTTTGAAACAATTGATGGTATGAATATAACCCGTGCATATTCTCTTTCATCTTCACCGAAAGATTCTCTTGAGGGAAAATATGAGCTTACCATCAAGCTTGTTGACGGTGGTCTTATGTCAAGATATATCCTTGATAATTGGAGTGTCGGCACAGAAGTTGAGGTTTCAGCTCCCGAGGGTCATTTTGACTATCAGCCGTTGAGAGATGCAAAAAAGGTTATCTGTCTTGCAGGCGGTAGCGGCATTACACCGTTTGTATCAATGGCAAATGCAATTGCTGACGGTGATGAAGATTTCGAAATGACACTTCTCTACGGCAGCAGAAATAAGGATGTAATTCTTTTTAAAGACGAACTTGATGCAATCGCATCTGAGTGTGATAAAGTGAAGGTTATTCATGTTCTCAGTGATAAGGATGCTGATGTTTCAGGTGACGGTTTTGAAAAAGGATTTATAACAGCTGAGCTTATCAAAAAATATTCTCCTGATAATGAACCGTATTCTGTATTTATCTGCGGTCCTCAGCAGATGTACGATTTCCTTAATAAAGAGCTGGACAAGTTAAATCTCGAGAAGAAGTACATCCGTCACGAAATGTTCGGAGAGTTCCACAATCCTTCAACTCAATCCGACTATCCTGCTGATGTGCCTGAAACAGTTAAAATTACTGTTACCAT
>JAZORX010000336.1:0-9579 GCA_045656845.1 Acutalibacteraceae bacterium | reverse complement strand
AGATTTATTGTTCTTAAGAGCCACTTCTGCATCTGTGTAATTCAATTTTCCCTCGATTGCAACCTTACTATAAGCCAAGTAATCATTTGTTCCGGGGGTCTTGGCAACTGCTGCTTCAACACCATCTGCAGGTTCAGCCGCCCCAATTACATAGTTGCCGTTGTCGTCAACATAGACATTCTTGTCGTATACACCCTTAGCAGAACCAATGGTAAACTTGTCGCTGTTCAAATCAGAACCCATCGAATTGGAAAGCTTCTTGAATGTACCACCTGCAACTAAGGTATAGGCAGAACTGACAACGGACATACTCATGCTGCCGTTGAAGGTACCTCCGTGGAACTGGTTCTGTGAACGGTTCGTGTAGATTGTACCATTGTACACGCCACCGTAGAATTGGAAGTACGGCGCGCTTGCACCGCTATATCCAGTTCCGGGCAGAAACAAACCGCTACCACCTTGTTTTACAACATAAGAAGCGTTGAAAACACCGCCATAGAATCTGGTGATCGGACGGTCTTTACTGGGTGCATTACTTGAGGGCTTGATGTGGCTAACAATAGCCTTGCCCGTTGCGGTGATACCGCCGGGGTTGGTAGCATCAGCCTTGATATCCAGTGCGTAGCTAGCTGAGCTTCTACCGTTTATTACATACTGGATTGCATCCTTGCTCTTTGCCGCTGTCATTGTATATGTACCCAAATCCAGAATATGATACTCAGTAGAGCTGAGCTTGATCACATCCGTCAAGGTAACATCACTTAGCAGTGTCAAGGTAGAACCATTGGTCCATGCCGCGATGGCTTCGTCGATAGTCGCATACTCAGTGTTGCCGACCTTTGCTACGGCATCGGCTGCCACTTCAAAGTCAATAACAACTGCAGATTCATCTGCAGGAGCATCTTCTGCAAAAACAGAAATGCTCATTGTGCTAAGTACCATTGCTATGCAAAGTACCATAGCCAGAATTCTTTTAAGTTTCAACTTAGAAAACCTCCTTAATTGTATATTTTGCGAAATTTTAATTTCCGCTTTAAACAGAGAAAATTAATAACATCATTCTGCTGTTCTCTGCGCGTTATGCAGAATAATGTGCCAATTGTTTTCCTCACCTCCGATGGTGCCATGTGGCAGTTTCATAGTTGGCAAATTGTTTTATGGACGGTGCTCGTTAAAAAAAGCAACTGCCACGCAATAGCACCGAGCAAGGAATTTTCCGCTCGCCGTCCTTTATAATTATCAGCCAAAGCCGGATAACTATCTGAAAAATCTTCCGATTATCGGAATGGAACGCAAATATAAATACCTTAATTCTCTTTTCCAGTAACGATATTCTTCTTTACTGTAACTTTGCTTCATCTCCATTTTTATGTACTCTCGTTCCTCAATAATAGGATAGATAACATTAACAAAAATGGCTAATATAATAAATGCAGCAATTACCACTATCACAAAAAAAGTAAGAATATCTTCTTCAAGTTCGTATAGATATCCCATTTTAGTTTACCAACACCACCAATCCTGTGCCCATACCCGCAACTCTATTACAAGTTGCATTTCCAAATTGTTTTATTTACCAATAATTTTACTGCTTTCTACCTATCTTTTTCATTGTTCTGTCATATAGATTTTCAAGCAGCATTTGTGTTTTTTCGTCATCGTCCCATATTGCATAAACAATCACAAATGCAATAATGGAATAAATAAATGTTTCTGCCTGTTCGTATGTACATCCAAAAATTTCAATTAACTTACTTGCATACTTTTCGTACCACAGCCTGAAATCTTTTGATTTGTCGCGCATACGCTCACCAAACACAGGGCTGGTTGTGATTTGAATTGCAAGACGCAGTTCATATTTATACTTTTCGACCTCATCTAAAAGAGTGTCAAAATATTTACGAATATCGTTAGTGTGGTCGAAAGTAAATTCCAAGAGCGCATCAACAACTTTTGACAATCCGTACTTTCCGGCACTTATCCATATATCGTCTTTGTTTTCAAACCAATGATACAAACTGCTTTGTGCAAGTTTTGTTTCTCTGCATAATTCCCCGATTGAAGCATTTGATAGTCCTGTTTTCAAAAGGTATTCCCAAGTTGTAGCAACGATTGCTTTTTTCTTGTTGGACATATCGAAACTGTCCATACTTATTCAACCCTTTCTCTTTGTACTTCTAACCATATTTCGCTTTGATGTAATGCTCATTACAAGAGGTGGCAAAAAAATATGCCCTGCGACATAATCGAAATTATGTGAAAAGGCAATTTCCACATAATCGAAATTATGTGGTATATTATAGCCGAGTTCAATATTAATTGCGTACATATTATATCATGTTCAGGAGTGCTTGTCAATGATTTACGATTATTTTATAAAAAAATCATCAATGTGCATTAAAAAAGGCATAGCCAAACAGGCCGGTTTTACAAAACTAACAATGACCGGTCTAAAAACTATGCAGTTTTTTAGAAAAATATGTGTATGCCATATGGTAGTTTAGTTCCTTTTGGTGTCAGATTGGTTATGCCTTGCACCATAATTTCGATTATGTGGTATTTTTATTTATAGGCGTAAAAGTCCTAATTTTTGAATTTGTCTGCGGTGTATTTCACCCGTTTCCATTGTATATATTCGTGTGGTGTTTACGCTTGAATGTCCGAGAATGTCTGCAAGTCTTACAATGTCTTTTTGAAGTGTGTAAAAAGTGCGTGCGAAAAGATGTCTTAAATTATGGGGAAACACTTTATATTTTGATACTCTTGCACTTTCGCAAAGTGCCTTCATCATTTTCCATATAGTACTTCTGTCAAGCGGTTTTCCTGTTTTTGTAACAAACACAGGGCCGCTTGTTATTTTTTGGGTTTTCGCGTATTCTGTGAGCATTCTGCAAAGCTCCTTGGGTAAAATTACAATTCTCATCTTACCCTTACAGTTAATAGTTGCTTTTCTTAATTTTATAGCCTCAACTGTTACATACTGTAATTCCGATACCCTGATCCCGCTCGAACAGATCGTTTGCATCAGCAGGTATAGTCTTTCGTTTCTTTTTGCTTTTGCGGCATCAAGCAGCCTTTCATACTCTGCTTTTGAAAGTTCCTTATCCTTTTGAGCAAAAATCTGTTTTTGAATTTTGAGCATTTTGACCTTCAACTCGTACCAGTTATTAAATTCAAAGAAACTGTTGAGCGAGGATAACACAGAATTGACAGATGCAGGAGCAAATTTCCCTATCAAATATTCTTTGTAATCAAGAACCTTTCTCTTGTCAAGTTCAGAACCTGACGACCACTCTGAGAAAGTTTTGATATCACGCATATACTTTTCCAGCGTAGCAGAAGCCTTTTCTTCATTAATTAAAAAATCCTTATATTTTTCAATTAAATCATCTGTTATAATTTTAATCATTGTACAACTTCCTTTCTATATTTATATTATTATTTTACCACGAACATAATAATATTCCAGAAAATTGTCAATAATTTACTAATTTTTACAAAAATAAGTTATGTTTGTATATTTTTCCGTCTTATTTTGTAAATATATACATTGTATCGTCTTTTAATTATATCAATGCACAGTAAAATGTCAACAGTTTTTGTTAATTTTATTGACGAATTAGACATTGTGTTGTACAATATTAGTGAAGGAAGTGATTTTGGTGGATTTATATAAAGACCTGATTCGAAAAAGAATAAAAGAAAAATTTAGTACAATAGAAAATTTTTCGAAACATATGAACATACCGCGTACAACGGTTAATTTTATATTGAAAAACGGTGTGTCTTTATCTAATTATGGTATGGTAAGTACAATTTTAAAAGAACTAGACATTCATTCCATTAATGAACAACCTGTCGTCATTGATGAAAATCTGCTGGATTTTATAAAAATTTACAGTTCACTTGACGATATTGGAAAGCACGCGGTAGTCGCTATCGCACAAACTGAGTACAGACGGCTTCATCCTGAATTTTTAGAAAATGCTATTATTGCGGCTTATGGAAGTATTACTTCAGGCAAACCCCTGACAGATGAAGAAAAAACAATTATGAACCTGATAGAAAGAATAAAAAAGGATAACAATGACACATAATTTAGCAAAAGAAAAGGCACTCAAAATATTAATTCAAAACAAACTTTACTCACTGACTGATTACGGTGATTTAAAGCGCATTATTGAATCTAATCAGTTTACTATTATCGAGTATAAAAAACATAGTAATTCAGAATCTGTGTCTGAACTTATAAAAAGATTAAGAGTTGAAAATGAAACCCAGCAACACGACTCTTTCTTATATATCAACAACAACCTGAAATTTGTATTCATAAATGCAAATGTTTGCCTCGAGGAAAAGTGTGCTCTTTTGCGTCATGAACTTGGACACATTTGCGATCCCGATTTAAAAAGCAGCAATCTACAAAACTCCAGAATTAAAATAGAAGAGTTCGCAAATGAGTTCTCGTGTTTTTCTAAAAATCCTGGTGTTATATTTAAATTTTATCTCTTTATAATTAAAAAATGGAAACTATTAGTAGGTATGCTTGCACTAATAGCCTGTGTATTAGGGATATCAGTTATGATTAACTCATTAATAATACAACCAGCAAAACCTGTAACAGGTGATGTCTCAACCCATGTGAATTCTGACAATACATATTATGTAACATCTGCCGGAAAAAAATATCATTTGAAACACTGTATCATCATTAAGTATAGAAATAATTTGACAGAAATCAAAATGACTGATGCTATAAATGAGGGATACAAGCCCTGTATGATATGTAATCCCGAAAAATGAATTTATTAATATTATATAAAAGAGCAATCCCATCTTCGCGCAGTTGCAAAGATGGGATTGCTCTTTTACCTTATTTTTTACCTTTTGAGGGGAAAACACAGGGAGACGGTGATATAATTACAACAGTCTTTTTATATTTGCAAATAGCTTCCAAGAAAAATCAGATTACTGTTTCCCGATGAAAGCTCTTCCAAAATCCGGACAGTTTCCTCTGCATATATTGATGCTTCTAAATCAAAATAGAAAGAGAATTCAAAATCTCTGCCTGCAATCGGTCTTGATTCAAGCTTGGTAAGATTTAGTCCTGCTGCTGCAAATTTTGAAATAGTGTTGTTTAGCGAGCCGGGAGTATGTGGCAGATTCATTATGATGCTTATTCTGTCTGCCCCGGGATATATTAAAAGCTCCTTTGTTATACAAATAAACCTTGTAAAGTTGCTGTCAGAATTTGCTATTTTATCATCTAAAATAGAAAGTTCATAGTTTTCTGCACAATCAGGAGAAGAAATTGCGGCAATATCTAATCTATTCGAGTCTTTAACAAGCTTTGCCGCAGCCGCTGTATTTTCGCAAACAGTTACCTTTATCTCTGGGTAATTTTTTAAAAATTCAGAGCATTGCCCGATTGCCTGTTCGTGAGAAACAATTTCTTTAATATCCGAAAGTTTGGCTCCCTTGTTTGCCATAAGTGCGTGATTTATTTTAGGTTTAACACTTTTTATGATATGAAAATTATAGTTTTTCATAAGGTCGTAAACTGCAATTACTGTTCCATGAATTGAATTTTCAATAGGCAATATTCCATACTCGCAAGTTCCGTTTTCAACTGCTTTAAATACATCTTCAAAGGTTTTAACATACTTAATCTCGGGATTTTTGAAAAATCTGTCGCAAGCAATTTGTGAGTATGCCCCTTCAATGCCCTGACATGCAACAGTTCCTGATTGAGGGAAAATTTTAGCAGTAGTATCCAGAGCATTTTGAATTTTTTGTGCAAGCTCTCCGCCGGATTTCTCATTTATTTTGTTTTGATAGTCTTTGCTCAACTCCATTAGACACATAAAAAGCATTCGCGAATAATCTGCCATTTCATCGCCCGATTTTTCACTTACATTTTTTAGTATTTCTCTTTCTCTGCCTTTTTGCAAGGCAGATAGGTTATGTTCTTTTTTGTAATTTGCAACCTTTGATACGGTTTCCATTCTTTTTAAGAAAAGTTTTAAAATTTCATCATCTATTTTATCTATTTCAATTCTTAATTGTTTCAAATCAATTTTACCTGTTTCAGATGACATAAACATCCCCTCCAACACTCTTAAAATCTTCCACAAAGGACGGATATGACTTGTCAATCGCCTCTGCATCCTTTAGAATAACTTCATTTTCGCAAATTGCACTTGCAACAAATGCCGACATTGCAATTCTGTGGTCGTTATAACTTTTAGCTATTCCGCCTTTTAATTTTCCGTTTCCATATATAATCAGGCTATCAATTGTTTCTTCTGCTCTTCCTCCAAGGCTTAATATAAGCTCCTTTGTGGTTTTAATTCTGTCGCTTTCCTTTATTCTAAGCCTTTGCGCGTTATATAGAGTTGATTTTCCCTTCGCACTGCAAGCTAAAACAGATAATACAGGAAACAGGTCTGGGCATTCGGACACATCAAAATCAAAAGGCTTAATTTCACTTTTCTCCACTTTTATCTCATTGGTTGAAACTGTATAATTTACGCCTGCATAAGATAACGCATCTAAAATCATCTTGTCGCTTTGATAAGAATTTAAATTAAGGTTTTTTATTGTTATCTTACCGCCGATAGCTCCAAGCACCATAAAAAATGATGAATTTGACCAATCGCCCTCAACAATATATTCTTTTGGTGATATGTAGTTATCTGCCTGATTTATAATAAATTCATTTTCATTTTGCTCTATATTTACACCAAACTTTTTTACAGTATCGACGGTCATGTTAACATAAGCAGAGGATTCTAGTTTTGTTGTAATATTTATAATACTTTTTTCCTTAAGTAAAGGCAGTGCAAAAATTAATCCTGATATAAATTGCGAGCTTACATTTCCTGCAATATTAAATACGCCAGGAATGGTCTTTCCCGATACTGTTATAGGCAATTTTGAGTTTGAAAATACATTTCCGTGCTCTTTTAACAAGTCAATTATCGGCTCCATTGGTCGTTCAGGCAATCTGCCACTACCTACAAATGTTGCACCTTTTCCAAGTGCCGACAGAATGGGTAACATAAATCTTAAGGTTGAGCCGCTCTCGTTGCAATCTAATACAGGGTTTTGAACAACTTCTTTAACAGGTGAAATTTCATATACATTATCTTTTTTAATGTAGTCTGCACCCATTGATTTAATGCAATTCAGAGTTGCCTCAATATCCTTTGATATGTTAGAAATATGTATATTTGTTTTATCGTTTGATAAGGCAGAACAGATAATTGCCCTGTGGGCATCCGACTTTGAAGAAATCGCCAAAATTTCGCCGTCTGGTGCAATCGGTTTGATTTTTACATGCATTTTAACACTTCCTTAAGGACTGAAATCTTTACGCTTTTAAGCGTAAGTTTCAAATTATTTTAAAGAGCTTTCTCATACTAATTCCGCTAAATCATAAATAAGTTTTTCGCTTTTTTCCCAGCCAAGGCATGGGTCTGTTATGGATTTACCATATATACATTCGCCAATTTTCTGTGCACCATCTTCAATATAGCTTTCAATCATAAATCCTTTTACAAGCTTTTTGATTGATGAGTCGTGTCTTGTGCTGTGCATAACATCCTTTGCAATACGCATTTGCTGAAGTGGTTGTTTTCCTGAATTTGCATGGTTTGTATCAATAATTACACCTGGATTTTCAAGTCCTGATTCACTGTAAAGTTTGCATAACAGTTCCAAATCTTCGTAATGGTAGTTAGGAAGCGGCTGTCCTTGCTTATTTAAATATCCACGAAGAATTGCGTGTGATAACGGATTGCCATCAGAATGAACCTCCCAACCACGATATATGAAAGTATGCTTATGCTGTGCTGCCTTTATAGCATTCATCATAACTGACAAATCTCCGCCTGTAGGGTTTTTCATTCCCACAGGAACTGAAATTCCGCTTGCAGTCAATCTGTGTTGCTGATTTTCAACACTTCTTGCCCCGATTGCAACATAAGCCAAAATATCATCCAAATATCTGTAATTTTCAGGGTATAGCATTTCATCAGCACAAGAAAATCCTGTTTCTTTAATTGCCCTTAAATGCAAATCTCTGATCATCATAATACCCTTTAGCATATCGGGCTTTTCAGTCGGGTTAGGTTGGTGAAGCATCCCCTTGTAGCCATCACCTGTTGTTCTCGGCTTGTTTGTATAAATTCGCGGAATAATAAAGATTTTATCCGAAACCTTCTCCTGTACTTTTCTTAATCTTGAAATATAATCTATAACGCTGTCCTCATTATCGGCAGAGCACGGACCGATAATTAAAATGAGCTTGTCGCTTTTGCCTGTGAAAATATCTGCAATTTCTTTTTCCCTGTCCGTTACAATCTTTTTAACATCGGGTTGTAGCGGACACATTTCTTTAATTTCTTTTGGTATAGGAAGTTTTCTTTCGAATGTTAAATTCATAATCTCAATCTCCTCTGATTTTATTACTTAATTTTCACGAAATACAAACGCAGTATGGTCTGCAATCGACACATTTTCATTATTTTAAATAAACAAAAAACCGCATGGCTTTGATTTAAAATCAAACATCCACGCGGACTTCATTCTCTCTTTGTAATTACCATCAAGCCAACGACGAATAAGTCATCGAATTAACAGGTTTTTGCAAAGACCGGAAAACCGCATGGATGACTAAAATAAAATCGATTATTAAAAATATTAAGATGTCTCATAGCCATATACGATTCTTCCTTTCCTTCAAATTACTAAACATTATACACCTGTTTTTTTTATTTGTCAACCCCGAAATTTATTTTTTTACTTTGTCAAGGCCATTCATTTAATGTATATAAGCACTATACTACTAACTTACAATAAAAAACGGTGTAAACCAAGTTTACACCGTTTTTTATTTTATAAATTCTCAACAAGCTTATAGACTAAATCTAACGCCTCATCTATTTTTGATATATCTTTTCCGCCAGCCTGTGCAGAATCAGGACGACCGCCGCCGCCACCGCCTGTAACCTTTGCAACCTCTCTGACAATGTTTCCTGCGTGAGCACCCTTTGCGATTGCATCTTTAGTTGCCATCGTAACGAAGGTTACCTTTTCTCCATCAGAGGATGCCAAAACTATTACACCGCAAGGCGTCGATGCTTTAAAATCATCGCCTATATTTCTTAAAGCGTCAACAGTTGCACCATCAATTCTTCCGCAAACAACCTTAATGCCGTTAATCTCTTTTGCACCGCTTAAAATATCTCCTGCAGAATCCTTTGCAAATTTAGCGTTAAGCTGTTCAATTTTGCTTTCAGCCTTTTTAAGCTCGTCCATAACAACAGCTGCTTTCTTTGCTAAATCCTTAACTGAACACTTAAGAGCTTCTGCAGATTCGTTTAAGATTTCCTGCATAGCATAAAATTCGTTTAAAACACCAAAACCTGTAACAGCTTCAATTCTTCTTACACCTGCTGCAACACCTGATTCTGATAAAATCTTAATGAGACCAATTTCAGATGTGTTTTTAACATGGCAACCACCACAAAGTTCTTTTGAATAATCGCCCATTGAAACAACGCGGACAACATCGCC
>JAZORX010000335.1:0-15075 GCA_045656845.1 Acutalibacteraceae bacterium | reverse complement strand
TACGGAGCTTACCAAAGAGGATGTAAAAAAAGATTTCGGCGAGGATGTCGCTGAGCTTGTTGAAGGCGTAACAAAGCTTGGTAAAGTACCACTTTTCACGAAGGAGGAGCAGCAGGCGGAAAATGTCCGTAAGATGCTTATGGCTATGTCTCAGGACATCAGAGTTATAATCATCAAGCTGGCTGACCGTATCCATAATATGAGAACACTTGCTTTTATGAGACCCCATAAAAGACGTGAAAAAGCTCAGGAAACACTTGAAATTTATGCTCCCATTGCACACAGACTCGGTATCCGAGGTGTCAAGGAGGAGCTTGAAGACCTTGCAATCAGCTATCTTGACCCAGTTGCTTATAAGGAAATACAGACCTTGCTTGAGCAGCAGCAGTCAAAACGCAAGGAATATCTTGATAATATTCAGAAAAAAATTAACGATCGTGTCAAGCAGGTCGTGCCGAATTCAAGCATAACAGGACGCGTAAAAAGTGTTCACGGTATTTACCGTAAAATGTATATGCAGGGCAAGGACTTTGACGAGATTTACGATATTTATGCAGTCAGAATCATTGTTGATGATGTTATAGATTGCTACAACTGCCTCGGAATTATCCACGATATGTTCAAATCCATTCCGGGCAGATTCAAGGATTATATTTCAACCCCTAAAGCCAATATGTATCAGTCTCTGCACACAACTGTAATAGGCGAGGGCGGCATTCCGTTTGAAGTGCAGATAAGAACATGGGAAATGCATCGCACTGCTGAGTACGGTGTTGCAGCCCATTGGAAATACAAGCTTGGTATGAACGGCAAGCAGAAGTTTGAGGAAAAATTCTCGTGGATAAGGCAGTTGCTTGAATCACAGACTGTTTCAGAAAATCCTGAGGATATCGTTCATACAATCAAAACAGACCTTGTTCAGGAAGAGGTATTTGTCTTTACACCGAAAGGCTCTGTTATAAGTCTTCCTGCAGGTGCGACGGTTGTTGACTTTGCATATGCGATTCATTCAGCTGTAGGTAACAGAATGGTCGGTGCAAAGGTTGACGGCAGAATCGTGCCGATTGATTATGAGGTTAAAACGGGCGAAATCGTCGAAATTATAACCTCGTCTCAGCAGGGCAAAGGCCCGAGCAGGGACTGGCTCAAATTCGTCAAGACGAGTGGCGCAAGAAATAAGATCCGCTCGTGGTTCAAGAAAGAGCGTCGGGATGAAAATATTCTTGAAGGAAAGCTCGAGGTCGAGCGTGAATTCAGACGCAATTTCATAAGACTCAGCGACGAGGATTTTGAAAAATTCATAACGATAATTGCTCAGCGTCAGCGTTTTACAACTCCTGAAGATTTCTTCGCTGCAATCGGTTACGGTGGCGTTTCGCTTAACAAGATGATGCCTCATGTCAAGGATGAGTATGTCAAAATGTTCAAGCAGCCCGAGGAGAAGCAGGAGGATGTTATCAAAATAACCAAACCTGCTCAGAAGCGTTCAAAGAGCAAGGATGGCGTTATCATCGAAGGTATCGAAAACTGTCTTATTAAGTTTTCAAAATGCTGCAGCCCTCTCCCGGGGGACAATATAATCGGTTTCATAACAAGAGGCCACGGCGTTTCTATCCACAAGAGAGACTGTACCAATGTGCCGAAGGTTGTCGAGCTCAGCGAAGAGCCTGAAAGATGGATAGAGGCAAGCTGGGATGCCGATGTCAAGGAAGAGTTTACTGCAACTCTCAGCATAACCTGCCTTGACCGTGTCGGTCTTATGGCTGATGTTTCAAAGGTTATTGCTGATATGCGCGTTATGATTTACGGCATCAATACAAAGAGTAAAAAGGACGGCAGAGCTTCGATTGAGCTGACTCTTGCCGTTAACGGAATTGAGCATCTTCAGGGTGTTATGGCGAAGATACTCAAAATAAACGGAATTCTCGATGTTGAACGCGCCTGATATAAAAATTGAAGGAATGATTTGATGAAGGCTGTTGTTCAGCGTGTTTCTTCGTCGAAGGTAACTGTTGACGGAGAGGTTATAGGAAAAATAGGTTGGGGATACAATGTCCTTTTAGGTGTCGGGCCTGATGATACAAAGCAGCACGCAGATGTTCTTGCCGCAAAGATTGCGAAGCTTCGTGTTTTCGAGGATGACGAGGGCAAGATGAATAAATCTGTGATTGATATTGACGGCGAAGTGCTTGTTATTTCTCAGTTTACTCTGTGTGCCGATATCAGAAAAGGAAACAGACCGTCTTTTACAACCGCTGCGCCTCCGCAGATGGCAGAGGAGCTCTATGAGTATTTTATTGAGCAGCTCAAGCTCAACGGCATAAAGAATGTTGAGCATGGCTCTTTTGGTGCAGATATGAAGGTTGACATTCAGAATGACGGCCCTGTAACAATACTTATGGATACGGATATCTGGGTAAAACAATAAGAAGGAAAGAACGAAATGCAGATTGAAACTTTAACACTCGGTCCCATACAGGCAAACTGCTACATCGTGACCGATGAAAAAACAAACGAAACAGCTGTAATTGACTGCGGAGAGTATGCACCGTCGCTCGCTGAAAAGCTCGAGGGAAAAAATCTTAAGTATATTTTTCTCACGCACGGTCATTATGATCATATTCTCGGTGTTTATGATCTGAAAAAAGCTTATCCCGAGGCAAAGATTGTAATTCATAAGGATGAAGCATATAAGCTTCTTGATGAGCTTCCGAGCTTTGCTCACGAAATGATGCCGGGCGTGCAGAAGTATGTGCCTGCTGATATAACCGTTGAAGAAGGGGATAAACTCAGCTTTGGCGAAATCGAAGTGACAGTTCTTCATACTCCCGGTCATTCAAAGGGTGGTGTGTGCTATTTCGTCGAAGACGAGCGTACAATATTTACCGGAGATACTCTTTTCTGTCTTACTGTCGGCAGAATGGATTTCTTTGACAGCAGCGAGGATGAAATGCTCGAGTCAATAACAAGACTCTATAATATGCCGGGTGATTACGATATTTATCCCGGCCACAACCGTGCAACAACTATGGAATACGAAAAACGCAGAAACAGATATATGAGGCGGTTTAAATGATATTAAAGGTTATTAACCATAAATTTCATTATGAAATGGAAAACCTTTGCAGAGTTTTCTACCCTTATGAAACCATCCGTGTTATTCACGATGGCGAAGAGGGAGAAGACTCTTTCGCTGTTATAACATCTCTTGAAGAGACCGTAAACGGATACAAAATCAATGTCAGTCTTTCTTATGATAATCTGCAGGAAAATGCCGGATGCATTGAGAGCGATTATGACGATTGCGAAAGGGAAATGGCTGTCCTGCTTTACAATATTCTTTGTAAAGTCACAGGCTACACTCCTCAGTGGGGAATTCTTACAGGTGTGCGTCCCTCAAAGCTTATGAATACTCTTATGGTTAAAAACGGCGATGAGGAAGCCGTCGGTTATTTCAACGAAAAGCTTCTCGTTTCTCCTGATAAGACAAATCTTGCTTTCAGTGTTGCAAAAGCAGAGGAGAAAATAATGGCTCTTTCGGATGAAAAATCCTTCAGCCTTTATGTTTCAATTCCTTTCTGCCCGACGCGTTGCAACTATTGCTCTTTTGTTTCTCATTCAATCGCGCAGGCAAAAAAGCTTCTGCCGGATTATGTTGAAAAGCTTTGTGAAGAAATCCGTAAGACGGCTGAAATCGCAAAAGAGCTAGGTCTTCGCCTTGAATCGGTTTATTGGGGTGGAGGCACGCCGACTACACTCAGTGCAGAGCAGCTTGAAAGAGTGTGCAAAGAAATCGACGATAATTTTGATTTTTCTTTTTGCAGGGAGTATACAATCGAGGCAGGCAGGGCAGATACCGTAACTCCCGAAAAGCTTGATGTTATCAAAAAATACGGTGTGACGAGAATCAGTATCAATCCACAGACCTTTAACGATGATGTTCTGGTTTCAATAGGCAGACGCCATACAGTTGCAGATGTGATTGATGTTTATGAAACAGCAAGGGATAAAGGCTTCGACAATATCAATATGGATCTTATCGCAGGTCTGACCGACGACAGCTATGAAAGCTTTTGCAATACAGTTGATAAGGCAATCAGTCTCAATCCTGAAAACATAACTCTGCACACTCTTGCACTCAAAAGATCTTCGACGATCGTCACGGGTGGCATTGATGTAGAGAGTGGCGAAACAGCAAATAAAATGCTTGTCTATGCACAGAAACGGTTCTATGAAAACGGATATATTCCGTATTATATGTACAGACAGTCCCGATCATTGGGTAACCTTGAAAATGTCGGATGGTGCAAGCCCGGCTATGAGTGCCTTTATAATGTGTTTATGATGGAAGAGTGCCATACTGTTCTTGCAGTCGGTGCAGGTGCTGTCATAAAACTCAAAGAGCCATTCGGAAGGAATATTGAAAGGGTATTTAACTATAAATATCCATATGAGTATATTTCACGCTTTGATGAGCTTATCGAAAGAAAGTCGAAAATCAGGGAGTTTTATCAAAAACTTGAAGAAAAAGCAAACAGTTAACAGTTGGCATAAAAAATCAACGGTATTCTTTAATATAATTTCAGTAAAATAATTGCTTGAAATGAAAATATATGGTAAAATATAACTTATGAAATCTTTAGGAGGTGCATCAATGGCCAAGGAAAAAGCTGTTAAATCCCAGTCGTTGCTCAATGGTGCTTTTGTTCTTGTTGTTGCAACCGTATTGGTCAAGGTAATTGGTGCGTTGTTCAAAATTCCTTTGTCTATGCTCATCGGTGAGGTCGGCAGAGGTTATTTCAACACAGCGTATGAAATTTATACACCGCTTTATTCAATTTCAATGGCAGGTCTGCCGATAGCTGTTTCACGAATGGTTGCGAAGGAACGCTCACTCGGCCACTTCAGAGATGTACGGCTTATTCAGAGAGTCGCAACAAGACTTTTCCTTATAACGGGTGCTGTCGGTACAATTCTGATGCTCCTGATAGCTTATCCTTACACTAAGTATGTTGTCGGTTATACGGAAAATATCTGGTGTGTTCTTGCAATTGCTCCGTCAATTTTCTTCTGCTGCTGTATGTCAACCTTCAGAGGTTATTACGAAGGTATGCAGAATATGATGCCGACGGCAATTTCTCAGGTCATCGAAGCTGTCAGTAAGCTCGGTATCGGTCTTGCTGTAACATATGTTTTCCTTCAGTCTCAGATCAGAAGGTTTGAAAACGGCCAGACGGTTATGGGCGTTGTTTATGAAGAAAAGGCAGATGCACTTGCAGCGCTTTATCCTTATGCTGCTGCAACGGCTGTTCTCGGTGTTACTATCGGTACGGTTCTCGGTTTTGTTTTCCTTTTCATCAGGCATAAAATCAAGGGTGACGGTATAACGAAAGAAGACCTTATAAACTCACCCAAGCCGGAAGACAGCAGAAACATTTCAAAAATTCTTGTCAGAACAGCGTTGCCGATGGCAGTTGGTTCTCTTATTCTCAACGTAACCAACCTTATCGACTCTGCTACGATTCAGAACAGACTTGCTTATGCAGTTGAAAAAGCTCCTGATGTTATAAAGGAAATTTATTCATCATATCTTCTTAAAGAAGGAATCGCAGACGAGCAGATCGTAAAATACCTCTACGGTGTTTACGGTGAAACTCTCGATTTCAAAAATCTTGTCCCGACTATCACGATGACGCTTGGTATCAGTGCAATTCCCATCATCTCGGCAGCGTGGGCAAGGCATGAAAATAAAACTATTAAAACTACGATTGAGTCGGTTATCCGTGTGACGATGCTTATTTCCTTGCCTGTCGGTTTTGGACTTGCAGCTGTTGCAAAAAATCTTCTTGGTATGTTTTACGGCAGCTCTGCAGCAACAATCGGCGCTCCGATTCTTGCAGTTTATGGATTTTCGATTTTCCTTTTTGCCGTGTCCTCACCGATAACGAATATGCTTCAAGCTCTGGGCAGAACGGATATTCCTCTTAAGTCGCTTTGCGTGGGCGCTATTGTCAAGATAATCCTCAACTATGCTCTCATAGGTAATCCGCATATCAATATCAACGGTGCACCGATAGGCTCAATTGCCTGCTATGTTATAGTTGTAGGAATTAACCTTGTCAGCATCATTAAAATTTCAGGTGTGAATATCAATTTCGCTTCCGTATTCATTAAGCCGCTTATTTGTTCAGCTATGTCTGCCGGTGTAGCTTTTGCTACTGTTAAGGTGTTCTCAAAGGTTCTTGCAAGTGTCGGAGATCCTGAAGGAATGATTAACGGAAACAGCATTGCACTTGTGATTGCAGTTGCTGCAGCGGTTATAGTTTATGTGCTTGCACTCCTTTTCCTCAAGGCTCTTTCAAGAGACGATCTTGAAATGGTTCCTAAAGGAGAAAAAATTGCAAAAAAGCTTGAAAAACTTGGCTTTTTAGGTTAAAATGGTAATGTTATGATAAAGAATTTTAAATTCAAAGAAAAATACAATGTTTATGACCTTGTCGAGGTTATAAAAGCACTTCGTTCTGAGGGTGGTTGCCCATGGGACATTGAGCAGACTCACGAAAGCATCAGGAAGAATCTTGTTGAAGAAACTTACGAAACAATTGAGGCTATCAATAAGGGCGATGCTGATATGCTTCGTGAAGAGCTTGGCGATGTGCTTATGCAGGTTGTGTTCCATGCGCAGATCGAGGATGAAAAAGGCGTTTTCAATATCGATGATGTTGCAGATGAAAACTGCAGAAAGATGATCGAGCGTCATCCTCATGTTTTCGGTGAGATAAATGTCAATTCCGTTGACGATGTGCTTACTAACTGGGATGCGATCAAACGCAAGACAAAGGGCCAGAAAACAACATCTCAGGCTATAGATTCAATTCCCCGTGAGCTGCCTGCTCTTATGAGAGCAGACAAGGTTCAGTCAAAAGCGGCAAAGGCAGGCTTTGACTGGTCGCAGGTTGACGGTGCACTTGAAAGACTCAGCGACGAGATAAATGAGCTTAAAGAAGCTATTGCAAACGGCAACAAAGACGAGATATGTGACGAGCTTGGCGATGTGCTTTTCTCAGCCGTCAATGTTTCTAGATTTGTCAAGGTCGATGCAGAGGAAGCTCTCACTTCTTCGACGGATAAGTTCGTCGGCAGGTTCAAAAAGGTTGAGAAGCTTGCAGAGGAAAAGGGCATCGATATGAAGTCAGCTTCGCTTGAAACTCTGGATGAGCTTTGGGATGAAGCAAAAAAGAGTATGTGATATACTAAAAAAGGTATTTCATAATATAAACAAAAATTTTGGAGGAATTACAATGAATAAGACAGAATTTATCAATGCAGTTGCAGCTAAGGGCGAAATGGACAAGAAGGCTGCTGAGAAGGCAGTAAGCGCAGTTTTCGCTGCAGTTACAGACGCACTTAAGGCAGGCGACAAGATTCAGCTTGTTGGTTTCGGTACATTTGAGGTAAGAGAGCGTGCTGAGAAGCAGGGTCGTAACCCGAAGACAGGCGAAACAATGACAGTTCCCGCTTCTAAGGTTCCCGCATTCAAAGCTGGTAAGGCTCTTAAGGACGCTATTAAATAAGTCTTTTTTTGTAAATTCTATTCGGCAGGGCGAAATGTCCTGCCGTGAGCTTTATCATGGGAGAATATTATGAGACTTGATAAATATCTTAAAGTTTCAAGAGTTATAAAAAGAAGAACGGTTGCAAACGAAGTCTGCGATGCGAAGCATGTTACTGTCAACGGTAAAATTGCAAGAGCATCTTACGATGTCAAGGAAGGCGATATTATCGAGATAACGATGGGCGCCAACACAACTAAAATTCAGGTAACCAAGGTCGTTGAGCATGCAACCAAGGATGATGCAGGACTTATGTATAAAGTGCTGTAATAAAAAATTTTTCACCTCATAGAATATTATGAGGTGATTTTTTATGCCTGAAAATGCAGTACACGATCTTATCATCGAATCCCGTAAAAAAGTGACGATGACTGGGATAATTGATGTTGAAAGCTTTGATGAAGAAACAATAGTTGCACAGAGTGACTGCGGTGAAATTTACATAAAGGGCAAATCCCTTAAAATCAGCCGTCTTTCTGTTGAGAGCGGAGATATGCTCGTCGAAGGTCATATAGATTCCGTTTTGTATGCTGAGGCAAAGGTGAAAGGCAGCTTGTTTTCAAAGGTGTTCAGATAATGCAGTATATGCCGTCGGTTGCGTTTCAGGCAGTTTGCTTTATGTATTCGGCAGGACTCGGCTTCAGTCTTGCAATAGTCTATGATTTAATCAGAATAATCTTTTATCTGCTTACAGGAAGCGATAAAAAGCAATTGGCACTAAGGGATATAATCTTTCTTACTATTTGCCTGTGGGTAAATTTCATATTTTTGCTTACCGTCTGCGAAGGCAGAATTTTTGCCTATACTTTTCTCGCTGAAGCAGGGGGTGCATTTGTATGGTCTTACTCGCTGAGCAGCGTCTTTTTTATCCCTGCAAAAAGAGCAATTAAAGCATTAAAGAGACATTTTTTGCGTCAAAAGGAATGTTTACACAGAATTAAAACACGAATTTTCAATTTTATTGAAAAAATATTTGAAAATTTGAATAAAACAGTAAAAAAATACTTGCATATTCGACATGGTATAGTGTATAATTTTTTCGTGAAATTATGCTCAGTTAGTTTAGCTGAAAAGAAACGGGGTGGCAGGAGTGTCAACAAAGACCAAAAGAGTTGAATACAATTCCAATAAAGCAAAAAAGCCCAGACGAAGCTTTATAGTTGTTTTTTCGGTAATCTTTCTTTGTGCTTGTGTTGCCATTGCTTTGCTTTCTGAGATAAAAGAAGTTAAAGAAGTTTACAATCAGATTGCTGCCGTAGATGCTGCGAAGGCTGAAGTTGATGCGGAAAACAAGGCTCTTCAGGATAAAATGAACGACGGCAACAAGGATGAATATGTTGAGGAAATCGCCAGAGATAAGCTTGGTTATGTTATGCCCGGTGAAAAGGTTTATCAGGATATCTCTGTTAACGATTAAGGTGTTTAAATTTTCTTGAAGGGGTACTCGTTAGTATGCAGTTAGAAGTCGGCGCAATTGTTGAGGGTAAAGTTACAGGTTTTACGGCATTCGGAGCTTTTGTTGACCTTGAAGGCGGCAAAAAGGGAATGGTGCACATTTCAGAGGTGGCTCTCGAATTCGTAAAGGACATCAAGGATCATCTTGCTATAGGACAGACTGTTAAGGTCAAAATTATTTCTATCGCAGATGACGGCAAGATCAGTCTTTCTGTCAAGAAAGCAATGGAGCAGCCAAAGCCGGCGTTTAAACCCAAGTCAAACAATGCTCCCAAGAGAAGCAATGCTAATGTCTGGCAGGGCAATAAGCCTGCAGAGCAGCCTCAGTCTTTTGAAAGTATGATGGCTAAGTTCAAGCAGGAAAGCGATGAAAAAATGTCAGACCTTAAGCGTGACTCCAAGCACGGCGGCGGATACAACAGAAGAGGCACTAACAAGCTTTAATCCGCAGCTTTTAAATTTAATCTTTTAAAGATACGGGAGCAGCGGGTCTGCTCCCTTTTTTATGGGTGATATTATGAGAGAAATCAGCGTTAAAAATATAAGCGACGCAGTTGAAAGACTATGCATAAAAGCGAACAAGATTCTTCCTGCTGATCTGGCTGAAAGTATATCGGTTTGTAAGAGCTGCGAAAGGAATTCTCTTGCAAAGGGTATCCTTGCAGATCTTGAGGCTAATCTTGATGCTGCGATTGAGCTCGATATTCCTATCTGTCAGGATACGGGAATGGCTGTCGTCTTTCTTGAAATCGGTCAGGATGTGCATTTTGTTGACGGTAACCTTTATAATGCAGTCAATGAGGGTGTGCACAACGGATATATAAACGGTTTTCTTCGCTGTTCCGTGGTCGGTGACCCGTTAAGAAGAGTGAACACTAAGGACAACACTCCTGCAGTAATTCATACAACTATTGTTGACGGTGATAATGTTAAAATCACCGTTGCACCAAAAGGTTTCGGAAGCGAGAATATGAGCTGCCTTAAGATGCTCACTCCTGCAAGTGGTAGGGAAGATATCATAAACTATGTCCTTGATTGCGTGAAGACTGCAGGTGGAAATCCCTGCCCTCCGATAGTTCTCGGCATAGGCATAGGTGGCGATTTTGAACAATGTGCTTTCCTTGCAAAGAAAGCCCTTTGCAGAAGCGTAAGTGTTAAGAATGATGATGAGTTTTACCGTGAAATGGAAGCTGAAATCCTTGAAAGAGTCAATGATCTTGATATCGGACCTCAGGGCTTCGGTGGTGATACGACTGCGCTTTCGGTAGCAATCGAAACTGCACCGACTCACATTGCAGGACTGCCCGTTGCAGTTAATTTCGGGTGCCATGTAACAAGACACGCAAGTGAAACACTTTAATGCCTTGATAAAGGATAAGAATAGAAGTATAATCAGATTGAAAAAATTTGCAGAGGTTATATTATGAAGATAAATTTTGTTATTCCGTGCCTTCTCGGCCTTGAATCTCTTATAGCTAATGAAATGAAAGATCTTGGCGCAGAGAATGTTGTTTCAGAAAACGGCAGAGTCCTCTTCAGCGGTGATGAGAATCTGCTCGCAAGAGCAAATATCTGCTCAAGGTATTCAGAGAGAATTCAGATTCTTGTCGGCGATTTTTACGCAAGAAGCTTTGAGGAGCTCTTTCAGGGTACAAAGGCATTGCCTTGGGAAGAATGGATAGGTGAGGACGATGCGTTCCCCGTCAAAGGATATTCGATCAACTCAACCTTGTTCAGCGTCAGCGACTGTCAGTCGATTATCAAGAAGGCTGTTGTTGAAAGACTCAAGTCAAAATATAAAATAAGCTGGTTTGACGAGACGGGACCCGTGCATCAGATTCAGTTTTCAATAATGAAGGATAAAGTCAGCCTTCTTCTCGATACATCGGGAATGGGACTTCACAAAAGAGGTTACCGTCTTGAGGCGAATGCAGCTCCTCTTAAGGAGACGCTTGCTGCTTCTCTTTGTAACCTTGCAAGGCTTCGTCCTTATCATACTCTTTATGACCCGATGTGCGGTAGTGGTACAATCCTTATTGAAGGTGCAATGATGGTGCACAATATCGCTCCGGGCGTTAACCGTAACTTCTCAGCTGAGAGATGGGATGTTATCCCTGAAAATGTATGGGCTCAGGAGCGTCAGCGCGCAAGAGACCTTGTTAATTACGATACTGATTTTATCGCCTACGGTTCAGATATTGATGAATCAGCCCTTGAGATTGCAAAAGTCAATGCCAAGCGTGCAGGTGTAGAGAGAAAAATCAAATTTGAAAAATGCGACCTTCGCGATTTCAGACCGCAGAGTGAAAAGGGTACGCTTATCTGTAATCCTCCCTACGGTGAAAGATTGCTTGATATCAGCGAAGCGCAGAAGCTTTACAAGCTTATGGGTCAGAAATTTACCCAGAAGCACGGCTGGGCTTATTATGTGATAAGTCCGTCCGAAGAATTTGAAAAGGAGTTTGGACGCAAGGCGGATAAGCGCCGCAAACTGTATAACGGAATGATTAAATGTCAGTTGTTTATGTATTTCAAGTGAGGTAAGCGTTATGAAACATCTGTTTGTAGTTAATCCGAAAGCAGGAAAAGGAAGAGCTTACGGTGAATTGAGACCCCGTCTTAAGGCGAGTGTTGAAAACCGAGATATTGACTATGAACTATATGTAAGTAAATCAACGGAAGATACTGCCGAATATTGCAGAAAATGGGCAGAAACAGGCGAGAAGATAAGAGTTTATGCCTGTGGTGGCGACGGAACAATTTACGATGTTGTGAATGCGATTTACGGATACGATAATGTAGAGTTTGCCGCTGTGCCTCTTGGCTCAGGAAACGATTTTATCCGTCTTTTCGGCAGCAGAGAGGATTTTCTTGATATCGATGCGCAGATAGATGGAACTCCGATCAAAATCGACGCAATAAAGTGTGGAGACAGAATTGCAGTCAATCAATGCTCAATGGGTATGGATGCTGAGGTCTGCGCAAAGCAGTCTGATTTTAAAAAGATTCCTCTGCTTGGTGGTGATAAGGCTTATACTGCAGCTCTTCTTTACTGTGCAGTTAAAAAGAGAGAAAATGAATTTACTGTTACGATTGATGACGGCAAACCGTTTTCAGGTAAATTCCTTTTTGCTGTCTGTGGAAACAGCAGATACTACGGTGGAGGATATCAGGCAACTCCTTATGCTTTGCCCGATGACGGACTTCTCGATTTCAGCATAATTGATACGCTGACTCTTCCTGATCTTCTCAGGAAAGCAGGTGTATACAAAAAAGGCAATCATTATGATTGGAAGCAGACCTTATATGTAAGAGGAAAGAAAATGACCGTTCATTCTGATGAGCCGGCTGCTCTTAATGTTGACGGTGAGTGCGATATCGTGAACGATTGCACATTCGAAATTCTGCCCGAGGCTTTCACATTTGTTGTGCCGTCAAATTCAAGCTATTTTGCAGACAAGGAAAGCGGAAAGCTCAATAATCTTATAGGTGAAAAAAGATAGTTTTTACAACGGGTGGCTCAGCTGCCCGTTTTTTATTGTATTTGAATTATTTTTATGTTATAATAACTGCAATTGATTTTGGAGGTTACATTATGAAAAAAATTTTATGTTTTATTTCAGTAGTGGCTGTTATGATGCTTTCGTGCGTTACGGCATCTGCAGTTGGCGAAACAAAATTTAAGTTAAAGCTGGTTTCTCAGAGTGATACGCAGGCTGTTTTGTCATTCAACCACGACGGTGGCTCGGCAGTAGCTGCGTTGGAATTTGATATAATCGTTAATGAAAGTAAACTTAAGGTAACAAAAATAGAAGACGGCGATGGCCTCAGAAATGCAAAAATACAGGCAAGCGCAGTTATCGGTGCTAACAATCCGGATAAGTCTCCTGCATCGGTAAGTCTGGCTATGGTTCCCGGATACAGAAATATTAACGATAGTGATATGTATATAATTACCGTTAAGAAGCTTGTGAAAGGCGATATTTCTGCCAACGATATCGAAATTAAAATAACAAACTGTGAAAACGATCAGCTCCAAAAGAATGTGACAACTATAACGGAAGATTTCGGTGCTTCAGGCAATAACACTGCTACAGAACCGTCAACGGGTGCTACAAATCCGTCAGAAGGTGCAACCAAACCGTCAGACGGAGCAACCAAACCTTCGGAAGCTCCCGAAAATTCCACGGCAGCAACCGATACACAGACAAAGCCGGATGATGCTGAAACTGAAAATCAGGAAAATGCTGAGGACAAAGGCATTGACACAACTGCGATTATTATAATTTGTGCTGTTGTAGTTGTTGCAGGTGGTGCAGTTGCTGCAGTTGTTATAATCAAAAAGAAAAAGTCAGGAAACGATAAAAAAGAGGGATAAAATGGAAACATTATTTGATAAATTCAGGCAGCCGAGAGCTCAGGCTGATGAGCCTGTTTACGATTGCCGTGAGGATTGCTTTATGAAGCTTTACCGTGATTTTTCAGAGGCTGAATTCAGAAATTGGATCGGTGAAATGAAAAATGACGGCTTCGGGGTTTTGCAGGAAACAGAAAATAACGGCAATCTCTACGCTTGTCTTATGGGCGAGGTGCAGGTGAATGCTTTATTCACTCCCTGCGACTCGATTTTAAGAGTTACGGTCAGCGAAGATAAAAGAACACCCTGCTTCAGTAAGACTGATTGCAAGGGCGATGGCGAAACGGCATTTTACGGCTTTGAAAGCGATCAGGCTCTTATTGACTGCGGAATGTGTCTGCTTGTGCAGTGCCCTGACTACAGCTTCTTTGTTGTAGACAGCGGTCACTATATGCAGTTTAACGATAACGACAGAATTTATAAATTTATGCGTGATCGTACACCTGCAGGGCAGAAGGTGGTTGTCAACGGTTGGTTGCTGACCCACGCTCATTCTGACCATATCTCAAAGTTTATGGATTATCTTCGTTACAATTGCTACGATACGGTAATTGAAGGCATTTACTCAAATCTTATTCCCGATACTTACTATGCTCATACAGAGTGGACAAGAGAAGAGGTTATGCTCTCAAAGAAGCTTTTTAAAATGCTTTCGGAAACAAGCATTCCGACTTATAAAATTCATACGGGTCAGAGATTCTATATAAGAAATCTCGCATTCGATGTCCTCGGCACTCACGAGGATATCTACCCGAATAAGATTACGGATTATAACGATTCTTCCTGTATGGTTATGATGACGGCTGAAAATTCGAAAGTTTTCATCCCGGGAGATGCGAGTGCTCTTTCTTCCGTTGAGCTTGAAAAGAGATACGGCGAAACTCTTAAGTGCGATGTCGTTCAGATTTCTCACCACGGACACAGAGGTCTTTCAACGAAGGCTTATGAGTATCTTAATGCTGAAGTTGCAGTTTTCCCGATTACTAGAATCAAATTCGACGAGGAATATCCGAGAATTGAAGCAAACAGAAGAGCAATCGAGCTTGCAAAGGCATATTATATAACCTCTGACGGTACGGTTAAAATCCCTCTGCCGTACAGCTTGGATGAAATCGAAGTCCTTCCCGATGAAACCTTTGAGGATTTCGGAAAAATCAACCGTCTCTGGCGTTATGATTATACGGACGAGAGAAAGGCTGAGCTTTACTCAATGTTCACACAAAGAGGTGGCGACCTTAACGCAACAAATCTTCCTGCCGAACCTGACAGTAAATTTGAGATGTAAAAAACACACGGCTTATGCTTTTTAGCATAGGCCGTGTTCTTTCATGGGATTCGATTTTTTAGGTACACGATCAGACGGTGTATTTGTAAATTCCGCCACCTCTGATTTCGTTAACTATGTCTTTAATTCTGATTTCGGCTGTTGCGCCTTCGGGGATTTCGATTTCGATGAGAGTTTTGCCGTTTTCCTTTTTCCACTCGCTTCTGATTATGCCGAGAGGTGAGTTTATCTTTGCCTTTGCCCACTGCATACCACAGTCAGTTTCGGGTGCGACGGTAAATCTTTTGTATCCGTCCCTGATATCA
>JAZORX010000334.1:0-3092 GCA_045656845.1 Acutalibacteraceae bacterium | reverse complement strand
AAGTCTATCAAAACCGCCTCACCAACTGAATTAAGCAGCACATTAGCAGGCTTGACATCAAGATGCATCATGTTCCTTGAATGCAAATACTCCAAAGCCGATGTCATATTCTAATGTTGCAGTTACCGTGAACTCTTCGTTTAGCTGCACTCTTCCGGTCTTAGACCATTCCACTTCGGGATCTATTCCAAGTCTTTCGGTAAGAGTTATTTCACGGCTCGTTGTTTCACTTCCGATCCTGCCGCAGATTTCTGCTTCTCGGCATAGTTCCTGTGTGAAACTGTCAAGCTGTGACTTTGCAATATACACCGGAAAGACACTTGTAGCAAGAGCAATTACAAGGATTGCCGATAATACTATGACTACCACATCAATGTATCCGCTTCCTCGTTTATTTGTTAGCCTTTTCAGCATAGATTCATCCCACCTTGCTTATGGTCTTCATAAGGAGTAAGGAAGAAATCATCATCGAGCAGTTCTTCGATTCTGTCAATCTCTCCGTCATCAGCAACATATTTTGCCACCTCGACAAGCTCTGACGGCTGCACAACAATGTCTGCTCCGATATTAAAGACCTTTTGCAAGACTTCATCTCCGTGTTCTTCTTTTATCGCTTTAATTGTATCCATAAAGTCCTTATACGGATTATCTTCTCCGTCACCTTCAAGCATACTGCGGTTTAAGTATCGGTTGAGCATAAGCCATTCCATTGCAATGTGGAAATCAAAATCAGGAACTAATGTTCCAAGCTCGATTATTGCATCATGTCTTTGCCTTGTTTCCGGCAAAATCATTTCCTTGTTTAGCTCATATGTATATGCAAGAAGATCTACACTGCCTAAATGTTCAAAAACACGTTCAATCTGTTTATCAAAGGATTCTTCTGTGCTTCCGATTTCATGTACCAAGACCATAAGAGGTTCTTTGAACTGCATCAGCACTCGTGATTGATATTCATCCAAACGGAAGTTTTCTACGAACATGTTATAGTTTACATTTCTGAATGCATTTTTATCAACACGCGGAGCAAGCTTGTCTTCACACTGTTCTTTTTCCTTAAACATCATCCATTTAAGTTCTGCATAATAATGACAGTCCTGCATATTTGTAATTCCGTTATCGTATATGTCATCGATTACGGTTTTAAATTCCTCATGCACTTCTTCCTCAATCGGATTATACCTCTCACAGATAAACTGCAACGGGTTCTCCATTTTGAGGAAGTGTTCTGCCTGATTTTCTGAAAATGGTTCGTGTTGTTTGATGTAGTTGAACATACTTTTTAACTTTGCAATTCTCTCTATATCACTCATCAATTCTTCGAACTCATATTCTCGCCATTCATCACGAAGACCGTAGTATTCATCTTCAATACGGTCATATAACGCTTCTAACTTTGTCAACTTATTCACCTCCTACATCATAGTCATTCCGCCTTGATGTTCCTCAATTGTTGCAAGGAATTCTTCAGCAGAATGGTTGTCTTCATACGGACATTCAAAGTATCCGTACTCTGCAAGTTTATGAACCAACTCAATTTTACCGTCATCGGCAAGGTACTTCCCTGCTTCAATTACTTCATTTGGCAGGATACAGTGTTCTCTTCCCATCAGGTAAAGCTCCTGCAATGTATTTCCGCCTTGGTCTTCATAAACTGTTATAAATGCATTTATAAGTTCAAGATATGGGTTTTGAATATCTTCATCTTCCGATGCAACATCTCTGCATAATTCAAGCCAATTCATTGTGACATTGAATTCCGGAACCAGAACAATGTTGTTGATGCTGTTTATCGCATTGTGTCTGAACTTTGTTTCGGGCATCAGATAGTACGGATCGAGGTCATATGGCATTGTCATAATATCCTTTTTCATGAGATATTGTGCAGTTTCAGATATTCTCAGTTCAAATCTTGCGTTGTTTATAGGTTGTGATTCCATAAGTACACGCAACGGATTCTTAAATTGCATCAGTACCTTTAGATCATCGTCTGTTGCAAGGTCTATGTGGCATCTTATATACTCATACATAAACAATTGCAGATTGCGGACATTTACAGGAAGACTATTATTGCTTTGATCGTGGTAGTTATCAGCTACCTTTTGCAGGAATCTAAACTTGATTTCACTATATGCATCGTCAGGCAGATGCTCTCGTCCTAAATCCCATATTGTACTGTTAACAAGGTCATGTATAGGAGGCTGGTCTTCCTGATACCTCTCACAGATCATCTCAAGCGGATTTTTAAGTCGCTCATAATAATCAAGATACGAGTTTTCAGTGATTGGTTTATCTCGCATAAGGTATTCGTAAATTCTTTTATAGTCACCAATGTATTCTGCATTATTTATAACCTCTTCGCTGTCCCATTCACGAATCGTTTCCATATAATCATCAAATTCTCGTTTTATTCTGTCGTAAAAAAATTCTTCTCTGGTCAACTGTTACACCTCCTAAAACATTACTCCGACTGATCTGATTACCTGATACGCAATTACTATCAGATATGTAGCAAGGAAGCACATCAGCATTATGATTGAAAATACTCTTATCTTTCCGGGTACCTTCTGTGCTTTTGCCTTCAGCTTACGGAGTTCTATTTGTTTGAAGTCATGAGACAGCATCTGGAAATACATCGTTCCGTTATCTCCTCGGATTACAGATATAAGACCTCTCACAACATCCGAAAGCTGAGGCGAATTTACTCTTGCTTCCATTCGCATGAGCGCCACCTCATAACCACCTGAACGCATATCTGCACAAGTGATTCCAAGCTCGTCAGCAAATGCCGGAGTTGTGTTCTTCTTGAATTTCTCCAAGATAGAAAGCACATCTCTTGTTGACAGGAGTTCCTGCTCTATGGTTGAAACGAATCTTAGAAGTTCAGTTTCAATTTCCTCTCTTCTTGTTTCCATATGCTTTTCGGCTTTTTGTATCTCTTTGAAATAAACCAACACTGCAAGAATTAACACTGCTGCAGACATAAGCGGAAATATTAAAAGGCATGGAAGTATTAAAAGTCCTACTGCCAATGCCTTAATAATCGCATGTGCCTGATAGCATTCTGGTGTCATACTTATTCCTGCTGCTTT
>JAZORX010000333.1:0-5632 GCA_045656845.1 Acutalibacteraceae bacterium | reverse complement strand
ATGAGGTTGTTGAAGCACTTGCAAAGGAATGCGATGTTAACCCTGCAGATATTCAGGGCGAAGTTTATGAATTTCTCCAAAAACTTAAAGGGGAAGGTTTAGTTGAGTAAAAAAGTAAGCATGGATGATATGGCGCCCCTTATCAGAGAAACTCTTGCTGAAAGCGGAGAGGTTTCCTTTGTCTCGGCAGGTGTCAGTATGCTTCCTACTATACGGGACCGTAAAGATACGGTAACCCTCGTCAAGCCTCAGGGTAAACTGAAAAAAGGTGATGTGCCGTTTTACAGAAGAGATAACGGGCAGTATATTCTGCACCGTGTCATCTATGTAAACGGCGATACCTATGTTATGCGAGGGGACAACCAATGGCAGAACGAATATAACATCAGGCACGATCAGATTATAGGTGTGCTCTATTCGTTCGACCGTAACGGCAAGACGCATAAGGTAACTGATTTTAGCTACAGAGTTTATGTTAAGCTTTTGCCGTTGATAAGATATTCGAGAAAATACTATTATCTTTTTAAAAGCAAGGTTTATGCTTTTTTAAAGTATCTGACTAAAAAATAAGGAGAAACCGAATTGATAAGTACAGTTAATGTAAGCCTCCAGTACGGTGGCAGAGAGCTCTTTAAGGGAGCAGATCTTAAATTCACAAACGGCAACTGTTACGGCCTTATAGGCGCTAACGGTGCAGGCAAATCGACCTTTCTTAAAATTCTTTCAGGTGAAATTGAGCCGAATAAGGGTGAGGTCGTAATAACTCCGGGCGAAAGAATGTCTGTTCTTCGTCAGGACCATTTCGCATTTGATGAGTACGATGTAATCCGTACAGTGCTTATGGGTAACCCGAAGCTCTGCGAAATTATGGATGAAAAGGAAGCTCTTTATATGAAAGAGGACTTCTCTGAGGAAGACGGAATCCGTGTCAGTGAGCTCGAGGAGGAGTTTGCCGAGATGGGTGGCTGGAGCGCAGAAAGCGACGCTGAAATCCTCCTCAATGGTCTTGGAGTAACAAATGAATATCACTATTCTCAGATGAGTGAGCTTGATAACGAAATCAAAGTTAAAGTGCTTCTTGCACAGGCTCTTTTCGGAAATCCCGATATCCTTCTTATGGACGAGCCGACAAACCATCTTGATATCGATGCTATTGCGTGGCTCGAAGAGTTTCTCATTGAGCTTGAGAGTACGGTTATCGTTGTATCGCATGACCGTCATTTCCTTAATAAAGTTTGTACACATATTGTTGATATAGACTTCGGCAAAATTTCAATGTATGTTGGTAACTACGATTTCTGGTACGATTATACACAGATTGCGCAGCGTCAGCTCAGAGAGCAGAATAAGAAGGCTGAGCAGAAGATGAAGGAATTGCAGGAGTTTATTGCACGATTCAGCGCAAATGCTTCAAAATCAAAGCAGGCAACGAGCCGTAAGAAGCTTCTTGATAATCTTGTTATTGAGGATATGCCGGTTTCTTCACGCCGTTTCCCGTTTGTTTCCTTCAAGCCGGACAGAGAGGTCGGCAACGAGCTTCTTACAGTCAGCGGAATCAGCAAAACTATCGGTGAGCGCAAGGTGCTTGATAATGTCAGCTTTACTATCAAGCCGGACGAAAAGGTTGCTTTTGTAGGCACGGATTCTCTTGCAAAAACAACACTTTTCCAGATCCTTATGGGAGAAATCGAACCTGATGAGGGTTCATTCAAATGGGGTGTTACAACATCTCAGGCATACTTCCCGTCAGATAACTCTGAGTTTTTCGACGGTTGTGAGGATTCTCTTATAGATTGGATCCGCAGATATTCCGATCTTATCTTTGAAACAGATGTCAGAGGTTGGCTCGGAAGAATGATGTTCTCCGGAGAAGAGGCAACAAAGAAAGCGAAGGTTCTTTCAGGTGGCGAGCGTGTGCGCTGTATGCTTTGCAAAATGATGCTTTCGGGTGCTAATGTGCTTATTTTTGATGAGCCGACAAACCACCTCGACCTTGAGTCAATTGCATCTCTCAACGAAGGAATTATCAAGTTCCCTGAAACTGTTCTTTTCACATCTCACGACCATCAGTTTGTGCAGACTATCGCAAACAGAATAATCGATGTGACACCCGGCAATTTCTATGATAAAGAAATCACTTACGACGAATACCTTGAGGATATAAAGGGCGAATAATTATGAAATATTCGATAATCCCGCGTCCTGTGCGTTATGATGTGAAGGAAAATGAAACAGTTGTTGTTTCCGATAAGACCGCAATACGCTGTGTCAGGCAGTTTGTGAGTGTCGGAAATGCACTTTCAGACTATCTTCACACACGCAGCGATGCAGGCGAAAACGAAATAATCATATCCAGAGCGAAAAGCATCGCTCCGGAAGGCTATGCCCTTTATACCGAAAACGGAAATATAAATATCAAAGCCTCAACTGCAACGGGTGCTTACTATGCGTTTGTAACCCTGAAATGGATTCTGATGCAGGTCAAAAAGGTGGACGGTAAAAAGAATGTAACGGGTTTTCTGATTGAAGATAAACCGTGCTACCGTCACAGAGGAATGATGCTTGACGAATGCCGTCATTTTTTCGGTACGGAAACCGTCAAAAAGCTTCTCGACAATATGTCGCTTTTAAAGCTTAATGTCTTTCATTGGCACCTTGCAGATGATCAGGGATACAGAATCGAATCAAAGGTTTTTCCACTTCTGAATGAGGTTGCGTCAAAGAGAAAGTATGCCGATCTTAAAAAGAGTCTGCAAGACGCTTCACAGCCCGAATACGGCCCGTTTTACTACACCCACGATGAAATTCGCGAAATAGTAAAATATGCGGCACAAAGGCATATAAGGGTCGTTCCTGAGATTGATATCCCGGGACATACAACGGCTATGATTGCAGCTTATCCCGAGCTTTCATGCGATGGAGAGAAGATTGATGTCAATGTTTCAACGGGAATAATGCCTGCTATTCTCTGCGCAGGAAACGAAAACACATACTCTTTCATTGAAAAGCTTCTCGATGAAATCTGCCCCTTGTTTCCGTCGAAATATTTCCATATAGGTGGTGACGAGGCAAGGTACGGCAAATGGAGAAAGTGTCCGCAGTGTCAGGCTAAGATAAAAGAAAATTCCCTCAAAAATGAAAAGCATCTGCAGATGTATTTTATGGGTAGGGTAAACGAAATGCTCAGGCACAGAGGAAAAACCTGTATCGCGTGGAACGATTGTCTTGGTGACGAGCTTGATAAAAATATCGTCTGCCATTACTGGACTTTCCAGAATGCAGCAACGGTTAAAAAGCAGGCGAAGAAGCGCGAGGTCATTCTCTCTCCGATGCTCAGTTTTTATTTTAATTACAGCTACGGCTCAATCCCTCTTAAAAAGACCTATAAATTCAATGAAAAGAAAAAAGGATTCAGAAAGAAGGGCGTGAGAGTCAAGGGCATCGAAGGTGAGCTCTGGACAGAATGGATTGACAGCCCTGAAGCTGTTGAATACAGTGTCTATCCCAGGCTTTCGGCACTTGCAGAGGTTGCGTGGGTAAAGCTTGAAAAAAGAAAGTATAAGGATTTTGCACAAAGGCAGAAGTTCTATAAGCTCTATCTCAGAAGCAAAGGTATAAATTATTACCGTCTTGATGAGAAAACTCATAAAAAGGCAATTCCTGTTTTCAGCCACGGTAAGGACGGCAAGGAGTTTAAAAAGAACGAGGCCTATAAACGCAAGGCGAAAAAATAACTCTCAGGACGGTTCTTTGCTTTCCTGAGAGAAAAAAATAAAATAAAGCAAAAATTTATTAAAAATATCCCTTTTTACTATTGACAAAAACAGATGACCTGTGTTAAAATACATCACGTTGCAGACACGCGGGTGTAGTTTAGTGGTAGAATTCTAGCCTTCCAAGCTAGTCGTGTGGGTTCGATTCCCATCACCCGCTCCAATTCCCCTAAACCTCTGCAATAGCAATGAGGGGCAAATATGCGCTTGTAGCTCAGGTGGATAGAGCAACTGCCTTCTAAGCAGTGGGTCAGGGGTTCGAGTCCCTTCAAGCGCGCCATATGGTGGGTATAGCTTAGTTGGTTAAAGCGCCAGTTTGTGGCACTGGAGACCGTCGGTTCGAATCCGACTATCCACCCCAATCAGAAGTCTGCAAGAGTCCATCTTGCAGACTTATTTTTAAAGTTAAATATTGGGGTGTCGTCAAGCGGTAAGACACAGCACTTTGACTGCTGCATTCGCTGGTTCGAATCCAGCCATCCCAGCCAAGAAAATCTGTTCTCTTAGGAGAGCAGATTTTTCTTTGTATTATTCAGTGTTAAATATCCGTCATTCACTATTCATTCCTGCAGAACGGATTTTTGATAAATAATGAATAATTGTGTTTAAAGCAAGATTATGCTACAATAATAAAAAGGTGGTGTCTGAAATGAAAGACAGAAGTTTAATCAGTAGTATAGGAATCTTATTGTATGTGGCATTATCACTGACCGACAGATTTTTTTATAATATACCGGATTATATTTATATTCCGTTAGCTATTGTGGGAATCGTGATTATAATTGTAGGTTTTATTGTTGATAAAAAGAAAAACAAACAGTAGTTCAGTTTTATGGTTTATCAAACAGGGCGACTGAATTACTTCGTTTATATGCCTGTTAGTCTTCATTCGATAATTATTTCAAAAACGACCTGCGTTTGTCTGTGACGGATGCAGGTCGTTTTTATTCGGGATTTTTGGAATAATATAGCAGGGTATAATAATATATCCTATCATTGAAAAGGTCGACTTTCTGTAGTATAATAACGACATATGTTTTAATCAGGGGGAGAAAATATGGCTTGGTACGACGAAGCTGTTTTTTATCATATTTATCCTTTGGGAATGACGGGAGCACCGAAGCTGAACTATTACAGTGAGCCGGAGCACAGGCTTAAAGAGCTTATGCCGTGGATATCCCATATAAAAGAAATCGGATGCAACGCAATTTATATCGGCCCTCTTTTTGAATCTGTCGGTCACGGATATGAAACAACCGATTACAAAAAGCTTGATTCAAGGCTAGGAACAAACCAAGATCTTGCAGATTTCGTTTCGGAATGTCATAGGCAGGGGATCAGGGTTATTCTTGACGGTGTGTTCAATCACACGGGCCGTGATTTCTTCGCTTTTCAGGATATCAGGCAGAAGAGAGAAAATTCACAATACAAAGACTGGTATTGCAATGTGAATTTCTGGGGCAATAATTCTTTTGATGACGGTTTTTCTTACGAAAATTGGGGAGGCTATGACCTTCTTGCAAAGTTGAATCAGCATAATCCTGCCGTCAGGGACTATATCTGCGATGTTATCCGTTTCTGGGTAAAAGAGTTCGATATTGACGGACTTCGCCTTGATGCGGCAGATGTTATGGATTTTGAGTATATGAAGACGTTGCGGCAGGTAGCTGATGAAGTCAAGCCTGATTTCTGGCTTATGGGCGAGGTTATTCACGGAAACTATTCACGCTGGGCAAACGACGGCACACTTCATTCAGTCACAAACTATATGCTTCATAAGGCATTGTATTCAGCTCATAATGACCATAACTATTTTGAAATCGCACATACCATTACTTATGTAGGCGGTATGGTTGGTA
>JAZORX010000332.1:0-26862 GCA_045656845.1 Acutalibacteraceae bacterium | reverse complement strand
GCTGTTTTCGCAAAGGGCGATGCTGCTAAGGCTGCAGAAGCTGCAGGTGCAGATATCGTTGGCGAGATGGATCTCGTTGGGGGAATCCAGGGCGGCGTCATGGATTTCGATGTTTGTATTGCAACACCTGACATGATGGGTCTTGTTGGTCGTCTTGGTAAGGTTCTTGGTCCTAGAGGTCTTATGCCTTCACCAAAGGCTGGTACTGTTACTCCTGATGCAGCTAAGGCTGTTGAAGAAGCTAAGGCTGGTAAGATTGAGTACCGTCTTGACAAGACAAACATCATCCACTGCCCCATCGGTAAGGTTTCTTTCGGTGCAGAGAAGCTTGGTGAAAACTACAAGACTCTCCTCAGCGCAATCGAAAAGGCTAAGCCGGCAGCAGCTAAGGGTCAGTACATCAGATCTTGCGTTGTTGCAACAACAATGGGCCCCGGCGTTCGTATCAACCCGGCTAAGGCTGTTATCTCAGACTAATTTTATTTTCGTTAATACTTGACACGGTGCAGATCGTGTGGTATTATATCTAAGCTGTTCTTTATTCAAAGACAGCAGGTGCTTTATGCGTAACGGTTTTTAACCACCTGCCGAGGATAGGAGCATACAGGATTGCAGGCAGAGTCTGCCATCTTAATTATGTATGTTTGTTCCCTGTCCACGGTTCGTGGGCAGGGATTATTTTCGTTATAGCACCATATCCCATTTTTGAGAGGTGAAAAAAATGCCAAGTGCAAGCGTATTGGAACAGAAGAAGCAGATAGTTGCTGATGTTGCAGAAAGAATCAGCAATTCATGCGCAGGTGTAATCGTTGATTACAAGGGTATTTCAGTTGCTGACGATACAGCTCTTCGTAAGGAGCTTCGTGAAGCAGGTGTTGAATACACTGTTGTTAAGAACACTCTTATCAAGCTCGCAATCAAGGGCACAAGCCTTGAAGGCATGAGCGATGTTCTCGACGGTACATCAGCTATTGCTACATGTAAGGATGATTATGTAGCAGCAGCTCGTATCCTCAACAAGTATGCTGAGGGTCACGAAAACTTCAGCCTCAAGACAGGTTACATTGACGGTGAAGTTATCGGTATGGATAAGCTCATGGAACTCGCTACTCTTCCGTCAAGAGAGACATTGCTCTCTATGGTTGCAAATGTATTCAGCGCACCTATCGCTGGCTTTGCAAGAGCTGTTCAGGCTATTGCCGATAAGGCAGAGGCTCCCGCTGAGGCTTAATTCAGCAAACTTAATTAAAAAAATAATTTCAAAAATTTATTATGGAGGTAAATTACCATGGCATCAGAGAAAATTATGGCAATTGTTGAAGAGTTGAAGACTCTTTCAGTTCTTGAGCTTTCAGAGCTCGTACACGCAGTAGAGGATGAATTCGGCGTATCAGCTGCAGCAGCAGTTGTAGCAGGTCCGGCAGCAGCTGGCCCGGCAGTTGAAGAGAAGACAGAGTTCGACGTTATCCTTGCTAACGCTGGCGATCAGAAGATCAAGGTTGTTAAGGCTGTTAAGGATATCACAGGTCTTGGTCTTGCAGAAGCTAAGGCTCTTGTTGATGGTGCTCCCAAGGCTATCAAGGAAGCTGTTTCTAAGGACGAGGCTGAGGACATCAAGGCTAAGCTTGAAGAAGTTGGCGCACAGATCGAGATTAAGTAATCTCTCTCAAAATGAAAAAGTTAAAGACTGTCGGTTTTCCGGCAGTCTTTTCTTTCGTTTATAAGGTTTTTTCAATTTCGCAGACGGTCAGGTTACCGTTGCTGACGGTGAATCTGATCTCAAACCCTGCAAAGCCGAATCCGTAAATTCTGCTTTCGTCGTCCTGATATGCAGGTCTCGGGTCAAGCTCAAGCACCCGAAGCAGAGCAGCCTGCTTTTCTTCAGGAATAAGCGAGAGCAGCTCGTTGGGAATTGTGACACTCAGAAGCATACTATTTCCATCTTTTGAAAATCCTCCCGTCGCATCCGTGTGGCAGTCAGAATAGGGAACATAGGGCTTGATGTCGAATATAGCCGTTTCGTTCATAAGGTCAGCTCCTGCAATATGAAGGACGGGGCCGAGCTTTTCGCTGAATTCGATCTTTTCAAGCTTCACGCACGAAAGTCCGACGGGGTTGGGCCTGAAAGGAGATCGCGAAGCGAAAACACCTACTTTTGTGTTTCCTCCGAGCTTTGGTGGACGCACGGTCGGTGAGAAGTTTTCGCCCGTTGCAAATTCCCATATAAGCCAGATATGCGAGAAGCCTTCAAGACCACGGATATAATCAGCGTTTCTGTATTTCGGCTCGAAAACGATTTGCCCTTTCAGCTCTTCGACGATACCACTCTGACGGGGGATTCCGAATTTAGTCGGGAAATCCGTCTTTATCTTTGCAACAATATTCATAGTTTATTCCGTGTAGGCGTAACGGGTATATCCTTCTTCGTCGATGTAAATTGCCTCTTTGAGCTTGAATTCACGGGTGATTTTCTTGTTGGTTTCAGTTTCCGTCATATCGAGAAATTCGACCTTCCACAAGCCTCGTGTTTTATCGTAATACCTTTTAACGGCATTGTATTCAACCGTAACTTCCTCGTAAGCGATGTTGAGAACATCAGTCTTGGTCAGCTTGGATGTGTACTTTGTGTTTTCTTTTGTCACCTTGAAACCGTCTTTGCGGAAGGTAGGCTTCTTTTCGACATCGTCTTCCTCTTTTTTGAATTCGAAGTTAATAACTTCATTATAAAGAACGATTTCGGTTTTTTGGTCAGGTGTTGTTGCAAGGGTTGTTGCTTTTCCGGCATCGCCCTCTTTTTTACCGCACGCAGTGAAGATTGATGCTGAAACAACAACACAAAGCAGAAGTGCAATGACTTTTTTCATAAAATCAACCTCTGTAGTTCATATATTCACCGCTGAGGATTTTCTCCCACCATTCGCGGTTTGAAAGATACCATTCGATAGTTTTCTGAATACCCTCATTGAAAAGAGTTTCAGGCTCCCAACCAAGCTCAGCGTGGATTTTGGCAGGGTCGATTGCGTAGCGCATATCGTGACCGGGTCTGTCTTTTACGAAGGTGATAAGGCTTTCGTCTTTACCGACTGCCTTGAGGATAGTCTTGACAACATCAATATTTGCCTTTTCGTTGTGACCACCGATGTTATAAACCTCGCCGATCTTGCCGTTTTCAACGATCATATCGATTGCCTTGCAGTGGTCATCAACATAGAGCCAGTCACGGACATTGAGCCCCTCACCGTAAACGGGGAGCTTCTCGTCAGCAAGAGCCTTTGCGATCATAACGGGGATGAGCTTCTCTGGGAACTGATACGGGCCATAGTTGTTTGAGCAGCGTGAAATTGTTACGGGTGTGCCGAATGTACGGTGGTAAGCCATTACGAGAAGGTCTGCCGAAGCCTTACTTGCAGAGTAAGGTGATGATGTGTGAATCGGAGTGTCCTCCGTAAAGAAGAGGTCGGGACGGTCAAGAGGAAGGTCACCGTAAACCTCATCTGTTGAAACCTGATGATAACGGGGGATGCCGAACTTGTTACAAGCATCAAGAAGCACCTGTGTGCCGAGGATGTTTGTTTTGAGGAAAACCTCGGGGTTTTCGATTGAACGGTCAACATGGCTCTCAGCCGCAAAGTTGATGATTACATCAAACTTCTCCTCTTCGCAAAGGTCAAAAACAAGCTTGCGGTCGGTGATATCGCCGAGTACGAAACGGAAATCGCCCTTTCTTGCGTCGTCAAGAGTGTAGAGATTTCCTGCATAAGTAAGAGCGTCAAGGCATACGAGACGGTAGTCGGGATGCTTGCGCTGCATATAATAAATGAAATTGCTTCCGATGAAACCTGCGCCACCGGTAACGAGAATATTTTTCTTCATAAACCAATCTCCTTTAAAGATTATATCTGCATTATACACTATATTTGTGAAAAATAAAAGACTTATTTACGAATAAATAAGGGACTGTTTTCACAGCCCCTTTAACATTATTTCCAATAATCGACCTCGTGAGGAAGAGCGATGTCTTTTGCTCTGAAGACAGGATCTTTTCCTGATTTCTTCTGCTTTTCATAATCCTTGAGGGTACGCAGAGCATACTTGCCGAGGATTATGATGACCGGGATGTTGATGATTGTCATCGCACCCATAAGAACATCTGAGATATTCCAGAGAATACCTGCTTCAAGACCTGCACCGAGAAGGATGAGCAGAGAAGCGACGATTCTGTAGCAAGTTGTGAATTTCTTACCCGGAATCTTGCCGTTGATGAAGTAAATGCCCTGATCAACATAGTAAAGATTGCCGATAAGGGTTGTGAAAGCGAAGAGAATCATTGCAATCGTAATGAATATTGGGCCGAATTTGCCGAGGTTTGCGCTGAGCGCCGCCTGAACATATGGTGCACCCGAAAGCTTTTCTGTAGGCTCAACACCTGAGCACATACAGAGAAATGCTGTTGCCGAGCAGATGAGAATCGTATCAATGAAAACTGAAAGCACCTGAACGAGACCCTGTTTTGCAGGATGGCTAACATCTGCTGAGGCTGAAGCATTGGGGGCAGAGCCGACACCTGCTTCGTTGCTGAAAAGACCTCTCTTGATACCATACATAACGCAGGAACCCGTAAAACCGCCGAAGATTGCACTGAAATCAAAAGCTTCACTGAAAATTCTGCTGAGAACGGATGGGAGCATTTTTGCGTTCAATATTGTTACAACGAGAGCAACGAGGATATACGCAACGCCCATAATAGGAACGAGAAAACTTGTGATTTTAACGATTCTCTTGCCACCACCGAAAAGGCAGAGGGCAACGAGTGCTGCAACAGCTGCACCGATTATCCACGGAGTAGTTGATTCGTTATAAAAGCCGTATCCTGAAAAAGTGGACTGAAGATTGTAAGAAGCGAGCATATTGAAGCCGATACCGTATGTTGCAATAAGAAGAACAGAGAAAATTATTGCAAGAGGTCGGTTTTTCAAAGCTCCCTGAATGTAATACGCAGGGCCACCGTAACAGCCGTCAGGACCCTTTTTCTTATAAATCTGTGCAAGCGTGCTTTCAATAAATGCAGATGCGCTGCCGATGATAGCGATAACCCACATCCAGAAAACCGAGCCGAAGCCGCCAAGGCAGATAGCCGTTGAAACACCGACGATATTTCCCGTGCCGACGCGTGATGCCGTCGAAACCATCAAGGCCTGGAAGGAAGAAACATTCTTTCCGTCTGAGGGCTTTTCCATAACGGAACGGATCTGCTCGCCGAAAAGGCGGAAGGGCGCAAAACGCGTTCTCACTGTGAAGTAAAGACCTGCGAGAACGAGAAGGATTATAAGGATGTAAGTGTAAAGTGCGTTGTTTGTGAAGTCAACGGCTTTTTCAAACCATGCGTATGCCGCAGAAAAACCTGATCTGATGCTTTCTGTCATATAAATACCTCTCCTGAAAAAATTTATTTAACTTAATAAAAAACAAAAATTGCCCTTCGGGACCCCTTTGTCGCGCTGCGACATTTCCCCTTTCAGGGGAAATACAAAAGGTGAGTAAGAGCAGAGTTACAAGTTGATGTTGCAAGGCTGAAATGGTGCGACCTTCTCTGAAAGGGAAGGTGCCCGACAGGGCGGATGGGTGTCGCGAAGCGACCTGAAAATCAAACAAGATGACTCTCTGAACCTAATTTATCGCAGATTGTTTTATCGATATATAAGCAAACACCTTCGAAATTTGTTTTTATGTCACTGTTTGAAAATCGGATAACATCTATACCGAGATTGTTGATAAACCTCGTTCGCTCGATGTCTGCAGCGAAATTTGCTTCTTCGTAATGCTGACAGCCGTCGATTTCAATAGCGATTTTTGCTTTGGATGAGTAGAAATCAACTATATAATTGCCTATCGGTCGCTGTCGGTTAAATCTGATAGGATAATTTTTTAAAAAATGATACCATAATTGTTTTTCTTCAGGAGTCATAGCGCTTCTCAGTAACCGTGAATTTGTTTTGAGACTTTTGTTGTATCCGGTATATTTGAAATCTTTGGTCATTGCCGATACTCCTTTTTGATTTTCTGACTATTTAAGATAAATATAAAAGCTTACTAGAAAATGTCGAAATCAAAACAACTGTCAATAATTATACCGAAAAACGGTGAAAAAGTCAAATTTTCAGAAGAAAAAAGAAAAACACCGCAGAGTCCGGAGACCTGCGGTGTGATTGATTTAATTAGTCTGCTGAGTAAGGCATAAGAGCTACGTGACGAGCACGCTTGATAGCTGTTGTAAGCTCTCTCTGATGCTTAGCGCAAGTACCTGTAACACGACGAGGAAGGATCTTGCCTCTGTCTGAAGTGTACTTGTTGAGCTTGTTGATATCCTTGTAGTCGATAGCCTCTACTTTATCAACGCAGAATGAACAAACCTTTTTACGGCCCTTTCTGTTCGGACGGCCGTTGTTCTTATCATAAGCCATTGTAAAATACCTCCTATTTTAGTCAGGATGACTTGCTCAGAACGGCAAATCATCGTCGCCTGTGATCTCCTCGAAATCGCTCTCAGTTGCTGTAGCGAATGAGGGAGCTGCAGGCATAGCAGACGGAGCTGAGTAACCTGAAGAGCCTGTTTCTGCTTTTGAGCCGCAGAAGCTTGCCTGGTCAACAATAATTTCCGTTGCCTTTCTCTTGTTACCGTTTTTGTCATCGTAAGAGCGGGTCTGGATTGAACCTGTAACTGCGATCATAGAGCCCTTCTGAAAATACTTTGAAATAAATTCAGCGGTATTTCTCCATGCAACGCAATCGATGAAATCAGCCTGTCTCTGCTCACCTGCACGAGCGAATGAACGCTCAACTGCGATGGTGAAAGATGTTACGGCAACACCTGTCTGGGTATTTCGCAACTCAGGAGTTGCGACAAGTCTACCCATCAATACTACATTGTTAATCATGTCGCTTCCTCCCTTATTTCTTGATTATAAGTGAACGAAGCACGCCGTCTGTGATGTTAAGAACACGGCTGAGCTCTGCGGGGAACTCCGGCTCTGAGCTGAAGTTGAAGAGAGCGTAATAGCCTTCTGTTTCGTAGTCGATAGCATAAGCGAGCTTTCTCTTGCCCCACTCATCTACGCTTTCAACAGTACCGTTCTTCTCAACGAGAGCCTTGAACTTCTCAACGAGAGCCTTAGCTGCGTCTTCACTCTCCTTAACGGAGAAAACGAGCATTGCCTCATAGTTTCCTACTGCCATTCTAAAAGCACCTCCTTCTGGTCTTTTGGCCACCGAAGTGGCAAGGATGCTGTGTTGAAAATTTCACAGCCTTGATATTATACATATAAAAGTGAATAAAGTCAAGCTTTTTTGCCATCTTTCGGGGTAAAAAATTTGCAGTTTAGGTCTTGTTTTTGCTGAAGATACAAGATGTGGTGGGTAAAATTATACCCTGAAAAAAATCGGCAAAATAACCATAAAATTTATACGGATTGTTAACAATTTGTCAATGGAAATTTGCGTCAAACGGTATTATAATATACTTGTTAAATTAGCCAAAAGGCAAAAGGAGAATGATAACCAATGAACAGATTTGTACTTAACGAAACATCATACCACGGCAAGGGCGCTATCAACGCTATTCCCGACGAAATCAAGGCTCGTGGATTCAAAAAGGCTTTTGTTGCTTCTGACCCCGATCTTATCAAGTTTGGCGTAACAAAGAAGGTTACAGACGTTCTTGAGGCAGCAGGCGTTGAATATGTTATGTTCAGCGACATCAAGCCGAACCCGACAATCGAAAACGTTCAGGCAGGCGTTGAGGCTTTCAAGGCAGCAGGCGCAGATTGCATCGTTGCTATCGGTGGCGGCTCTTCAATGGATACAGCTAAGGCAGTCGGCATCATCATCACAAACCCTGAGTTTGCAGATGTCCGCTCTCTTGAGGGCGTTGCTCCGACAACTAAGCCCTGCGTTCCCATCATCGCAGTTCCGACAACAGCAGGTACAGCAGCTGAGGTAACAATCAACTATGTTATCACAGACGTTGAAAAGAACCGTAAGATGGTTTGCGTTGACGTTCACGATATCCCCGTAGTAGCAGTTGTTGACCCCGATATGATGGCTTCAATGCCCAAGGGTCTCACAGCAGCAACAGGTATGGACGCTCTTACACACGCAATCGAAGGCTACATCACAAAGGGCGCATGGGAGCTTTCAGATATGTTCCATATCAAGGCTATCGAAATCATCGCAAAGAGCCTTCGCGGTGCTGTTGAAAACACAGATGAAGGCAGAGAGGGAATGGCTCTCGGTCAGTACGTTGCAGGTATGGGCTTCTCAAATGTCGGTCTTGGTATCGTTCACTCAATGGCTCATCCTCTCGGCGCTCTCTACGATACACCTCACGGTGTTGCTAACGCTATCCTTCTTCCGACAATTATGGAGTATAATGCTCCTGAAACAGGCGAGAAGTACAGAGACATCGCAAAGGCAATGGGTGTTGAAGGCACAGAGAATATGAGCGTTGAAGAGTATCGCAAGGCAGCAGTTGACGCTGTTAAGAAGCTTTCTGCAGATGTTGGTATCCCTGCAGACCTTAAAGATATCGTTAAGGCAGAGGATATTCCGTTCCTTGCACAGTCAGCATTCGACGATGCTTGCCGTCCGGGTAACCCGCGCGACACAAGCGTTGAAGAGATCACAGCTCTTTACAACAGCCTTATGTAATTCAATTTTCAATCTGACCGTCGGTTTTTCCGACGGTCTTTTTGCGTCCTTTACAAAAAAGGAAAATGATTGTATAATAAAAGCATTAAAAACTCTGAAGGGAGAGTTACTATGGGCGACCCTGTCAGAATACTGAATCTTTTTACAATTATGAACCGTGGCGGAGCTGAAACCATGGTTATGAATTATTATCGCAACATTGACCGATCAAAGGTACAGTTTGATTTTATGGTGCACCGCGAGGAACGGGGCGCCTATGACGACGAGATTGAAGCACTCGGCGGAAGGATTTACCGTATGCCTCCCGTGCAGCCGGGTCATTTCGGTGAATACAAAAAGGCTGTTGCAAAGTTTTTCGATGAGCATAAGGAATATTCCGTCATTCATTCTCATATGTCCGAGCTTGGTTATTATGTTTTTCGCGAAGCGAAGGCGAGAGGAATAAAATGCACCGTCTGCCATGCTCATAATGCTCCTCACTTCAGCGACGAAACCATCGTCGAAAAGGCGAAGGATCTTGTCCGTAACTATTTCAAGCATAAGATAAGAAAGTATACGGACCATATGTTTATCTGTGGAGTCGAGGCAGGCAACTGGCTTTTCGGCAAGGAAAACAGCGACCGTTTCGTTATGATGAATAACGCTGTTGATGCGCATAAGTTTTCGTGGGACGGGCAGAAGGCCGATGAAATGCGAAAGAAGCTTGACCTTGAAGGTAAGTTTGTCATCTGCCATGTCGGCAGATTCAATTCACAGAAAAATCATACATTCCTGATCGATATATTCAAAGAGATAAACAAGAAAAATAAAGACGCTGTTCTGCTTCTCGTTGGTGCAGGCGAGCTTGAAGAGAAAATCAGGCAGAAGGTAAGCGACCTTCAGCTTGACGGAAGTGTTCGCTTTATGGGCTTGCGCAGCGATGTTGACGATATCCTGCGGACTTCGGATGTTTTCCTTTTTCCGTCACTTTATGAAGGCTTACCCGTAACTCTTGTTGAAGCACAGTCTTCAGGAATTAAGTGTGTAATTTCAGAGTCGATTCCCGATGACTGTAAAATTACGCAGAATGTTGAAACGGTTTCTCTTGAAAAATCCGCAGAATTCTGGGCAGAAAAGGTTCTGAAGTATGCAGAGGGATACGAGAGAAAAAACACATATGAAGAAATTTCCGCGGCAAGGTTTGACATAAAAGAAAATGCCGAATGGCTTGAGGAGTTTTACTTAAATGAATGTAAAAAATAAAACGCTGACAGTTTTTACCCCTGCGTATAACAGAGATTATTCGATCCATCTTTGCTATGAAAGCCTTCTGAGGCAGACGAGTAAGGACTTTGTCTGGCTTGTTATTGATGACGGGTCAACGGATAACACGGCTCAGCTTATCAAAGAATGGCAGAAGAAGGACAACGGCTTTGAAATAAGATATGTTTACAAAGAAAACGGTGGTATGCACACGGCACACAACTCTGCCTATGAAAATATGGACACAGAGCTTTCTGTCTGTATCGACTCTGATGACTATATGACGGACGATGCCGTTGAAAAAATTGTTGCCTGCTGGGAAAAGCACCGTGACGAAAAATACGCAGGAATAATTGCGCTTGATATTCTTGAAGGTGGAAAGGTTATCGGCACAGAGCTTGAAACTGACCGTGTTGATACAACCCTCGGTGGATTTTATCAGCGTGGAGGAAAAGGCGATAAAAAGCTCATTTACCGTAACGATGTTATGAATAAATATCCTCCGTATCCGACCTTTGAGGGCGAGAAATATGTTTCTCTGGCTTATAAATACGAAAAAGCCGATAAGGAGTACACTCTCGTTATCTTAAATGAGCCTGTCTGCGTCGTTGAGTATCAGCAGGACGGCTCGAGCACCAATATGTTCAGGCAGTATCTCAGAAACCCCAAGGGTTTTGCGTTTGTACGAAAAGAAAGTATGAAGGAAAGCAACGACATAAAGGATGTTTTCAGAAATTGTATCCATTATGTTTCAAGCTCAATCATCAGCCGAAACGGGAAGTTCATCAAGGAATCGCCGAAGAAGTTTATGACGGTTCTTGCAATTCCTTTCGGAGTGCTTCTGACTCTTTATATAAAGTCCAAGTCAAAGGCATATATGAAGGTCGAAGGCTTTTCTGAAAAATAATACTTTACTTTTTTGAAAATTGGTATATAATTGTTTCAAAATAAATTTCAGAGTAGACGGTTGATTGTTAAACACGGCAGGACGGGGAGTTGTCTGCCGGATGTAAAAGGTTACTTGCGAAAAACCGTCGCATCCCGCTGAATAGTATCGAGATAGAGTTACCTCCCTATTATTCACTAAGGATGATGGGAGGTTGTTTTTTTGGCTAAGAAAGAGTATTCAAAAACACAGTTAAGAAGAAGAGAAGCTACGGTCAGGATTGCATCGATGGCGGTTCTGATTGCTCTGCAGGTGGTTCTTTCGAGATTTCTCTCAATCAATCTTCAGTTTCTTAAAATAGGCTTTTCTTTTGTGCCGCTGATGTTTGCAGGTTACCTTTACGGTGCTTCGGGTGGTGTTATAGTTGCACTTGTCAGCGATCTCATTGGTGCAATGCTTTTTCCCTCAGGTCCGTTTTTTCCCGGATTTACGGCAACGGCAGCCCTCTCGGGATTTATCTATGGCATATCTCTCGGAGGGAAAATCTCAACGGCAAAGATCGCATCGGGCGTTATTATCGAGCAGGTTGTCTGCGGACTTCTGCTTAATACCTTGTGGCTGAGCTTGCTTTACCATTCTTCTTTCAGGTTGCTGATTGTGACGAGAGTGTGGCAGATAGTCGTTATGATTTTTGTTGAAATAGTTTTTGCAGAGATCTTTTTCAAAAGGCTTAATTTTGTTGCCAGACTTAAAAAACAGCTTTTGCGCATATAGATATAAAAAAGGACGGGATTTCTCCCGTCCTGATTTTTTTATGTTCAATTAAAACTGAGCTGCAAGGTCCTTGATATAAGCCTTGAAATCTTCACCGATCTCGTCATGAGCAAGAGCAACTTCGCAGTTAGCCTTCATGATTCCGAGCTTGTTACCCATATCGTAACGGATGCCGTCGAAATCAAGAGCGAGAAGGTTGCCTTCCTTGCCGAGACGGGTAAGAGTGTCTGTGAAGTAGAGCTCTTCGCCTTCGGGAGTGTTTGCAAGGTCTTCTGCAAGGTAATCAAATACCTGCGGAGGAGCAACAACACGGCCGAGGATTGAGTAGCAGGACATAATCTGGTCGTCTGTCGGCTTCTCGATGATGTTGTGTACATCCATAACCTTTTCGTTATCCTCGTGGTGTGTAACATCAAGTGAGCAGTACTTCGGAACGTCCTTTCTCGGCACTTCCTTAACACCTACAACGCCCTTGCCTGTCTTCTCATAAATATCAACAAGCTGCTTTGTTACGGGGTATTCGTTGTTGATGATAACATCGTCACCGTAAAGGATTGCGAAAGGCTCGTTGCCTACAAAGCTCTTAGCACACATAATTGCGTGGCCGAGACCCTTTGTCTCCTTCTGACGGATGAAATAAACATTTGCGATATTTGAACAAGCGAGAACATCCTCGTAGAGATCCTTCTTTGAAGGATTCTTTGAAAGCTTGTCCTCAAGCTCATAGCTGTGGTCAAAGTGATCTTCAATAACGCCCTTACCACGGTTTGTGATGATAAGAATGTCTTCAATACCTGCAGCAGCAGCCTCTTCTACGATGTACTGGATAGCCGGCTTGTCAACGATATTGAGCATTTCCTTGGGAACTGCCTTTGATGCGGGCAAAACTCTTGTGCCCAAGCCTGCTGCGGGGATAATAGCCTTTTTGATTTTCATTGTTAACTCCTCCTGAATATTAGTTTATATAACTAACAATAGATAAAATAATGTCCGGCAGGTGAGTTGCCGCAAGACTTGCGAAAAGACCTGCAAGGAATGATACGCCACCTCGGCGGATCAGTGAATATCGGAGCACCTTCGGGTCGGAGGTGGCTTCCTTTGCAAATTTTATATCCTCCAACATCTTTTTACGGTAAAAGAAATTGGCGATAAGCGCGGGTATTATCTGTGCAACCAGATATGTTGCTGCAAAAACAGCGAGAGTGTGCGGCATAACACCTTTGGCGATTGCCGTTATTTCGTAGGATAGCCGTTCAACCTCTGCCTGCGTTTCCTCTGTCGGGGAGGTTGCGTTTGTTTTGATAGCATCATAAAACTGAGTGTAAAGAGGCTCAAGCTTAGTCGCTGCATTGTTGATTGCGGGCAGAAGCGGAGAGATTGCTATCGTTGCCGAAACTGCAAGCGCAAGGAGGATTGCTCCGAGCTTGTAAAGCTTTCGGTAGAAAAACCACGCAGGGCCAAAGAAGAATGCGCCCCAGTTCCATGAAAGGAAAAACGATTTCTTGTGTCGGTTTTTAACAAGCCTTTTTATATAGTGCTTGAAATTGACCTGAGTGTAGGTTGCAACTTCGTTGATCGTTGCACCGCCAAGATCCTCGTTTGCACTGTATGCTCTTCCGTTGACGAACATTCCGTCAAAACGGAATTCGGGAATCGGAATGTCGGGAATTTCGCCCTCTGTGCCGAAGGTGAATTCCCTCTTCGGCTCTTCGGAGGTCTCGCTTTTTTCAACGGGCTCTTCGGGAGCTTCAGGTGCCGGGTTTTCAGCCTCGTGCGTCTTTCTCCAGTCAAAGCCTTCTGTGTGAAGATGAGCGTTGACGCACTCGTTATTCTTATTGTAACATTCTCTGTGCTGGGGTGTTCCGCACTCGGGGCAGACGACTATATCGTCGCCTTCAAGCATAACCTCGGAGCATCCGTCGCACACTTTGTTGTCATAAAACATTGTATCCCACCGGATTGTAAATTTTTTCATTTATATTATATCACAATCTTTTGCAATAGTGTAGACTATTTTTAAATATTTTTAAAACAACATTAAAATCTATGTCTTTACATAAGAGGTTTTTTCTAGTATAATTATTTAGTAAAAATATGTGCTGTGATATGAGAGGTATAAAAATGGTACAGTTTGAAGAATTGAGACTCTACTTGCTCGGCTTTGAAGATAAGCTTGCAGAGCTTGGCGAGGCACTCGGATTAAATTCAATGAAGGCAGAGGTTGCTTCTCTTGAGGAGAAGACGGCTCAGGACGGTTTCTGGGACGATATTGCAAACACTCAGGTTGTTTTGCAGAAAATTGCTGCACTCAAAAATAAAATTTCAAAGTATGAAAATCTTAAAGCAAATTACGAAGATACTCTTACGATGATTGAGCTTTCTGATGAGGAAGAAGACCTCGATATGCTTGACGAATGCAAGTCAAGCGTTGACGAGTTTGAAAAAGAGCTTGATAAGCAGACTCTCAGCACCCTTCTTTCAGGTGAATACGATATGAAGAATGCTGTTCTCACCTTCCACGCAGGTGCAGGTGGCACAGAGGCTCAGGATTGGAATCAGATGCTCGTAAGAATGTATACCCGTTGGGGTGAGCAGCATGGCTTCAAGGTAAGTATGATCGACTTCCTTGACGGTGACGAAGCAGGTCTTAAGTCTGCAGTTCTCCGTATTGAGGGCGAAAACGCATACGGCTATATGAAGAGCGAGGCAGGTGTTCACCGTCTTGTCCGTGTTTCTCCGTTTGACTCATCGGGAAGAAGACACACATCCTTCGCATCTCTTGAGGTTATGCCCGAAATCGACGATACAATTGAGGTTGATATCAGCCCCGATGATATCAAGATGGAGGTTTACCGTGCATCAGGTGCAGGTGGACAGAAGGTTAACAAGACTTCATCTGCAGTTCGTCTTATCCACATCCCGACAAACATCGTTGTTTCCTGCCAGGTTGAAAGAAGCCAGCATCAGAACCGTGAGGTTGCGATGAGAATGCTTAAATCAAAGCTTCTTGAAATCAAGGAAAGAGAGCATCTTGACAAGATTGAAGACATCAAGGGTGAGCAGAAGGAAATCGGCTGGGGCAGCCAGATCCGTTCTTATGTCTTTATGCCTTACACACTTGCAAAGGACCACAGAACAGGCTTCGAAATCGGTAACATCAACGCTGTTATGGATGGTGAGATTGATGGCTTCATCAACGCTTACCTGAAGCAGATGTCACTTTCTGAGCTTAATAAAGATTAATTTTTAAAGGATCTGAAGATATGAATATTGTTGACATTTCGAGACCCTTGCTCACGACAATTGAATATCCCGGAGACCCTGAAACGAGGCTCGACGCCGTTCAGAGGATTGAAAACGGCGACGAGTGCAACCTCTCTGCTGTTTATGCCTGTGTTCATACTGCTACCCATGCAGATGCACCGTGGCATTTCCTTGAAGGCGGAGAGACCATTGACGAGGTCGACCTTAATAAATTCATCGGTCAGTGCACGGTTATTGAAGTGCCTCCCGGAGTTATAACGGGCGAGTATGTCAATAAATATTTTCCTAAAAAATGCACAAGACTTTTAATAAAGGGCGATGCACAATCGTTCTTTATGGAGAGCGCAGCCTACGAAACTCTTGATACGGGTCTTTGTCTCATTGGTACGGATGCCGATTCGATAGGAAAGTCAGGTGGTCAGCTCAAGACGCACAAAGCTTTTTTACAAAACGGAGTTGCAGTGCTTGAAAACCTTGACCTTTCGGCTGTTGAGCCGGGCGACTATTACCTTATCGCCCTGCCCGTAAAAATGGGTGCTATCGACGGAGCTCCCGTCAGAGCAGTATTGATTGATGATTACATTCTCTGGAACAGATTAACCTGATTCCAATGCATCTGAACGGAGGTGCAGCTTTTGAAGAGATTTTTTGATGTTTTTGTCAGCTTTTTTGCTGTCATATTTCTTTCACCGCTTTTTCTTTTTGTGTCGCTGTTGATTCTTATTACTGACGGAAGACCTGTTTTTTTTAAGCAGGAGAGAGTCGGAAAGGACAATAAGATTTTTACGGTCTATAAATTCCGCACGATGAAAAACGGAGTCGGAGATATTGCAACGGCAGATCTTGCTGATGCAAACGAAAAAATAACAAAGACGGGCAAGTTCCTCAGATTGACGAGTATTGACGAGCTGCCACAGCTTTTCAATATCCTCAACGGAACGATGAGCCTTGTAGGTCCCCGTCCTCTTATCCCTGCAGAAAAGGAAATCCGTGAGCTTCGCGAGAAGTACGGGGTTTACAGCGTCCGTCCCGGAATAACGGGATATGCACAGATCAACGGCAGAGATAATATTGATGACGCAACAAAAGCTCTGCTTGATAAAGAGTATATCGAAAAACAGAGCTTTATTTTTGATCTGAAGATTATTTTCAAAACCTTTATGAAAGTGCTTAAAAGAGCAGATATAAAGGATAAATAAAAAAGAGTGGATTTCTCCACTCTTTGATCATTATGCTACGCCAACATATTCTTCAAGAGTAATTCCTCTTGATTTGATTTCCTTGGCAGCTTCAACACCTACAAATCTGTAGTGCCACGGTTCATAAACAACTCCCGTTATAGCCTTTGAGTGTTCGTCCTTGGGATAACGGAGAATGAAACCGTACTCTGCTGCGTGAGCGTCGAGCCATTCGAATTCCTTGTAGTTTTCAAAGCTTTCAGCGAGTGAGCAGATATCCATTGCGAGACCTGCGTTGTGTTCGCTTGAGCCGGGGACCATAACGACCGTTGCTGCTTTTTTTGTAGCTTCTGTTCTGTCCAGTCCCTCGTTCATATGAGACTGAATTCTGTTTTCAAAATTGTTTTTCTGTCTCTCGTATGAACGGTAGCCGGAAACGGGAGTAAGCGTGATTCCGTCAGCCTTCGCTGCATCATACATCTGCTGATAGTAAGGAGCGACACGGTAGTCGAGATAAACGCCCGAGCCCTTGACGGCTTCTGCAAGAGTCGGCTTGTAGTTGGCAGGGAGAGAGTAGCTTCCGTTAACGATGAACCTTGAAAGGTCTGCATTGACATTCGTTATCTGCGGAGTGAATCCTGCGTAAGCATACGGATACTGAGAGTTTTCTTCGTCGGGAGTCTGAGGATCCTCTGAAGGTGAATCCGAAGGCTTGGAAGGATCAGACGGTGAAGACGGATCTGAAGGATCACTCGGAGCAGAGCTTCCGGTGGTTGATCCGGTTGTCATTGTTACACCGGGAACGGTTGGCTGCACCGCAGAGGAATTGAGCGAAGGTTTTTCGTGAGTGCCCGGAGTTGCGCTGACGGACGGAGCACCCTCAAGAGTAGCCTTGTATTTCTGATGTGTTATAACGGCACCTCCGAAAACTGAAACGGTAAGGATTACGATAGCAGCCTGCAAAGCTATTATCTTAATCACCTTTGGTGTAATTTTTTTATTCATCAAATCATCCTTTTTTATTACATACTATATATTATTCTATTCGCATTTCAGGCAATTGTCAAGGAAAGCAGATTAATTTCCCTGAAATTGCTTTTTATAAAAACCATGCAGATGTTTGCAACATCAGCAAAGATATTGAAAGGAATGTTGCTTATGAAATCAACAGAAAGCGTCGGAAATTACAAATCCGAAGTCAGACTTTACACAAACTATGCCATCAAGCATATCAAAACAATGTGTAAAAATTTCGGTCCGCGTCCCGTAGGTAGCGAGGCCGAGCTCAAGGCGCAGGAATATCTTGCAAAAGAGCTTGAGACAACCTGCGACACAGTTTTGAAAGAGGAGTACAAATGCTCGGATAAGGCTTTTATGTCCTGGGTACCGTTGGGTGCTGTTCTTCTTATCCTTTCTGCAGCATTGTTCACTTTCGGCATCCCCGTTGCATCTGTTGCAATCGGCTGCCTTACATTGTTTATCATCCTCGCAGAGTTTATTTTTTACAAACCCGTCCTTGATGTATTCTTCCCCAAAAAGACTTCGATGAATGTTACGGGTACACGAAAAGCATCGGGCGAAACAAAGAGAAGAATCATCTTCTCAGGCCATGTTGACTCAGCTTTTGAGTGGACATACACTTACCACGGTGGCAGACCCGCAGTTGTAGGTATTATCGTAACGGCAGTTATCGCAGTCCTTCTGAGTGTCGGTGGCGGAATTTACGGCATCGTTTCAGGCGAAGGCATCGGCATCATCTGGATGGGCAGCAACCTTGCAATAAAGATCATTTCCGTTGCTATGTATGTAACAGTTCCCGTTCTCGGTGCAGCGATCTTCTTCTGCAACTATAAAAACCCCGTAACAGGTGCAAACGACGACCTCTCAGGCTGTATGCTTTCTGCAGCTGTTATCAAGTTTATGGATGCTAACAATATCAGATTTGAAAACACTGAGGTTGTAGCACTTATGGCAGGTGGCGAAGAGGCAGGTCTTCGTGGTTCAAAGGCATGGGCAAAGGCTCACGCAGACGAAATCAGAAACGATGGCGTTGAAACCGTGTTTATCTCTCTTGACACAATCCGTGAAATCGACTTTATGGCGATTTACGATAAGGATATGACCGGTATGGTCAAGAATGACAAGCGTGTTGCAAAGCTCCTTCAGACAGCTGCTAAGAATGTCGGCCACGATGTGCCTATCAAGGCAATTGAGCTCGGCTCGACCGATGCAGCAGCTATGTCTCAGGCAGGTATTCCTGCTTCAGCTTTTACGGCTATGGATCCGTCTCCGGCAAGATATTACCACACAAGACTCGATACAGAGGATAATCTTGACCCGAAAACGCTTGAAACAGGTCTTAAAATCGCTCTTGAAGCAGCATTTGTTTTCGATGAGCAGGGAATTTGATAATTTTTATAAAAACTATTGGAATTATCAGATATTTGTGTTATAATCAACAATATACAGAAATCTGACAAGGAGTGGATTGTTCGTGAACAAAAAACTTATTAGATTAATTGCTCTTGCATTGATTGCAGTTATGACTCTTTCTCTGTGTGCTTGTAGCACAGGCTCTGCAGAAGAGGAAACAACCACAACTATCGCTATTGTTTCGGGTGACCCCGAAGGTAAGGCAGAGGTTGTTGCAAGATTCAACGAGCTTATGGCAGCAACAAAGGCAGCTAAGAGCGTTGAAGAGGATGAAAAGAACGGCTTCAACGAAATGAAGTATTGGCTTGATCACGATATTAACGATGTTGAAAGTGACAATGAAACCATCAAGTCTCTTATCAAGCTCTTCGCAGATAAGGCTACATCAAATGGTTACGACCTTTCAACAAACAATGAGGAAGAGCCTTCAAATCCGAAGGAATGCTTCCCGCTTATGGGTTCAGACAAAGCAGGTGCTCTTAACCTTGCAGATGTCCGTTCAGCTGTTATCACAGATAACGGTGCTGACTCACACTACACAATTATGATCAAGATCAACCCTGAAACAAACCCCGACCAGGAAAACAGCATCTACGGTAAGCTCTATAAGATTACTGAGGATGGCGAAATCCTTAAAGAGTTTGACGGTTATAAGGATTTCATCACTGTTGACGGTTATGATGCAACTTACGGCATCGGCACAATCAAGATGGTTGTTGATAAGAAGACAGACCATGTAACAAAGCTTGAGCTCAGCCGTGAAGTTAACATCGAAACAAAGGTTACAGGTCAGGGCACTCTCAAGAATGAGATCGCTGCTGATACAGCTGTTACCTTCAAGTTCAATTCAACAGCTAACTATGAAATCAGCTGGCCCGAATCAGAAGAGGCTGCTGAATAATTTCAGTACATAAAAATTACGACCGGGTTTTTCCCGGTCGTTTTTTGTTGCACTTTTAAAGAAGGATTTTTTCAACATCTGCGATTGTCGGCAGAGAGGGGATAGCACCGTGGTGCTCAACGCAGAAGCTTGCCGCAGCGTTTGCGAACCTTGCGAAATCCTTAAGCTCTTCAAGAGAAAGCTCTTCAGGCTTCTTGCCCGACTGAGCGATTTTAAAAAGAAATGCACCCCAGAAGGAATCACCTGCACCCGTGCAGTCAACGGCATCTGCCCTGAAAGCGTCAGATCTGATGCTTCCGTCCTTTGTGCAGACGAAAGCTCCGTCCTTGCCGAGAGTGACGACGGCAATTTTTGCTCCGTTACGCACAAGTGCTTCTCCTGCCTTGCGAAAGTCTGATTCTCCCGTAAGGAGAGTTGTTTCCTCGTCCGAAATCTTAACGAGGTCTGCAAATTTCAGCGCAGAACGCATCACGGTTTCTGCCTGAGCTTCGCTCTCCCAGAGGGAGGCTCTGTAGTTAGGGTCATACGAAACGATAACATCTTCGTTTCTTGCCTTCTCAGCGGCAAAAAGGGTTGCACTTCTTGCAGGCTCATCTGTCAGAGAAACTGATCCGAAGTGAAAAATCCTGCATTCTGTTATTTTGTCTGTGGGGACATCATCGATGCAAAGCATTTTGTCTGCACCGTGTTTTCTTGCGAAGGAAAATTCTCTTTCTCCGTCGTTTCCGATGTCAACGAAGGCGAGCGTTGTGAAATGCTCTTTGTCAAAAATAAGAGCCTCGCAGTCAACGCCGTTTTCTTCAAGCGTTTCGGCAAGAAACCTGCCGTGCATATCGTTTCCGACTTTGCCAATGAAAGCTGTGCTTGCGTTAAGCCTTGCGGCTGCAACGGCAACATTAGCGGGTGCACCACCGGGATTCTGTGCAAAAAGTCGCTGACCCTGGCTGTTTTTTCCACAGGATGTGAAATCAATAAGAAGTTCGCCGAGAGTTACAATATCTTTCATAATATCTCCTTATATCAGACAGCACCCACCGGGGCAGACTCACATAAGTCTTTAAATGCCCAAGAGTGGGTGCTTGTTGTTTTTTATCAGTTGCCCTTATCTGCAACGAGCTTTACTTTAACAGTGAATGTGGAAACAGAATAGTCGTTGGGATTAACTCTGCATATTGTGAGATTTAATTCGTCGCCAACCTTGCCGTTTTCGATTTTATCAAGAAGGATATCCGGTGAATCAAGGTCAACACCGTCTACACCGATAATAAGATCGTGAACCTCTACATTGGTTGATACAAGAGCGCTGTCCGGATTGATATCACGGATAACAAGAGAACCTGCAGGAAGATCGTTCTGCTTGATTATCATAGCGAACTGCTGATATTCTCTTGCAACAGTGTAAGAAATGCCAAGCTTAGGTCTGTTGGTGACATGGCCGTTAGCAATAATGTCGTTGATGATAGGCTCAGCGTCCTTGATGGGGATTGCAAAAGCCATTCCCTCGTAGCCTGTGCTGACAATTTTTGATGAGTTGATACCGATAACCTGACCGAATTCATTCAGAAGAGCACCGCCTGAGTTACCTGAGTTGATAGGCGTTGTGTGCTGGATACAATTCATTTCGTAGCCGCCTTCGCTGCTGATAGGTCTGTCGATTGAAGAGATCATACCGTCAGTAAATGAACCGAAAAATTCCATACCACCGGGGTTGCCGATTGCGTAAACACGCTGACCCTTTTTAAGAGAGGTTGAGTCTCCGAATTGAGCTGATGTAAGACCTGTTGCTGCGATTTTGATAACACCGATATCTGTTTTCACATCGAAGCCGACCATAATTCCGTCGTAGGTGTTTCCGTCAGCATCCTGCACAGTCATCGTGTAGCCACTGTTTGATGCGTCGCTGATAACATGCGCGCAGGTAAGAATGTATGTGTAGGTGTTGGATTTATCAACGCTCATAACGATTCCCGAGCCTTCACCGACAAGGGATGAGGATGACTCGTAGAAGAAAGATTGCGACTGGCTGTAAATCATAATGCCGACATTGATCTTTTCAGCATTCTCGGCAATCGCAATTGTTGAAAGACTGCTTTCGCTTGAAAAATCAGGGGTTTCCTGAATCTGAATATGCGTATCGTCAGAGCCGGGCTCGTGAGTGTCGGGTGCTTTGTTCAGAAGACCTTCGAGCTGAGGGGAAAAGAAGCAAAGCACAACTGCGAGGATGGACATAACAAGAGACACTGCGATGAAAAAGGTGAATCCTTTTGTGCTGCCGCCACCGTTTTTATTGGCTTTGTTTTTCTTTTTTGATTTTTTACCGTTTGAAGGCTCCGGAGTTACGGGAGCTGCCGGTGTGACAGGTGCTGCAGGAGCAACGGGTGGCTGCACGGGTCGGACAGGGTTGGCGTAATTATTTACGGGAGGCTGCTGTGCATATCCTGCAAATTGAGTGCGCTCCTGATTTTGCGCAGGGGAGAAACCGCCTGCACTTTCTGCCGTGTCGGGCACATTGATGGGATTGATGTTGTTACCGTTTTCGTTCATGGTAATTATCCTGCCTCTCTGAAAGGAGATTAGTTTTGATTGGGAATCCAGAAAGCAAATTCAGTATATTCGCCGACCTTGCTCTCTACCTTTATTTCACCGCCGTGAAGCTCGATGATGCTCTTAACAAGGAAAAGTCCGAGTCCTGCACCTTTCACATCGTAGCTTCTTGAACGGTCGACCTTGTAAAATCGCTCAAAAACTTTATTCAGCTCGTCGCGCTCAATGCCGTCGCCGCTGTTTCTGATGCTGACGAAGGTTTTTTCGCTGTCCTGATAGTCTTTTATGAAAATATATCCACCGTTAGGTGTGAATTTAACTGCGTTGTCAATAAGGTTATAAACAACCTGTTGAATCATATCCTCGTCAGCGTTGACGAATGCACTCTGCATCGTGTCAAGACCGACGATTTCGATGTTCTTATCGTTGATTTTCTTTTCAAAATTCAGAAGAGTTCTGAAAACGCAGGCACTCATATCAAAGCTTTTATGGTTTATCTGCATTTCTCCCGCTTCGATTTTTGAAAGGTTGAGCATACCTGTCACAAGCCTTGAAAGTCGCTTGACTTCATCGGAAACAATGTTAAGATAGTGGCTCTGATTTTCCGGAGGAATTGTACCGTCGAGAATTCCGTCAATGAAGCCTCCGATAGAAGTCATCGGCGTCTTCAATTCGTGAGAAACATTCGCAACGAAGCTTCTTCGGGAGCTTTCCTGCGCTGAAAGGGACATCGCCATCTTGTTGAATGCCTGCGAAAGCTCCGTCAGCTCATCCCGTCCTTTGACATCGACCTTGTAGCTGAAGTCGCCCTCGGCATAATGCTTAACGGCAGTTGACATCTGGCGCAACGGCCTCGTAAGACGGACGGAAAGAATGTAAACTGTTATAAAAGAAACGATAAGAGCCAGAATTGCTGCCGTGAAAAAGACCTCAAGAAGTCTTCTTGCGTAGCTGTGCCAGTTGGATGTGACGGGCTCTGTTGCAAAAACGATGGCAACAGCCTTCCCTTTGACGAGAATTGGCGAAGCCGTTGTGAGCTGAGTGTCACGGAATGTACCACCGAGTGTTGATCTGTCGCTGTAATTTCCTTTTTCAGCCTCAGTCATAATATCCTTGTTGATATGGTAACGGCCGTGGATCGAACAGTGATAATTATCCGAAACGATAAATTTTTCATTAAGCATATCGTTGCAGACGATGACCTGACCGTTCATATCCGTGATGAAGATATCTGCCTCGATCGCTGCAGACATTGTCCTCATCGTGTTGCATATCATAACAAGGTTGTGACGATCGTTTTTATTGGTATTGTAATCGCTGCCGGGCTTTGTAAACATCTGCTGAACATTATACGCAATAAGGTCAGAGTTATGCTGAAGAGTTGCAAGCTGCTCGGAGTTCCAATGGCGTGCTGCAAGGAAAAGATAGGTCGAGCAGAGGAAAACAACGCTCATCAGAATAACGGAAGTTATAACAAAAAGATATTTACGGAACAGCTTGGTATTTTTTTTGATTTTTGGTTTCGCCATAGACTATCAGTCCTTGGTTTCAAATTTATAGCCGACACCCCAGACGGTTTTAAGCTCCCATTTGTCAGAAACATCCTCGAGCTTTTCACGGATTCTCTTGACGTGTACATCAACCGTACGGCTGTCTCCGTAATAGTCAAAGCCCCAAACTTCGTCAAGAAGCTGATCACGATTGAAAACACGGTTGGGGTTGCTTGCGAGGTGATAAAGAAGCTCCATTTCTTTCGGAGGAGCCTCAACTCTTTTGCCGTTTACCTTAAGCTCATAGTTTGTGAGGTTGATAACGAGATTGTCGTAAGAAACCTGTTTGGTTTCCTCAACAGTCTCTGCCATTGCGCCTGAGCCTGTACGGCGAAGGACAGCCTTGATTCTTGCAAGAACTTCCTTTGAATCAAACGGCTTTGTGATATAATCGTCTGCACCAAGCTCAAGACCGAGAACCTTGTCGAAGGTTTCGCCTTTTGCCGTGAGCATAATAATAGGCTTGTTTGAATATTTTCTTACCTCTCTGCAGACCTGCCAGCCGTCAAGCTCAGGCAGCATAATATCGAGAAGCATAAGGTCGGGCTGATGCTCGGCAAAAGAACGGACAGCCTGCATACCTGTTCTGGCGATTGTTACGGAATAGCCTTCTTTTTCAAGGTAAAGGCGAAGCAATTCGCAGATATTATTGTCGTCATCGACGACGAGAATTTTTTCAGTTGCCATAGTAGTCCCTCCTGATAAAGGATAGAGATATTTGAACCTACGGTTCATTTTCTATTATAAGCCTTAATTTGTCTAATTTATGAACGAATCAAAAATAAATTAAAAAATGTTAGAATTTCGGGAATTCCATAGAAAGTCTGCCGAGCTTACCTCCACGGTACTCATCAAGAAGCATAACGGAGGCTCTTTCTGTGTTGACCTCGCCACCTGATATGAGCATTCCTCTTTTTCTTCCGATCATTTCGAGGATTTCCCAGGACTGAAGATCTTCAAAGTCCGAAATCTTGTATCTTTCAGAAAGTCTCTCAGGGTAGCCGTCACGAAGGGTGTCGATAAGACGGATTGCCATTGTTTCGATATCAAGAACAGTATCCTTGATTGAGCCGATGAAAGCAAGCTTATCACCGACTACGGGATCGTCAAATTTTGGCCAGAGCACACCCGGAGTGTCAAGCAGCTCAATACCGTTTCCGATGTTGAACCACTGGTTACTCGTCGTTACACCGGGCTTGTCTGCAACCTTTGCACGGACACGACCTGCCATTTTATTGATAAAAGAGGATTTTCCCGTGTTGGGAATGCCGATAACCATAACGCGAAGCGATTTGCCGACCATACCCTTTTCGTTGTTTGCCTTGATTTTATCTGCAAGGACCTTGCGGACGAGAGGCTGATAAGCGTTGAGTCCCTTGCCTGAACGGCAGTCAACGGGGAGTGCCTCTGCACCCTGAGCTTTAAAATATTTTACCCAATCGGCCGTCGTTTTTTCATCAGCCATATCGCATTTATTCAGAAGGATGATGCGGGGCTTTGAGGCTGTGATCTCCTCAATTTCCGGGTTACGGCTTGCCAAAGGTATTCTCGCGTCAAGGATTTCTGTTACGCAGTCTACCATAGAAAGGCTTTCTTTGATAAGACGGCGTGTTTTCGCCATGTGACCTGGAAACCACTGGACGACCTGCTTTTGTGAATCACTCATAATTTTCTCCTAAAAAAGGACTGCGTTGGAGCAGTCCCTTAAGCAATTTTTTTGAAATCGGGAGCTAAACGATACTTTACAACGCCGAGAACATATCTTTCGTCAACGCAGCCGACCATCTGTGAACGGCTGTCTGTAGAATTGTTTCTGTTATCGCCCAGAAGGAAAAGTGTGCCTTCGGGGACGGTGAGGGGAAATGTTACGCCCTCGGATGTGTGTGTACGCTCCATAATATAAGGCTCGTCAAGCGGCTGATTGTCAACATAGACGGTGCCTGAAACAAAGTCGATGTCAACCGTCTGACCACCCTTTGCAATAACTCTCTTGACGAGAGGCTCGTTGAATGAATTAGGCTCTGTGCTGATAATGATATCGCCAACCTCTATTTCTCTGTTGACTGCTGAAACGACAAGCCAGTCTCCGTCGAAAAGAGTCGGCTCCATTGAGTCGCCGTCAACACCGACGAAACGGATGAGAAAAGTAAAAAGCAGGGCGATGATGACGAGAGCCGTAGTGAAAATTGAAACGACGTCGTAAACCATTGCAACGAGGCTGAATTTCTTTTTTTCTGTTGTGTTTTCTTCAGTTACGGGGATGTTTTCCATAATCAGTCACCTTACTTCAAGTTTTCGTAAACATCAAATTCTCCGAAAGGGAGAAGGCGGAAAATAACCTTGCCGAGGATTGTTTCCTCATCAACAAAGCCGACACCGCTTGTACGGCTGTCTCTTGAATTGTTACGGTTATCACCCATAACGAAAACCTTGCCCTTGGGAACAACCACGGGGAAAACAACATCGGAAGATTCCCTTGTCTGCTCAAGGATATAAGGCTCGTCAAGCTCTTTGCCGTTGATGAAAACCTGACCTGTGACAAAGTTGATGTCAACAGACTGACCTTCCGTAGCGATAACACGCTTGATGTAAGGCTCGCCATTCTGAGGTTCACCCTCAAAGTTGGTCATATGCTCGTCAGGGGTGAAAACGATGATGTCGCCATATTTATATTCATCCTTCGGAACGGTTATAAGCCAGTTGCCGTCCTGAAGAGTCGGAAGCATAGATTCACCGACGACACTTGCAGGGCGAAGAACAAAGGTGAAGAGGATAAATATTATAACAATGGCTGTCACGATTGAACCGCAGAGGTCAAAAACCCTGAGCCATTTTTTTCTGTATTTTTTTGCCTGGTCAGGTGTGAGCCCGTCCTGAAGATATTCAATGCGCTCAACCTGCATACGGCGCTTGCTTAAAAACATAGCGCACCTCCGATATATAAACCGAAAAACGGATCTGTTATAAATTGAAAAAAGGGCATGGTGAAGCGTAAGCCTCCCATACCCTCAATGGTACGGCACTGCGTACCTTCAGCTCTTAGCTTAGCCGATCTGCTGCTTAACCTTTGCAGCCTTACCGACTCTGTTACGCAGATAGTAGAGCTTGCTTCTGCGTACCTTACCTGTTCTGATAAGCTCAACCTTATCAACATTGGGGGAGTGAATCGGGAAGACTCTCTCAACACCAACGCCATAAGATACACGGCGAACAGTAAAGGTCTCGGAAACACCGCTGCCCTTACGAGCAATTACTGTACCCTCGAAAGCCTGGAGTCTTTCTCTTTCGCCTTCACGGATCTTAACCCAGATTTTGATTGTGTTACCGACTTTGATTGCTTCGGAAACCTCAGACTTGAGGCTGTCCTGTGCGATTAACTTAAGTGCG
>JAZORX010000331.1:0-5793 GCA_045656845.1 Acutalibacteraceae bacterium | reverse complement strand
GTTTATATTCTCATACTGCGGCTTGATTATGTTGGTGTTTTTCATTTCCTCCACCACGCGGTTATCGTTTCCCAAAATAAGGGCATCCAAAGAAACTCCAAACTGTTTGGAAATTTGTATTAATTTATCAAGTGACGGTGTTGAATCACCGCTTTCCCATTTTTGCACAGATTGCTGGGAAACATCAAAAAGCACAGCAAATTGTTCCTGGGAAAATCCTGCCGCAGTACGCAATTTATTTATCGCTTCACCTATTGTCATAAACATACCTCCTTCAGTATAAAACAATTATACATTTTTCTGCAAAATTTTGCAACTAATCCGCACTTGTATTTTTTACAACTGACAGTTGTAAAAAAAAGATAAAATTCCCTAATCTTTTCCTTACATAAAAATTCCTTGGATGCACACAATAGATTTGTAAATCAAACAAAAGGAGTAATTTTCTATATGAAAGCAACAGGAATTGTAAGAAGAATTGATGCTTGTGTTATAATAGGACAAAAGCCGATAAACCGCATAACTACGGGGTTTTTCAATGATTTTTGTCCGAATTTCTTTTGAAAAACATAGCATTTAACAATGCAAAAAGATACAGAAAGCGAGGTAAATCGACAAATAATTTAATATTGGCTTTTGACGGATAGGAACACAAACCTATCCGTTTTTTTATACCAAAAACAAGGAGGTGAATACAATGTCATATAACTTTGAATATTTTTACGGTACAGAAGCTGAACACTTTATCTTCTTCCGTATTCCTAAAGTATTGATAACTGATTCTCGGTTCAAAGTAATGTCAACTGATTCTAAATTATTATATGGTCTTATGCTTGACAGAATGGGTTTATCAAACAGAAACGGTTGGGTTGATGAACATAACCGGGTATATATCATTTATACAATGGAAGAAATCATTGAAGATATGGGATGTGCAAGACAGAAAGCTGCAAAGCTTCTCGATGAACTTGATAATATAGTTGGTTTAATTGAACGAAAAAGACAAGGTTTAGGAAAGCCAAATATAATCTATGTAAAGAACTTTATCTACTCTGAGGAAATCAGGTTTGAAAATCAGAATTCAGAAAGTATGAATACCATAAATCAGGAAGTTCCAAAATCAAACTCACGGAAGTATGATAATCAAACTTCAAGAAGTATGAATGTCGAAAGTCAAGAAGTTCCAAAATCAAACGGTAATAATACTAATACAAATAATACTGATTATAATAATACTGATTTTAATAAGACTATCCTATCATATCCTATCAGCGAACAAACAGAACAAGAATCTGACACTTCAGATGCGATGGGATGGATAAGAGAAAGACAAACATACGAAACACTTATTAAGGAAAATATAGAATACGATATTATGGTTGAGAGATACCGTAAAGAATGGCTTGATGAGATTGTTTCACTTATGGTAGATGTTGTATGCAGTAAAGAAGAAACTATACGCATAAATAAACAAGAATATCCGCAAACTGTTGTTAAGAGCAGATTTTTGAAGATAGACAGTTCACATATTGAATACATACATTTCGCTTTGAGCGAAAATGCTTCAAATGTCCGTAATATACGGGCATTTTTAATTACAACCATATATCGTGCCCCTGAAACTACCGATAATTGGTATTCAGCAAAAGTTAAACACGATATGGCTAATTGGGGGTGATTATCTTTGAAGCACTATTACAACTCTTTCGGAGAAAGGATCAGCAAACAAAAGCAAGAAGCCATTAAAGCAATAATGGAATATTGGATGGCTCATGTAATATACGATGATGAAATTGTGATTGTTGATCCGGAAGCAGATTATGAAACCCTAATAAATAATGGAAAGGATGTTTTGATGGTGAGTAAAGTTATTGCGATTGCAAATCAAAAAGGTGGTGTTGGAAAAACCACCACAACAGTAAACTTGGGTATCGGTCTTGTAAATGAAGGTAAAAAGGTGCTGCTTATAGTTTGCGATGCTCAGGGAAGCTTAACAGAAAGCTTGGGTTATCAAAATCCCGATGGAATGTCGGTAACTCTTTCAACACTAATGCAAAAGGCACTTAATGAACAAGACTTCAATAAAACAGAAGGCATTTTGCATCACGATGAAGGAGTTCATCTTGTGCCTGCAAACATTGAGCTTTCAGGTATGGAAACAGCACTTGTAAACATTATGAGCAGAGAGCGAGTTCTGAAAAACTACATTGACAAGGTAAAAGATGCTTACGATTATGTAATCATTGATTGTACCCCTTCTCTCGGAATGTTGACAATCAATTCACTTGTTGCAGCAGATGAAGTTATTATTCCCGTACAATCCCACTATCTCCCGGCAAAAGGTTTGGAAATGCTTCTTACAACCGTGAGCAAAGTAAAAAGACAAATTAACCCCAATCTGAAAATCGGTGGTATATTGCTGACAATGGTTGATAGCAGAACAAATTATGCTAAAGATATTTCAAGAGTAATCAGAATGAACTATTCAAAAAATGTGACTGTGTTCAAAACGGAAATTCCCCACTCAATTAAAGCGGCTGAAACATCTTCTGTTGGCAAAAGTATTTTTGCTTATGATAAGAACGGAAAAGCCGCTGAAGCATATCGAAACTTGACAAAGGAGGTCCTTGAAAATGGCAAACAACGGAATAAACATAGGTCTGAAATCATACGATGATTTATTTAAAGATGATATTGGCAGAAGAACAGAAGAAATTAAGCCTACTCCGATTAGTGAGTTAAAACCTTTTTCTGACCAACCGTTTAAGGTCGTTGATGACGATAATATGACCGAACTTGTTGAAAGTATCAAGCTTAGTGGAATACTCTCCCCGATAATTGCAAGACCTCATCCTGAAGGTGGCTATGAAATACTTTCAGGACACAGACGAGTAAGAGCTTGTGAAATCGCAGGGATTAAGGAAGTTCCGGTTGTAGTAAAAGACCTTGATGATGATACTGCAATAATACTTCTTGTTGACAGTAATCTACAGAGAGAACACATCTTACCAAGTGAAAAAGCAAAGGCATATCAAATGAAGCTTGAAGCTATGAAACGGCAAGGAGAACGCACAGATTTAACTTCCGACCAATTTGGGCGGAAGTCAGGAATTGAGTCGAGAGAGATTTTAGCGGAACAAGTTGGTGAAAGTAAAAATCAAATTTCTCGATATGTTAGACTTACCGAATTAGTTGATAAACTACTTGATATGGTTGATAACAAGAGCATTGCTATGAATGCTGCCGTTGAGCTTTCATATCTCGGTTCAAAAGCACAGAACGAAGTTTTAGAAGTTATTGAATCAGAAGATACGGCTCCCTCTATCGCTCAAGCTAAAAAGATGCGTAAAGAATATGAAAAAGGCACATTAAATCCTGATGTTATGATTGCCATAATGAATGAAGAAAAACCGGAAAAGGTTAAGATAACTCTTGGTGAGGACAAAATTAAACGATACTTCCCAAAGAATTACACAAAAAAACAGATTGAAGATACAATCTATAAGCTGCTTGAAGAAATGTATCGTAAAAAACAAAGAGAAATGGAGAGATAAAATTGAATTGGTTATGGATAGTGCTTTCGTTTGTTGGCGGAAGCATTTTTGGTGTAGCAACAATGTGTTGCTTTATAGTAGCAGGTCAGGAGGAACGAAGCCTTGAAAAACTTAATACAGATAATGCCGACAACGAATAAAAAGTATGTCGGCTATTTTTATGGAGGTAAACACTATGGAATGGAGAAAAAACGCAGGATACATTATAACAAACTCTATTACAATCGGAGAATCAGAAATTGTACTCGGCGTACACGAAACAAAACCTAATATGTTTGTTACATGGGAGTGTGCCAATAAAAACAATTACTTTTGGGGGCATTACTTTACGAGCTTACTTACGGCTCAAAAGGATTTTTGTGAGCGTGGACTTGATAAAGTTCGTTTTTATGAACAGATGAAAAAGAAAAAACCACCGGAGCCTGAGAGGTGATGTTATGTTTTCAAGAAAAGAAAAGAATGTCACATTGTTTTATGCGAAAAACGATAACAGAAAAGACATCTATGGTTTTGAAGAATTTTTCGATGTGGTAAAAAAACACAGAGATATAATTAAACCTTTATACTATGAAGGATATAACAATATTCAATATGTTATTGTTAAGAAACAATCTGTGAGGAAAAATATGGAATTGTTTCCTGAAAAGTGTAAAGAGATTATAGACAGAATTGTTGAGGACAAATGTTTTCATTGTTCAGGATGTGGTTGCGACTACTTGATGTATATGCCACATACATACAGAGATGTTAATGGTTGTGTCAGTAAAACTAATGAATGTTCTTTGTGTAGAGAATTAGCAACGCCATATCGTACTGAAATGCAAGAGTATTCTAAAAAGCACGGGAGCTTAAAAACATTGTTTAAAATACTCAATGAATGCGAAATACCAAACGATATTACTATTTGGGGTACTGAGGTTGATAAGCAAAATAAAAGTAAAAAAAGAGAATCTGAGAGGTGATGTTATGCCTAATTCAAAGAAACCCGATATGAGGTTCAATGATAGTGGCTATAATGATTCTACGGCATACGAAGCCTTAAAGAATGTTCAAAGGCAAGAACGCAAAAAACTTATTTGTGAACTCAAAGAACTTGCTAAAAGTCGAGGATATAAAATTATAAGCACGATTGAATTAAAAGCAATGGACGGTGATGAAGATGAAATATAAAAATATATTAAATTGTCACTTCCATACCCCGGAAAAATGTAGGATATTGAAAGAAATGCTTTGCACAAGCGGTAAATGTTCTTTTTGTAAAACAACAGAACAGTATTTGGCAGATTTGGAAAAATACCCACCGTGCAATTATGAAGAAATATATGCTGCAAGGCATAAAAACGATATGAAATGAGGTGAATCTAATGGACGAAATCAGAAAAGCCGGAGATTACACGATAAAACATTCTATGCAAATCGGTGGACGAGAAGTTGTTCTTGGCGAAAACATGGATGATGCTAATGGGCATTATTATCTTGTTGCTGATTTTGAAAGTAATGAGATTTTTGAAAGATATATCAATGCCTTTGTTTCAAATGATTATGTTGAAATAGCTAAAATATACACAGACCGAATCTCTGAAGAAATTGATAAGCTGATTGATAGTCGGAAAAATATGAGTATGAACTTGATTTCCGAAGAACATTGTATTCCTATTGGAGAAAAAACATTTGTCGGAGAAATCATTGTTATAAAACCCACTAAATTAAGTCCGGAATATAGAAATGAGCACTTTCAAATAGTACGGTGTACGGGTGGAAACGGTGCAAATGCTCGTGGACTTGGAACATCGGTATTTGCTAAAGAGATGTATTCAGGTAAAGAGTTCAAATATCGGAGAGCAAGTGTTATGGGAATATTAAAACCCGAACATTATCCCGGTTGGCTTGTTGATGCGTTGGAATGTGAAAAAGCAATGAGTAACCCTAATACATTTCAATACGGCGAATATCACTTCTTGCCCATTGGTAATATACCGAAAAACGAACCGATCTATAAAACATCACAGTATTTACATTCTGATAAAGATATGAGAATGTGGAGCGAAACTTACGAAGGTGTTCACGGTAAGGCTGATAAGATTTATTCGCATAGTGATTTTTATAAAGCTTCAGGAAATTCAAAGTGTGATGTATTCAAATGTCTTGAAAACAGAAATCTCTATCTGCCCGGCGAAAACGAACTTTTCAAATACACGGGCAAATATAAAGAGGTTGGCAAAGAAAAGAAAAAGTCACA
>JAZORX010000330.1:0-3377 GCA_045656845.1 Acutalibacteraceae bacterium | reverse complement strand
AGATAACAGCAGAAATCGTTGATGATGGTGCATCATATAACAAAGTTGAAAAGAGTTATTCAACAATACCGTATAAGATTGTTCAGACCCCTGATACACAGTTCGAGAAGAAATCTCCGTCAGGCTTTGAAATTCCCTCAGGTACTTCTACAAGAGGTACAGCTTGCGAATGGTGGGAATACACCTATGTGAACGGTGAGTTTGTCAAAACACAGTATTATACAGGTCTTGCAAGTGGCTCAATTAAAATTGAACCGAAGAACACTCAGACAGCAACAAAGAACGGCAGCTATTGGTATATGAACTCAGGTTACGGAATTACAATGTCGCTTACCAACGGAGTTAAGATAACAAACGGTAGTTATCCGTCTGCTCCGGAAGGTTCATATACTCTTCCTCAGTATGGTTATGCCTACTTCCCTGAATACGGATATTCAAAGGACAGCGGAAAGATAACTACACTTAATCTTTCAAACGGTAAATGGATTTTCTCTGCTACCGGTTCTTATGGTAATGTTCACTTTACTCCTCTTTGGTATCCCGACGGGGAATATATCGTAAGAGTAGAACTTACTGATATGTGGACACCTTCAGGTATGATGAAGAATGAGTATAAATCAAATCGAATTATAATCAAAGATTCGGCTTATGACGATTGGTATGTAGGTCGATAAAAATTCACTTTAAGGGCGGCTGAAAAAGTCGCCCTTTACTTTGTAAATCAAAGGAGATGATGAATTTGAATGAAGAAAAAAGAATGGCGGGAACTTATGAAGTAATCCACGCCTTTGAAATTGGCAAGAAAGAAATCATAATCGGCAGAGATGTTAATGCATCACCCGATGAAAGATTTGTTGTTGCCAACTATGAAAATAACGGCATATTTGAAAGATATGTTGATGCACTTGTCGGAAATGATTACGCAGAAATCTCAAAGATTTTTGCTGAACGAATAAAGAATGAAGCTGAACTTGTTATTGAAGAAATCTCAAAAATTGAGGTTGATACTGCACCTATTTATGCTGATGGATGCACCGTTATTAAGTCTGAAGACTCTATCAAAAATAAGGTTGTAGTTATAAGAGCTGATGTATTCAAACCCGAATATCAGGTATCAACAATGCAGTTACAGCTCTGCACAGGTGGATTTGGTTGTGAACCTAATTCAAGAGGTTCTGCCTGCTTCTGTACTAATCTGTATAGTGGTAAGGAATCAAGGTATGAACGTCGTGATATTCTCGGCGTCATTGATAAGGACAATCTCCCTGAATGGGCAAAGCAGAGATTGAATGAGGTTCAGAAAGAACGAGCCGAAAAGAGAAAGGAAAGGGATGCACGATGACAGATTTATATGTTACTCCGATTACTACCAACCTTGAGAAATACACTTTCAGGCAGAGTAATCAGTTGTATCAGCAGACAGGCTGTATAGGTTATCTTCGTGCTGACCTTGGTACAAGCGGAAAAGAATTTTATTCCACATGGAATGAAATATGTTCTTTCTTTAAGACAGAAGAATTCTCTAAAGAATTTGATGATGTTATCAACACACTCCGACTTGATGAAAAGTACGGCAAAATGCTCGGTGACAGAGTAAGTCTTTCAAAGTATTGCCACGAAAATGCAAAGCAGTATAGCGGAGCTGATAAACAGTATTTTGGTGTAAGAGTTGATACAGATAAACACACTTATCTGTTAAGACTTAATCCGAATAAGGGTGAATATAACCTTTACTGTTACTGCTATGTAAAGTCTTATCTTGAAACACAACTTGTTCAGGCAAGTAAAGGTATCAGGTTTATAACCCCTCATTACAGAGAAATATTCAGAATACCCGATGGTGACAAAATTCGTATTACTCGATTTGACGGAGAAAAAATTGATAAAGTTTGCAGATATATAGATGATTATCACACAGAGGTTGGTGACAGGCTCTATCACATTTGTGAATTTGCAGAGATTATGGAACGAAACGGAAGTAAGGTTACACCTCTTCGTTCTTCGCTTCCAAACTTATGCTATGCTATTCATCCCGAAAAAGAGAATCTTGTTATCATCGTTAAAGGTGAAAATCATTTTACAGATGTTACCGATGAACGAAACACACCTGAACAAAACAAGAAACTTGCTGATGGACATAATTCTGAAATGGGCATTACCAAAGCACAGGAAAAAGCTATGCTTGGAGGTGTGACTAACGGATGGCATACCCCTTCTGCTAATCCGCAGAATTATAACGAGCAAGGCAAGTTTATTCATTCTAAACAGCACGAGCGAGGTGAAGCACGGTGAGCTTCATCGTCAGAAATGAAAGTTAATGAAAAAGAATTAGGTTGTAAAAATTGCAGATACCGAAACGGATATGTGTGTAATATCTGTTGGAAAAAAGTATATGAAGAATTCTACGATGGAAAGGAGAAGAAAAATGGCAAAGAAAATGAAAATAAGCAAAACTCAAATGAAATTTGAAGTAATTGAAAAACTTGCTTTACTTGGCATTAACACTGAAGAACAGCTTGAAAATCTGACACCAAAGGAGCTGTTAGGTGTAGAAAGTCTTTCTTTTAAAGAGATTGAACTTATAGGACAGCTTCAGGAATGTGTAAATGAAAACTTGTTGTTTTCCTTTCTTACCGCAGATATGACCTTCGCTACAGAAGAACCAAAACCTGAAAAACCAACAAAAAAGAAGAAGGCAGACAGTGAGGTGATTTCTGATGGCGAGTAAGCTGCAGATAATCACAGCTATGTTCAATGATGAAGTAGGCAAAGTTACAAGCAATCTTGATAATTGGACATCTTTTCTGAAAACAGCGTCCAATAACTTTAAATACAACTTCGTTGAACAGATCTTAATCTATTCCCAAAGACCTGATGCAACAGCCTGTGCAGAGATAGGCTTTTGGAATGACAAAATGCATCGTTGGGTTAATCGAGGTGCAACGGGTATTGCATTGTTTGATTATTCAGGCAGTTATCAGAAGTTACGATATGTATTTGATGTTTCTGATACTAATTCATTTTACGGTTATGAGGTTCCCAGATGGGAGGTTAAAGAACGTTATCATGATGAATTGGCAGAAGCTCTTACAAATGCTTTCGGTGATACAGCCGAGGGCGGCCTTGAAAGCGTAATTGACGATACTGCAAGAAATATGGTTGAAGATAATATTCTTGATTATCTATCAACCGTTAATGACAGTAAATACGGCAGTTTCCTTGAGGAACTTGATGATGACAATATTTCGGTTATCTTGAAAAATGCACTTTCTGCTTCAATCGGTTATATGATGATGACAAGGTGCGGTATCAATGCTGATGAATATTATGACCGTGAAGATTTTGAAGATATTTTTAATTTCAATACCCCGTCAAGT
>JAZORX010000329.1:0-3378 GCA_045656845.1 Acutalibacteraceae bacterium | reverse complement strand
CCGTTTTCGTCATAAGCTTTTACGGAAAGTTCGCCTGCTGCGTATTTAACATTGAACTGAGGATAGAAATCTTCTCCGTAGCCTGTATAGAAACTGCCGACTGCGCAATTTGAAGAATCGACTATGCTTTCAGTCCAGGTTTTGTATGTATAACCTGCAGGAGTTGTGTTGACTGTTGAAGTTGCGGTTGCGATAACATTGCCGTTGAGAAGAAGCTCGATTTTCTTTGCGTTGCTGTAAACCGCAACATTGACATAACCGTTTTCAACATAAAGATTTTCCGAATTCCACGAACCCGGAACAAGGTGAAGAGTTGTGCTTTCTTCATTCCAGAGGCTTCTGTAAAGATAATATGAATCCTTTGCGAAACCTGCGGTATCCACAATTCCGAAATACGATGTATTGGGAACAAAATTCTCGTTGGGTCCGCTGAAATTCATCCACGGAGTTGTTTCGCCTATGTAGTCAAAACCAGTCCAGACAAATTCGCCCGAGAAGAAGTCATTTGTTGCAACATAATACCAGGCTTCTGCAGCTTCGTTACCCCAGCTGACAGCGTATGTGTCATAGGATGTGCACTGAAGAGTGGCATCATCCGCACCCATTGTGTAATAAACACCTCGGCTGTTATTGGCTGAAGCAGCTTCGGTTGCAACGAAAGGCTTTGAGGACCTGAAATCATCGGTTCCGCCCATAAGCAAACTCCATGCATAGGGATTATAGTTACCGCCGATAACATCCATATAGCCGTCAACCAGCATTGTGGCGTCTGCGTGAGATTTGTTGTTACCCTGAGTAAGAACTATATCGGGGGCAAGTTCATCCGTGATATCAACGATGGACTTGACTATGTTTTCATAATTGACAGTTGATTCAGGTGATTCTACGGTGATGTTATAAAGTTCGTTACCTACACCCCAGGCAATGATACAGGGATCGTGTCTGTCACGAAGAACGGTTTGTTCAACAACAAACTCAAACCATTTCTGACCGTTTGCACCGATAAGGCAGGTGTCTGCATTTACTGTCTGATTGAAATATTCGCTGAAATCGTGGTCATTATAGTTTTTGGAAGCATCCCATCCGTCAAAGAATTCTTCCATAACGAACAGTCCGAGTTCATTACAGATATCAATAACAACCCTTGATGCGGTGTTATGAGTTGTACGGATTGCATTACAGCCCATATCCTTGAGGATAGAAAGCTGACGGTAAATTGCATCATATTCCTGAACCGCACCGAGCGCACCCTGGTCGTGGTGAAGGCTGACACCCTTGAGCTTCGTCAATTCACCGTTGATTGAAAATCCCGTGTCTGCATCCCAGTCGATATAACGGTAGCCGAATGTGGTGTGATACTCATCAAGAAGCTCGCCTGCTTCATTTTTTATAACAGTCTTGAGCTTATAGAGATTGGGGCTGTCCGGACTCCAGAGCTTCGGAGAATTGACTTTCGGTTCAAGAACAACCGACTTCTCTGTTTCTGCAGGTACGGTAATAAGATCGGATACCACGGTTTCGCTTACGGGATTGTGGTTGCTGTCGAGAACCGTAGCTTCAACGGTAACCTTTTTTGTTATTGCCGAGCTGTTATGCATTGTTATGTTTGCTTTTGTTGTACCGTCTCCGTTTGCAATACCGGGAGTTGTTACCTGAGGTCCGTAAAGCGAAATATGCACGGGGTCTGCAATGGTAAGAGTAACATCTCTGTTGATACCCGAACCCGAATACCAACGGCTTGACGGAATATCATTCACAACCTTGACGGCAATAAGATTGAGCGATGTATTTGAGCATATGAGATACTTTGATATTTCAAAAGAAAAACTGTTGTAGCCGTAATGGTTTTCACCTACATACTGACCGTTTACATAAACATAAGTGTGCTGATAAGCACCGTCGAAGTTAAGGAAGATACGGTCGCCTGTGTAGTATTCATAAAGATTGAACCATTTTCTGTACCAGCCTGTACCGCCGGGAATGTTTCCGCTTTCAGCTTCGGTTCCCGTTTCGGAGAAACCCTGTTCCATACTGAAATCGTGAGGCAAATCAACATTCTCCCAATCGGAATCGTCAAAACCTTTCAGGTAGGATGCCGAATCTTCGCTGAAAGCAAATTTCCAGCCCTTGTTGAAATCAAGTTCAACTCTGGCATCGTTATAATTTTGTTCATGACCCGCTATAGCTGATGCTTTTGGTAAGCGCAAAAGCGAAATCCATCCTTCGTTGAATACACTCATTGCAATCATTATCACACAAAGTAAAAATGCCAATACTTTTTTCGCTTTCTTCATAAGTGTGCCTCCCTAAAGCTTATTATAAACAAAAACAGAATAAATTTAGATATATAAAATCAATATATTATAACAAGTATAAAAAGCAAAATCAAGAAAAAAGTCAAAAAAGCAGCAATTTTCTGTGTTTTTTCAAATTTTGACACATTATTTTTCATTGAAATATACCTGAAAAAACGCAAAAAGCGCACAGAAAATCTGCGCGCTTTTGTTATGCTGTTTTAACGGCGTCTTTATTGATTTCGATATATTCCGTTGCCTGCTCAAATGCATCTCTGCATTTGAGTCTGACGGTGATTTTTGAGTCCTCGTGAACAAGAATTTCTTCAATTAAATCAACAATAATCGGTCTTGTCAGCGTCTCTATGTTGCCAAGTTTTTTGAAGCTTTCGACGAATGAATTATTCTCCATTCCGTTATTCTGTTCTTCGATTTTTTCTTTCGTTGCTTTTATCTCTTCGTCAAGCTTTGCAAGTTTATTATTGCTGTCTGTTTTGAGCGACATATACTCTTCTGCCGTAATAAGTCCCTTCTTCAAATCGGGATAAAGTTCAAGGATCATACTGTTAAGAAATTCACGGTTTTTCAACTGATTTTCCAACACTTTGGCGAACATATCCGTCTTTGTTTTTCTTTTTGCGCCCGAATTTATCGCCTTAATCATATCATCATATTCGGTTGCAACTTCCACCATTTTCTGAAGAAAAACAAGAACAGCTTTTTCCATTTTATCGATTCGGATGGTATGGTTTGTGCAAGCTTTCCGTCTTGTTTTTTTGGCAGTTTCGCATCGGTAATAATGATATTCACGGTTGGAATTATCGTTGGATTTCTTACCCATCGCCCTTCTGCAATCGGCACATTTTACAAACCCCGCAAACAAATCAACTTCATCTTTTTCGGACGACCTGCGAATATTATGATTGAACAAAGACCGTGCTTTTTCAAAGGTTCCTCTGTCAATTATCGGCTCGTGAGTGCCTTCAACAACATACCAATCTTCTTTCGGCACAGCAACACATTGCTTCATTTTATAGCTGATTTTTTTGTTTTTTCCCTGCACCATATTGCCGATATACATTTC
>JAZORX010000328.1:0-7381 GCA_045656845.1 Acutalibacteraceae bacterium | reverse complement strand
GCTGTTCAGAAGCTCGGCTTCGCTGACAAGATGTCTCACATCTCAACAGGTGGCGGTGCTTCTCTTGAATTCCTCGAGGGCAAGGAGCTTCCGGGTATCGTAGCTCTTAACAACAAATAATTGAAAGGACGTAACAAAATGAACAAATCACTTCGTAAAGCAGTTATCGCAGGTAACTGGAAAATGAACAAAACTCCTGCTGAGACAACAGCTCTTATCAACGAAATCAAGCCTCTCGTAGCAGATGCTGATTGTGATGTTGTTGTTTGCGTTCCTTATATCGACCTTTTCGCAGCTCTTGAGGCTACAAAGGGTTCAAACATCAAGGTTGGCGCTGAAAACTGCCACTGGGCAGCAAGTGGTGCATTCACAGGCGAAGTTTCTGCTGAAATGCTCAAGGCTTGTGGCGTTGACTATGTTATCACAGGTCACTCTGAGAGAAGAACTTACTTCGGTGATACAGACGTTACAGTACGCGACCGTACAAGAGCTGCTCTTGACAACGGTATGACTGTTATCCTCTGCGTTGGTGAATACCTTGAGCAGAGAGAGCAGAACATCACAATGGAAGTTGTTAACTCTCAGGTTAAGATTGCTCTTGCAGGTGTTTCTAAGGAAGAGCTTGACAGAATCATCATCGCTTACGAACCCGTTTGGGCTATCGGTACAGGTAAGACTGCTACTGCAGACCAGGCTGAGGAAGTTTGTAAGGCTATCCGTGAGCTTATCGAAGAGCTTTACGACAAAGAAGCTGCAGACAAGTTCGTTGTTCAGTACGGCGGTTCAATGAACGCTGCTAATGCTGATGAGCTTCTTGGCAAGGAAGATGTTGACGGCGGTCTTATCGGCGGTGCATCACTTAAGGCTCCTGATTTTGCAGCTATCGTAAAGGCAGCAAGCAAATAATCGAACAATAATTATTAATGGGACGCCGCAAAGCGTCCCATATTTTCGGAATGGTGATTAATTATGAAAAAACCAGTAGTATTATGTATCATGGACGGCTTCGGCATTAACCCCGGAGATAAGGGTAATGCAATCGAAGCTGCAAACACACCTAACCTTTCAAAGCTTTTTGCAGAAAATCCGTTCACAACTATCGGCGCATCAGGTCTTGATGTTGGTCTTCCTGACGGTCAGATGGGTAACAGCGAAGTTGGCCACACAAACATCGGTGCAGGTCGTGTTGTTTACCAGATGCTCGTAAAGATTTCAAAGTCAATCACAGACGGTGATTTCTTTGATATTGAAGCTCTCAAGAATGCTTACGCTGCTTGTAAGGAAAAGGGCACAGCTCTTCACCTTATCGGTCTTCTTTCAGACGGTGGTGTTCACAGCCATATTGAGCATCTTTTCGGTCTTCTTGAAATGGCTAAGAAGGAAGGTCTTGAGAAGGTTTACATCCACTGCATTATGGACGGCCGTGATGTTTCTGTTACATCAGGTGCAGGCTTTGTTGAGGATGTTTACAAAAAGACAAAGGAACTCGGCGTTGGCGAAATTGCTACAATCACAGGCCGTTATTACGCAATGGACCGTGACTTCGCTTGGGACAGAGTTGAAAAAGCTTATGCAGCTATGGTTTACGGTGAAGGCATTCAGGCTGAGTGCGGCAAGGAATCAATGCTTGCTTCTTACGAAAACGGTGTAACTGATGAGTTTATCGTTCCGACCGTTCTTAATAAGGAAGGCACAATCAAGGCTGACGACAGCGTTGTATTCTTTAACTTCCGACCTGACCGTGCGCGTCAGATCACAAGAACTTTCGTTGACGAGGCATTTGACGGTTTTGAGAGAAAGAACGGCTTCTTCCCTCTCAACTATGTATGTATGACACAGTACGACGAAACAATGCCCAACGTTACAGTTGCATTTCCTCCCGAAGAGCTTACAATGACTCTCGGTGAATACCTTGCTTCAAAGGGCATGACTCAGCTTCGCATTGCTGAAACTCAGAAATATGCTCATGTTACATTCTTCTTCACCGGTGGCGAGGAAAAAACATTTGAAGGTGAAGACAGAATCCTTATTCAGTCTCCCGATGTTCCTACATTCGACCTTATGCCTGAAATGAGTGCATATCCCGTATGCGATGCAGTTGTTGAAAAGATCAAGTCAGGCAAGTATGATGCAGTTATCCTCAACTTTGCTAACTGCGATATGGTTGGCCATACAGGCGTATGGGAAGCAGCAGTCAAGGCTGTTGAGGCTGTTGACGAGTGCGTTGGCAGAGTCTGCGACGCAACTCTTGAGATGGGTGGTGCTGTTCTTATCACAGCTGACCACGGTAACGCTGACAGAATGATTGGTGATGACGGAAAGCCCTTCACACCGCACTCAACAAATCCTGTTCCTTTCTGCGTAGTAGGTTACGACTGCGAGCTCAAGGAGACAGGCAGACTTGCAGATATCGCTCCGACAATGCTCACAATTCTCGGACTTGAACAGCCCAAGGAAATGAATGGCGAGAGCATGATTAAATAAGCACAAAGACAGCAAAACAATTACAGCCCTCTGAATATAATCAGAGGGCTGTTTTTATTATTCATTAAAATTTATTTGTGCAGGACTGCATCTGCTTGCTGTGCTTTCTGAGTAAAGCTGTTATTCTTCCACCATGACCAGATTGACGAAATCACGGTAAAAGCATATGTAGCATACTGCGTCCAGGTTTCAAGGCCGACCTCATTATCCGTAACTCCGAACATAACAAGAGCCTGATTCAAAAGAGCGAGAGCAAGCACAATCGTTCTCACCCAGGTCTGCATTGAAACACCCTTCAGATTGATTTTTTTCATTTCATTTCCTCCCTTAACTCGTCTATTCTGTGGTGCGCTGATTTCACTGAGCTTTCGACACTGAACATTCTTTCAACAAGATTGTTGTGTTTTGAAACTGTTTTTTCAAGCTGTTCTATGCGATATACCGTCAGTCTGTTCGCTGCAAGTATTCCTCCGAAAGTGCCGAGCATCGTTCCGCACAAGGCTATAAGAGCCGTTATAATGTCCGTCAAGCCTTCACCTTCATTCTGCAATAATCGAGGCATATCCAACCTGACGGAATCTTTCCCCAGTTATCGTCAATTTCTGATACCGTACAAACACAGCCCTTCACGAGACCGTGAGCAGATTTATCACCCGTAAGCTTACGGATCTGAGCCTGTGCATTCGGAGTGAGGAAAGAAAACTTTTTATAATCATAATCCGTTGACGGTCCCCTTCTGACTCTGAGAAGCTCTGTATCAACTATGTATGTGCCTTTATCGTATTTTTCAGGCTCCTTGTAACCGAGTGCAAATTTTTCGGGATCTTCGTATTTATCCGTTGTAAGATCTTTAACACCGAGATGAAGATGAACTCCCGTGGCTTTGCCTGTTTTTCCCGTATAGCCGAGAAGTGTACCCTTCTGCACCGTCTGCCCTGCCTTCACCTTTACCCTGTCAAGGTGATAGTGGAGCAGTTTTTTATTAATTCTCGGGTATTTCACCCAGACATAAAGAGCACCGTCGGATGCCTTTCCGCAGCTTATGACACTACCCTTTTCGATTGCGTACTGTGCAATCTTCTTGCCGTTTGTGCCGTAGTCCGCACCGTAGTGAAACGACGAGGTTGTGCCGGCTGAAGTATTAAGTACACTTCTTTTGCCATAACCCGAGGTCAGATAGTGCTTTTTGCCGTTAAAAATTATATTTGTAACTTTGCTCATTTATTACTGATTTCTCCTTTTTTCATTTTCATATTCTCTTATCATTTTTGCAAAAGCACGAAAAAGTGCAAAATCGTCTTCCCCGCTGAGTCTGCACAACTCAACCTGCTTTGAAAGACGAAGCGCAAGGAAAAGTGCTGAAAGCTCAATATCAATCATCGTAATCAGCATCTCTTTCCGTAACAGTTTCAAGAGGATAGATAATTTCCTGTGTCGGGACATCATCTTCACTATTGTAATCAGTTGCGAGCCCCATAGGTCTGCTGATTTCAATAGGCTTTGCAACATCGCTTTCAAAAGCTCTGAGAGTGAATGAATATCCGATCACACCGGCTGAAGCTTCTGCATCAGCTTTCGCAACAAGGCTGAATTTCACCTTTTCGGGATAAACAGTTTTGCGCATTGTATTGGTATCAGACAAATATGCCTGTAATACCGTTTCAATCGGCAAAACATGAACACCCTGCGAAACGGGTATATCAATCGAAAATTCATTCATCGCGAGCCGTTCATTATAGCTTTGCTCGGGTGATTTATCCTGCCACAAAACCGGATTCAATCTGATATTACAAGGAGCAGAAGCTTTGATGATAGCATATCCCGTAAGATTCATACAGCAGGGTTTTGCAACTTTTAGCTCAAACGATGTGATCGGCACTTTTTCTTCCTGTGTCCCGATTGAGTACACATCTGCTTCACCTAAGCTTCTCCACGAATAGTGATTGATGAACGGAAGCTTCTTTTCATTACGGGTAATGCTGCTGTTTTCTGCCAACGAATAAAGAAGATTACCTATAAGCTCGGCATATTTTGTAACCTTACCTGCAGTACCGTTTCCCGTATAACGCTGAGGTGACCATAACACGCTGCAGGTATTGATTTTCATAGCGTCGGCAAGGAAATTACTTATGCTCGGATTGACACTCGGCACAAGAATTGTTTTGTTAAGAACATCGTCATCCTCATTCTCATAATTATAACGGTCAAGTGTTTCGGCAATTGCGCTGATACAAGACGGTCTGAATCTTGGATAAAACACCATCTTTCCGCAGTAATAAATATCCCCTGCATTCAGATCAAGAGCAGCACAGAATTTATCCTCATAAATTTTATAGATAACCTCAAAAACAGATAACACTTCATTCTGATCTGCAGGAGAATCGCCCTTGACCTCTGAAACACATTCATTCCATTTATAGGGAAAATTACGGTACAAATCAACACCGTTGGCATTCAGCCTGCTTTTATTAACAAATCCGTATGGATTAACAACAGGAACAACAACAAGCTTCACTTTGGATCTGAGATACGAAAGTGTTCTGTCCTCTTTGAAATTACGGCACAAGTCATCAAGAAAATAAGAAAGAGAAATCAAGGTAATGTCATTCTCCGAGTGAGTATTTCCCGTAATCAAAACAGTTTTTTCATAGTTTAAAGGTTCAAATGTATAAGCATAAATCGGAAACTCTTCACTTGCATCATATCCTATCTGCTCCGACGAGACATATTCAGGAAAATCGATCACAAGTACATTGAGAATATAATCAAGATAAGCCTGATATTTTTCGCTACCTGAACCGTACTGAATATTTGCATTTCCCGTAAACATTCCCGGAGTATACCATTCATCAGGCTCACCGGGCAAAACATCCGAATCGCTGATACTTCCCTTGCGTCTGAGCATTTTAAGAAGCTCATTGAATCTGGTATCGAGTGAGGACTTATATTTATCAAGCGAGGTTTCCAATTCTTTCATTGCATTATAAACAAAGAGATTATCCTCCTCGTACCAATTATTCACCTCACCTATTCCTTCATTGACACGGTGTGCAATAGCATTGGTAGTTATAACAACTCCATCTTCATTCACGCCGTAAACAGCGATTTTAAGAATACCTTCCTCCTGAAGACAGATTGAAGGTATTTTACATTCATCGTCCTGAAGTTCAACCCTTGCATAGTCTGAAGTTCCGAAGCCGAAAACTGCAGTTTTACTAAAACCACTCCATGTCTGGTCAAATCTGAAAATGCAGCAATCAAAATTGATGCTTCCTCCTGTCGTATATGTTTCTTTCTCGATCTCAAGACGGTTAGAAGTAGCCTTTAAAATCAGATTATTCATACAAGCACCATCCTTCTGTCTTTTTCATAGTAATTTCTGAGTGCGTATGCCGTATCAAGAATATCTCTTTTCTGATCGTAGAATATGGTTAATTTTCTTTTAATTTCATATGTTTTGAGATAGTTATTTGAGTTGTAAGCCTCGTTAAGCTGATTTCTGTACTTAACTATAAGGCTGTTAATATCCTCAGCAGCCTTGAAATATTCTTCGCTGAGTTCTGTCAGGCTTCTTTCCATTCATATCTACCCTTTCCTTTTTCAAATTTTAAATCGATTTCTATTCCGAAGACCTTACTGTATCTTGATATCAGATCAACCGTAGGACATTTTCTTCCGTTTTCAATCATTTCAAGCTCTTTCAGAGTAATGCACACAGCCTTTGCTAGTTGCTCAGGCTTTACTCCGTTTGAAAGACGAAGATTTTTAAGCTGATCTGCTATTTCTCCTCCTTTTTTCTTCGAAGCTGAACTGATTTCCATAATTTCTTCTAAATGCAACGGTTGCATCTTAACATCTGTAAGGTCTGCATGGTACATAACAAGAGGCATAATGAAATCCTTTATTGTTTCATTCGCTCTGGTTATAGTTCTGTAAACATTTGCCTGAGAAACACCGTTTTCTCTTGCAATCTGCGCTGTGTTTTTGTTTTCGTACCAATATTCCTTGATAAATCGCCTTTGCGTTTCACTAAGACGATTTTCGACAACTTCGTCAACAAGTCTTGCTGTACCGACTTTGCGGATTCGATGAATCAGGCTATCAACACTTTCAAGCGCCTCGCCTTCATCAAAGCTGCACAACCGCATACATCGAAGAGCAGCACGTGCCTCCTCTACGGAAACAACTTCATCAGATATATTTTTCATTTTTCCTCCCTTTTCGTTGTTTCTCAACAATGATTTTGCATTTTTCAATAGCACATCTATTATTTTAGGAACATTTGTTCGGTTTGTCAAGCTATTTAATAAATTTGATATTATTTTTTTATTTTCTATTGACTTTTATAATAGTTTCGCTCATAATATTAAAGTATAGAAACAGTTAACAGGGTGAAACAATATGACAAGTATCAAAGATCTTCGTTTAAAACGCGGAATAACTCAGAGAGAGCTAGCAGAATTATGCGATGTTCATCAGACAGCTGTCAGCCAATGGGAAAAAGGGAGAACGCTCCCTGATAAAGATTCGCTCATCAGGCTTTCTGATATCTTTGGAGTGTCAATCGATACTCTTATGAAAAAAAGCACACCTGCAAATACAAACAGTGTCCCCGTCCTCGGATATGTCCGCGCAGGTTGTCCTGCCGAGGCTATTGAAAATATTATCGACTACGAAGATATTTCCCCGGAAATGGCGGCTAAGGGTGAGCATTTCGGTTTAAAAATTATCGGTGACAGTATGTCTCCGCGAATCTGCCAGGATGATGTTGTCATCGTAAGGAAACAAAACTATATTGAAAGCGGCGAAATCGGAGTTGTACTTATAAACAATCTTGATGCAACTGTTAAAAAGGTAATAAAAAACGGCACAGGGCTTACCCTGATACCGTTCAATC
>JAZORX010000327.1:0-3353 GCA_045656845.1 Acutalibacteraceae bacterium | reverse complement strand
TTTCAGAACCTGAGCTTCGTATGTCAGACATAAAAAAAGCAATTACAGACGGTGAAAACTTACCGTTCGTTACGGTACAGGACAAGCAATATTTGTGTATCAGATAAGGAGGAGAATCATGGAAGTTAAATTCAGAGCTTTAACTGCTGAAGAAATAGAAGTAAGAGTCGGAAGCATTACCGATGATGGTTTATCTCTCTTACTTTACATGGATGCAAGAGCAGCAGCTTTACTTCTTGATGAAACTGTTGGTCCCATGAACTGGCGTTGTTCGTACAAAGACATCAACGGCAAGATGTATTGCAACGTTGACATATGGGACGATGACAAAAAAGAATGGGTATACAAAGAAAACGTAGGAACCGAAAGCAACACTGAAGCTGAAAAAGGCGAAGCTTCCGACGGTCTTAAAAGAGCTGTTGCAACTTGGGGTGTAAGAGAGCTTTATACAGCACCTTTCATATGGATTGACAAATCAAAGCTTAAACATCACGAAAAGAAGACGTTCAACGGCAGAGATTCTTACAAATCCAACGACAAATTCAGAGTATCATCTATTACGGTTGCAATACAAGGTTATTCAAGAGTTATAACAAACATCGAAATCACAAATGAATCTACAAAAGCCGTATGTTTCAACTGGTCTCTTGCACAAAGCAAAAAGCATGCAAGCAACACCAATACAGCTACCATTACAGTAAGCATGAAGGCTACACCCGAACAGATTGAGGCTTTATCAAGTGTTTACAAAGGTGAAAAGTTGGAACAGTTAAAAGCGGTAAACGACATTTCGGATTTATCCGAATTATCCTATACCAAGGCTACGGAATTATGCAACAAATTAGCTGAAATGGCGGCAGCAAAGAAGAATGCTTCTTGACGGAATTATAACCGACATCGGTCAGCATTACATCACTATAAAAGCTCAGGCAGATGTTTCATACGTACTTGAAAAGAAAGTCAGTCGGTGTGACATCTTCCTGAGAGACGGCAGGACAATATCCAGAGAACAGCAAAAAAAGGCATATGCTCTGATGCGTGACATCAGTCTTTGGTCGGGTTACTTACCGGACGAAGTAAAGGAGCTTGCAAAGTATGATTTTCTTGCAAAGAACGGCGGTGAAGAGTTCAGTCTCGGCACATGTTCGGTAACTCTTGCGAGAAGTTTCATTGACTATCTCATAGAGTTCTGCCTGATTCACGATGTACCGTGTCAGGACAGTTTACTTGAGCTTTGCGAGGACATTAAGCGGTACTTATATCTTTGTCTTATACACAAGAAGTGCTGTGTATGCGGCAAGAAAACGCAGCTACATCATGTTGACACGGTAGGCATGGGATACGACAGGGCGGAGATACCGCACGTTGGAAAGCGTGCTGAGGCTTTATGCTTCAAGCACCACAGAGAATGTCACGACATCGGGCAGAAGGATTTCGACGGTAAGTATCATATTTTTGGAATTGAGATTGACAATACTATTGCAGACAAGTACAGGTTAAAGAAAGGATGAAGAAAAATGAAAAAAATATATACACTTGATGAACTTAACGAAATGGTTAAAAGAGCCAACAAAAAAGGCGGTAATCTTGACCTCAGCGGACTTACAAGCATACCCGAAGGTTTCAACCCCACTGTTGGCGGTTGGCTTGACCTCAGCGGACTTACAAGCATACCCGAAGGTTTCAACCCCACTGTTGGCGGTAATCTTGACCTCAGAGGACTTACAAGCAATTATAAACGTTTGGAAAACGGTATGTATGTTCCCGGAGAATACATATATTGCGACAATATACTCACACACATTAAAAGTGAACACAAAAAAGGAATATACACATATTACGTTGGTAAAATACCGGGGGTCAATGTTGTTTTTGACGGTGAAAATTATGCACATTGTGACAGCTTCAAAACAGGTGTATGCGAGCTTGAATTCAAAAAAGCTAAAGACAGAGGAGCTGAACAGTATTCCAATTTAACACTTGACAGCGTACTTACTTTAGAAGAAGCAACAACTGCATACAGGATAATAACCGGTGCTTGCAAAGTCGGTACTGAACACTTTATAAACAGTCTTGGCGACAATATAAAAGACAAATATACCGTACGTGAAATGATTGAAGTCACAGTCGGACAATACGGTTCCGCTGTATTTAAAGAGTTTTTCAAAGGTAAAGAATAGTTCGAGAAAGGTGTGAAAACATGAGCAAGCAGATTTCACAGGAACAGAAGATAATCGACTACATGAACAGGTTTGGCGGTATTACACAGCTTGAAGCTCTTCGTGACCTTGGTGTTATGAGGCTTGCTTCAAGGATTTCAAGCCTACGCAGCAGAGGATGCGACATAAAAAGCGAAATGATTACCGTGCGTAACAGGTTTGGCGAGGATTGTCATGTGGCACGGTACAGTATGAGGTAAGTGATAATTATGGACAAAGAGCAAATGGCAATTGAAAGGCTGAAGGTAGCAAGTGAAATGTCCCTCAGCTATTACGAACAGCCAATGATTATATGTTATTCGGGTGGCAAGGACAGTGATTGCTTATTAGAATTGGCAAGACGTTCAGGCGTTCCTTTTATAGTACAACACAGCCATACCACAGTTGATGCCCCACAGACAGTAAATCATGTACGCAAGGTATTCCGTCAGCTTGAACTTGACGGCATAAAAACGATTTACACGATGCCTAAACTTACTATGTGGCAGTTAATTGTGAAAAAGAAAATGCCGCCGACAAGATTAGTGCGGTACTGTTGTTTCGAATTAAAAGAAAACTTTGGCAAGAACATGCACATTGTGACCGGTGTAAGAAAAAGCGAAAGCAATTCAAGAAAAAGCAGAAGTGTTTATGAAAATTTCACCAAGGATAAGAACGACAGAATTTATCTTGATGACAATGACGAAAGAAGAAGATTAACAGAGATTTGTGCGAAGCAAGGAAAAACCACCACTAACGCCATCATAGATTGGACAGATGCTGAAGTATGGGATTTCCTTGAAGATGCCAAAACGGAATGCAATCCGTTATACGAAATGGGATTTTGCAGGGTTGGTTGTGTCGGATGTCCTATGGCTTCAAAGAAAAGATGGAAAGAATTCGAAATGTTCCCTACATACAAACGTGCGTATATAAGGTCTTTTGACAAAATGATTGAAGCAAGAAAAGCATCAGGACTTGAAAGCAATCCACAATGGGACACAGGAGAAAACGTGTTCAGATGGTGGATAGAAGAAAAGTTTATACCCGGACAAATGACGTTAGATGATTTAATTGAAACATAACACAAAGGAGAAAACAAAATGGCAGGACTTAACAAGGTAATACTCATGAGAAATCTCACAGCAGACCCCG
>JAZORX010000326.1:0-5219 GCA_045656845.1 Acutalibacteraceae bacterium | reverse complement strand
AAAAGTGTTGACAAAGGGCAAAACCCGTTGTATAATAAGCAAGCGTTCGAGAGAGAAAACTCTTGACAGTCGGTGTTGATGGCGAAGAGGGTCCACCCGTTCCCATACCGAACACGGTAGTTAAGCTCTTCTGTGCTGAAGATACTTGGCGGGCAGCCGCCCGGGAAAATAAGGCGATGCCGACACAAACAAAGCAACCGCTCAACAGAGCGGTTGTTTTATTTTAATTATATAAATGTAAAAATTACGGAGAGTTCATCTGAACTCTCCGTTTCGGCTTTATTTAAGAATGTTTGCAAAGATGCTGTTTACAGTGTTAAAAATGAGAGCTGTAATCTTTCCGAGTATATCGAAGATTGTGTCAGCAACAGTGGGTACGATTGCTTCTTCTGTAAGGGGAAGGAGCTTTGCGTTATCGTAGTCATAAGTCATAAACTGAGGATAATCGGGATTGCTGCGTACGGTAAGCTGCTCTTCGCTTGTTGCAAGCCACATGATAAAATCGGTGCTTTCGCCGTAAGGATAGTCAACATGACCCATATCGCGGAAGAACCATGTCTGCTCAGGGAACATACAGGTTGAAGCGTCGATCTGACGGTCAGGTGAGATGTAGTTATACTCTGAAGGCACCTTCTGCACATAGTCGTCATCGAAGGTTTCTCCTAAATCTGCGCTTGTAGCACCACCACTTGCGTATCTGACATCAATGAGGTTATCTGAATTACTCTTTGAAACTGAATCGCTGATGGGAAGTGACGGCCAGTTGTACTGAGCAAGAAGATATACATTTGTGCCGTTATCCATTGCATCGGAAAGAAGCTTTTCTGCCTGATTCTGAACATTGTAGTGGTATGTATCAATTCTGTTAACGAGAATATCAGTTTCTTCTCCGTTGAGCATAGTTGCCTTGGCTGCTTCGTAGTTCTCATCAGGAACAAGAGCCCAGAGACCCGGCATACGGCCGAAGATAGGAATAAGAAGCTCAGCATAAATTCTTTCTTTGAGGTTGTCTGTGATTCCGTTTGCAAAGTTTTCAAGGAAATTGTTTACACCTGCAGCCTCAAGAGCCTCGTCAAGATAATCGATAACATTTTCCCATGTGTTGTCACGGGCGAGAAGCGCAAGTCTGTGCCAGAGACCTGAAAGAGAAAGACTGAAATCTGCAGAGAAAAGGCTTCCTACGCAGGATGTACCCTGGAAAGCTGTTGAACAGAGAATGATTGTATCAAGGTCGTTGCTGCCGTATTTGTAAAGATATGAGCAGGTAACAGTACCACCCATACTGAATGCAGCAAGAGCTACTCTGTCATAATCGCCTTCAGATTTGATGTTTTTTATGAAAGCGTTGAGTCTGTCTGCGTGATCAAGTGGATCTCTTCTCCAGTCATAGTTGAAGAAGAATGTGTTTTCAACTCCGAATGTGTCTATACCGGCGCGGACAGTAGCAAATTCATTTGACTCTCCTGCAACGAACGGAGCTTCCTTGCCCACGAGTGAGCAATCAAAGAGAGTGCCGTTGATGTCCTGAATGGAATTTCCGTCCTCGTCAAAAGCAAGAGGACCGAAGCAATCGGAAAGAGGAGGGAAGATGCCGTCGCCCAGAGCGTCATAGTCGTTTGTTGCAAGGAACGAAAGAACATGAGGCACTACTTTTAATACCATATCCGTAATTGAATCGGAAGACGGTGGGAATGCCTGCTCGCCGTTACTGTAAACAAGAGGGAATGTGTTCATACCGCTCACTACGATGAAAGCTGTCTTCGGCTCGGTTGCAAAAGAGGGAAGACAAAGAGCTATGATCATAGCAAAAGTGAGTACGGTACTGATCAATACTTTTAATGTCTTTTTCACAAAATCATCTCCTTAAGGGCATTTTAACACAAAAATATCCGATTGCCAATATAAAAAATAAATCTTATGACACTCTATTTTCAAAAATACCTTGATTTTCGTTTAAAAATGCACTATAATTATAATCAATATATTGTGGTTCAAGGAGGACTATCCATGAAACAGTTTAAAAGAATTATTGCAATTGTTATTGCAGCTGTTATGTTGATGAGCTTTGCATCTTGTTCAATGACAGGTGGCGAAGAGGTCGATATTACAAACGACAATATTAAGATCGGTGTTATCATCAGTGATGCTAAAGATGCCACAACCGGAAATACCGGCTACGCAATGGCAGCAATTAATGAGGTTCTTAGCCTTGGATATGGTATCGGCGAGGAAAGATTTACTACTATCGAAAGTGTAAATCCTGACGATGCAGCAGCAGTCAGTGAGGCTCTCACAACTCTTATCAATAAGGAATGTAACCTTATCATCGCAACTGAAAACGGATATCTTGATGATATTAATAAGGTTTCATCTAACAATGAAAAGATAAAGTTCTTTGTATGTGACGCAGATAACGATGGTAAAAACGTTTACGGCTACAAGGCTGAAATGAAGGAAACGATGTATTTCGTGGGTATGGTTGCCGGTATGAAGGCTCAGGCTCTCGAGGCTAAGAAGGTTGGCTTCATCGCAGCAAACGATAAGAAGAATACTCTTGCAAATGCATTCGCAATGGGTGTTGCAGCAGTTGACAGCTCAGTAACAGTTGAAGTTATCTATTCAACAGACGCAGCAAAGGCAGCAGAAAAGCTTATCAAGGACGGTTGCGTAGTTATCGCTTCTGATTATGAAGATGAGGCAATTGCTAAGGCAGCAACAGACGGAAAGGTTTTCTTCTGCGGCTTCGGTTCAGAAACATACCTCAATGCAACTGATGAGGAAACAGGCGAGAAGCTTTACGCTTCAGCATCACTCTGTGCACCTCTTTATAACTACACTCAGCTGTATATTGATGCAATCAAGGCAGTTGTTGACGATAAGCAGCCCGATCCGTTCGTTGGCGGATATGTAACAGGCGAGACCTTCCTCTCAGACCTCAACGAGGAAACAGTTGCTGAGGGCACTCAGGAAGCTTATGACAATGCTGTAGCAGCTCTTGAAAAGGGTGAGCTTAAGCTCGATGCAGCAGAAGCAACTAATGTTACTGTTGTAAAATAATAGAAGATAAAATGAAACTGACGGCAATCTGCCGTCATTTTTTTTATGCCTGAGATACTCTTTTTATTTTGTTTGAACCTGTTTTCGGAAACTCTGTTTCACGGATTTTAACTTTTGAAATCTGCTTGTATGAGGGTAATTGTCTGCATACATTTTTAATGCTTTTAAGAACCTCGTCAGGGGTTCTTTTTCCTTCGGGATAGACTTCTGCAACGAGTTTTTTCTCATTTCCATCGGTGTCCTTTTCACCGCTGACGATGACTTCGTTCACATAATCAATATCTTTTATATATTCTTCAATCTCTTCAGGGTAAATATTTTTTCCGTTGCTCAGAACGATTATATTTTTCTTTCTTCCGGAAATAACAAGCCTGTCGTAGTCGTCGAAATAGCCGTAGTCTCCGGTATAAAACCAGCCGTCGCGGATTACCTCTGCTGTCAGTGAAGGCTGATTGTAGTAGCCGAGCATAACAATGTCTCCTTTGATGCAGATTTCACCTACACCTTCGTTGTCAGGGTGGTCTATTCTCCATTCGATACACGGGAGCTTTATGCCCACCGTATGGAAATCGTTATACATATCGTGGTTAGCGCATACAAGGGGAGAACATTCTGTTATACCGTAGCCGTTTATCAGGTCAAAGCCAATATCTTCAAAAAACTTTGCAACCTCAGGGCGTATGGGCGCTCCTCCGCAGACGATTTTTTTCAGTCTCCCTCCCATGGTGTTGTGAATAAAAGCAAAAAATTCACGCCTTTTATCAATGCCCTGAACGCGTAATTCGTTGCTTTTCTCAACAAGGGTCTTGAATTGTTCTTCCATACCTTCTTTTCGTATGTTTCTCGTAATTCTCTTGTAAAGCGTTTCTGCAATCGCAGGAACAATATACATATAAGAAGGCTTGTAAATAATCAGATTTTTAAGAATTGCCGTCAGGCTTTCATTGATGCAGAGTGTAGAGTGATGGTGGAAGGAAACAAGAATATCACTTACAGCTTCGTATGTGTGGTGGTAAGGAAGGACTGAAAGACCTGTATCGTAAACGGTAGACACCATCAGACCGTAATAAACACTTGACACCAGATTTTTTTCAGAAAGCATAACACCCTTAGAGTGACCGGTTGTTCCTGAGGTATAAACGAGCATCTTCATCTTTTCAGGGTCGCTTTCGCAGTCAAGAAAAGCCGAATGGTCAAGCATAGCACCTTCCTTTAAAACGAGATCAAAGGAAAGAAAGTTTCCTTCATTTTTCTGTCTGTCAAATCCTATAAAGCACTCGATGTTATCAAGCTTATCTGAATAATTTCTGAAAAAATCCTCAAAAGTACTATCGTAAAAGATAACACTTGTTTCACTTTTGTTAAGGATATGAACGATATCTTTTTCGGGCAGATCCTTGTCGATCGGGATAAAAACACCTGTTCCTCTGAGAACAGTGAGGTAAGCAAGAATCCATTTGTATGAATTTGCACCTATGCAGGCGATGCGTTTATCGGCATACTTTTTATTGCAGAGAAAAGAGCCTAGATTTACGATATTATCAAAGCACTCCTTAAAGCTGACCTCACAGATTTTATCATCATTTTTATATTTATAAGCGATTTTTTCTCCTGCCTCGTTGACGGCGAATTCCATCATTTCTTTGATTGATGTGAATTTTTGCACATCATAAAGAGGATAATTGTTTTTCTTCATTCAGCAAACCTCCCGTATTTTCTGTTTTAAATATTGCCGTTTTTTCATATCTATAAACAAAAAATCAACAATTTGTAAATTAAAAGCCTCAGATATTGATTAAAATTTCTTTAAGTGTTAATATTTTATACTGTTGGTGGTGATTTAATTGTCGAAAGTAGGATTAGTTGTTGAGGGCGGAGGTATGCGAGGCGTTTACGGCTGCGGTGTCCTTGATGCTTTTCTTGAAAATTCAATAAAATTCCCTTATGGCATAGGTGTTTCAGCAGGTGCGGCGAATCTGGCATCCTTTGTGGCTGAGCAGGAAGGGCGTAATTATAGATTTTATACAAGCTACGCCTTCGATGAAAGATATATGAGCTTTAAAAATTTTGTTACTACAGGTTCGTTTTTCGGAATGGATTATATTTATTCTGAGCTGACGGAGGTAGTTGACCCTATTAATTTTGAAAAGCTTCTGAACAAT
>JAZORX010000325.1:0-8872 GCA_045656845.1 Acutalibacteraceae bacterium | reverse complement strand
TTGCACCAGCTGTCAAGCTGATCTGTAATATATGAATCCTCAACAACATAGACAAAGTCTGCCTTGTTTGCATCTCTTACTGAAGTACCGATGTAGAATTCGTACTCGCCCTCTTCAAGGACATATGCAGAAACGCCAACCTTGCCGAGGTCATCAAAGCTTGCCATATCTTCCACATCGAATGAAAGCATAAGCATTTCTTTTTCGCCCGGCTGAAGAAGCTTTGTCTTTCTGAAAGCAGCAAGTTCCTTTGCCGGCTTACCGAGCTTGCCCTGAGGAGCACTGTAATAAAGCTGAATTACTTCTTTACCTGCAAAGTTGCCTTCATTCTTAACTTCAACAACCGCAATAATCTTATCGTCATTTTCACATATAACCGGATTTCCGATAACAAACTCCGAATATGAAAGACCAAAGCCGAAGGGATATCTTACGCACTCAGGAGACATTGTTTCAAAATAACGGTAACCGACATAAATATCGTCCGTATAATCGAGATGGTCAAAACACTCCCAGAAATCATCTTTACAAGGATAGCAGTCGTATGACTTTGCGATAGTATCAACAAGTTTACCTGACGGATTGACGTCGCCGCAAAGGATATCTGCAACTGCTGAACCACCTTCCATACCACCCTGCCAGCCGAAAAGAACAGCCTGAACATCATCATTCTCGGCAAAGTATTCACAATCGATAACTGCACCTGAGTTGATAACAATTACGACCTTTTTAAAAAGCTCACCTGCTTTATCAATAAGATCTTTTTCGATTTCTGAAAGATAGTAATCTCCCGGGATCGGTCTGCGGTCAACGCCCTCTGCAGAGAAACGGCTGAGAGTAATGATTGCAGTATCTGCCCATTCAGAAGCTGACTTTATAAGCTCATCGGGCACTGCAGGCTCTTTAACATGCATACTCGCAAAAGTGTCATATGTCATATCGTCACGCTTTGTGCAGAACTCCATTGCGTTTACGATATCCCATGTTGCATTTATCTGATCCTGTGTGGGAATATTAACACTTTCTCTTTCAACATAGTCTCTGTAGAAATCAACAAGCGGCATATAAATCCCTACATCCTTGGATGAGAAACCATCGTAAATATTACGGATATACGGGCAATTAACATCGCCGCTTCCGCCGCCACCTTTTATATATTCAATCGTTGCCTTGCCAAAAAGGGCAATTTTCTCACCTTTTGCAAGAGGCAAAGCATAATCATCATTTTTCAAAAGCACCATACCCTCGCCTGCAGCTCTTCTTGAAAGAGCGATGTGCTTTTCGGAAGCTGTTATACATCTTCCGTCCTCACCGAGAGGCTTGCATGGCTGGTATCTGAATCTTGCATATTTTTCCATAGTAAATCCGTCCTTATTTAACAATTTAAAGTATTATATACCCCAAAACAAACCACCGTCAAGCAATAGCCGTGATATTATTGAAAAATTTTGTTTATTTTTACTTAAAAGAATGATATAATCAAAAATACGAGAGGAGGAAGATATTTATGTTTACCAAAGTTATAGCAACACTTCTTGCAATTATCCAGTTTTGTTTACTGCCCGTTACGGGACTTTTCGGGAAGCATACGATTGTGATTGATAAAACAAAAAAATATCAGACTTTTGAAGAATTCGGCACAAGCTCATGCTGGTGGGCACAGACAATAGAAGACGATGCCATGGCTCGTGAAATTGCCAAAAAGCTCTACAGTGAAGATGAAGGTCTCGGCCTGAAAATCTTCCGTTATAACATCGGTGGCGGAGAAGCTGATAACCCCGATTGCAGAATATGGGACACGGCAAGGCGTACAGAAAGCTTTTATGTGCTTGATGAAGAGACGGGAGAATATGTCTACGACTTCACGAGAGATGCAAACGCACGCCGTATGCTTGACTATGCAATTGAATACGGTGCAGAAAAAATCATTTTATTCTGCAACAGTCCTCATTTTTCAATGACTAAAAGCGGACACGCTTCAGGAGGACTCGAGGAATATTCTTCAAATTTACCGGAAGAAAACTATCAGGAATTTGTAGATTATCTTCTGACGATTGCTGATTGGTTTGTCGCTCAGGGATATCCGATTTACGCAATATCCCCTATCAATGAGCCTCAATGGTCCTGGGGAAGTCCTGATTGGGTAGGTCAGGAAGGCTGCCATTACGAGCCTGATGAAGCAGTAAAGCTTCTTGAGCTTTTTGCAACAGAAATGCAGAAGCGCAAATCTCCGTATAAGCTCAGTGGTCCTGAAAACGGACAGATGAGCTGGGGCTATTACGCATATGTTGAAAAGTTCTTTGAAAGCGAAATTCTCAACAATTTCTGTGACACCTACAGCGGACATTCCTACTGGATGGACAATCCCGATGCCCTTGAAGAAAAAACGGCTGTCGGAAAGAAATTCAAGGAAGAATACCCTGATAAAAAATATGAAATGAGCGAATGGTGTGAGCTTCCCCTGCAGATTGACAGCAACACCATCGACAGCGGAATAAGGATGGCAACTGTTATTGCTGATGACCTTAATCTTATGAATGCTGTTTCGTGGCAAAGCTGGACAGCAGTCAACGGTGACGGCCTTCTTGACAGAACAGCTGACGGAGAGCTGATTGAATACAACAGATATTACGCGTTCAAGCATTTCACCTCATTCATTAAACCCGGTATGACGAGAGTTCGTATATTTGATATCATGAAAAACAAAACCAATATGCGTACCGTCGCATTTATCGGTGAAGGAAACGAAACCGTTATCGTAATCGTCAACCCCGACAGTGAAGAAAAGCTTAACATCGCCGGTATCATCGGAGAGGCTGAAATTTATCTTACGGACGCAACTCACAACTGTGAAATGATTTATGATGGCAAGTTTAAAAAGAATATTACCGTCCCTGAAAAGAGTATCATGACAATCACAATAAAATAACAAAAAGAAAGCAGAGAGGAAATTTAAAATCCTCTCTGCATTTTTTATTTTTCAATTGCCTTTCTCGTTGCACCGTAGTTAACATCAATCTTTTTCGGGAAAAGACCATTATCGTAATGCGGCAACCAGTCAGTACCGAGTTCAACATTACTTGTGAAGGTTGACTCATCAGCTGCAACATCGATATAAGATACACCCTTAAGATTTCCGTCTTCTTTATAGACTGTATCCCAGAATGCATGGTGACCGATGAACTTAACGCTTGAAGGAACATACATATAGCTGAGCGCACGGTTGTAGTTGAAAGCGTCTGTACCGATCGATTCAAGTCCCTCTGGAAGTGAAAGATAAATATCCTCATCAGTAAAGTTTACCTTATCAGCACCGATAATCTGCTCACTTTCGCCCTTGTAGCTATAGATATTTTCAGTAAGGGTTGATTCAAAGAATGCCAGATTTCCGATGGTTTTAAGTCCTTCGGGAAGATAGATATCTGACAGTGCATTGTAGTTGAGTGCAAGGTCGCCTATATGCTCAACCGTTGAAGGAATAACGATTGTCATATTTGCTTTCTTATATTCGTCATATCCCTCATCACCCGGCCAGAGTTCCTTTTCAAAGCCGTTTTCCTGAGCCAGATACCAATCATAATTGATAGGATAACAGATAAGAGTTTTCATATCCTTGGTATAAAGCACACCGTCAACATCGCAGAAATACGGGTTAGCTTCGTCAACCTCGATTCGCTGAAGAGCCCAACAGGAATAGAAAGATTTTGCGTCAATTTCCTTTACCTGTGCACCGATGTTGATAACCTCAACTTTTTCATCGCAGTTAAATGCATACTCACGGATAACCGTAACAGGTTTTGTCTCGTCTTTTGAGAAAACGACCTCAACACTGCCGTCGTCCAGAATTTTCTCCTGTTTGACCGATGAAACAAAATCAATGTCAAGCTCTGTAATATTACCTGTGTTGCTGAACTGAACAAGCTTATATGTACCGTCAGAAAGAACCTCATATTCAAAAGTATCCTTCGTAAGAGTAAGAACACTGAAAAGGAACGACAACGATATAACCACAAGAACAGCGAGAGCAAGAAGAACCTTTTTAAGGTTATAATTCTTATAGGTCTTACCTATCATAGGTGCTGCAAGACCTTCGATTTTATAATCCCAAACATCCTTATCAGGAATATTGAGTATTACTTTTTCTTCAGGATTGGCAATCTTTTTCTCTTTTTTTGTCTTTTTCATGTCAATCCCCCTTTCCTGCATTTACCGCTGCCGGTCGTTCTTCTCTTCTGGCCAGCTTCTCTGTAACCTCTGCTCTGCGCTGAAGCACCTGCATAACCTGCTCCTGCTTTGAGCTGTCATAATCCCAGAACATAAACGGAATCGTCATCAGGAAGTAACCGACGATTTCGATTATCAACGGAACGATAATGATACTGAACCTTGCTGAGTCGATAAACAGAACATCCCAGTTACCGTTAAAACCTGCCGTGAGAAGAATAAGCGGAATGATAAGGCCGATAAATGATGTGATCGGACCTGTGAACCAGCTGAAGATACCTGCGCAGCTGTAAACACCCGAATAGTTTTCAAGGCGTTCACCGGAAAGATACATCTGGTAGTCAGTAATACGCACATTCATATCATGTGCCGCTGACTTCGGAACGGTGCTTGTTGCTTCCATAAAGATAAGAACAACGACGCAAAGGGTTCCGCAAAGTGCAAGGTTATCGCCAAAGAAATTCAGAGCAAGAGCGATTGCTGTATATCCGAGAGCTCTTGAAAGCTGATAGAATATCATAATCTGCTTGTAGCTGAATCTCTTTAAGAAATACGGTGTAAAGAAATCGGGTGGCGTACCTGCAAAGGAAACAAGAGCCACAATAAGGCTGTACGGCAATCCGCTGAGACGGAAAGTATACAGGTAAAGAACCGTTGTGAATGCAAGCATACCGTTTCCGAGTGAGTCAAGAAGACCAACGAGAGTATTGATCCAGAGATACTTATTACGAAGAACACCGAACATACCGTCCCAGAAGCTGATCTGAACCTTCTTTTCGATAGGAGGCTGAGGAATACGCTCCTGAACACGACCTGCAAAAAGCATAGTAAGGGTTGCAAAGGTAATAAACATTCCGGGAATAACAAAACGGAAAACATTTATATCTGCCCATTCATCCTTCAATGCGCCGATAATTACGGGAATGATGATAGCTATGATTGAATGGAAGAGATGAGAAAGCTTGATAGGATATGTTCTTACAAGGATTCTTTCTCTTGTATTCGGGCTGATTGACTTTGTACAGGTTTCAAGATTATTTGCAAAACCAAAAACATTGTAGCAGGCAAAAAGAAGGTTTGCCGCCCACACTCTGGTTGCCATATCCGGAATATTGTAAAGAGGAAGCCAACCGATAAGAATAACCATTACAGATTTCGGAACGAAATCACAATAAAGTGAATACTTATATCTTCCGAATTTCGGGATAAGCTTTTTACGCCAGAAAATATTTCTTGCGCCTGTCCAGCCCGTATAAAGAAGATGCGTTCCTATAACCTTGAAGAATGCCGTAGCACTCATACCGTTAAGTGTGTTGAAGAAACGGACAAACGGACTGTTGATATCCATCAGCGTTACCGGATCCCATAGCAGCAATGTAATACCTGCTGCAGCAAAGGCAAAATATGTCGCATAAACCTTTTTTTCGGAATTCTTCGGGAGGAAACCGAGGTTATCACTTACATACCATGAGATAAGTGAGCCGATATAATTCAACGGCATATTGATAAGGCTGATGATTGCATATGTGAGATAAGGCAACTGATAATGGTGCATTATGAGGAAGCATCCTACACCGAACGAAATATACTCAAGCATTTTCGAACCGGCATAGTTACTGCCTACAGCAATAAAGATATCCTTATACTCTTTGTAAGGAACATAATTTCCTTCTTTCGGAGTGTTCCAATGTGTTTTGACTTCGGTCATAAAATCCTTGACCTTGCCAAAAGCTCCGGGTTTTGCACTCACGAACATACCCCCTTAAAAATGATATTTAATTATAGCATATTTCCGGGCCGATAACAACTGCATCACCAAAATATGCCATTAAGCACTAAAACCAACTCAATTGATTGTGTATTATGCCCACTATATCAGCTCAACGCTTTTCCCTGTATCCCTTATTTTTCTGAATTCCGGTCTTTCGTAAAGTGTCTGATTCGGAGTGTGATAAGTGAGGTACAGATCATCTCCTGCAGCAAAAATCATACCGTGTCCCCCGTCATCCCATATAAGCGGATCAAGGTGTTCAAAGTTTTCATTCAACTCACCTTCTGTGAATCTGACAAGACACTCACTGTACTGTCCCTTGATAAAAGTTGACCAGATCATAAGTAGTTCATCGCCCTTTGTCCTGTAAAGAAAAGGTCCGTCGGTTATAAAGTGCTTACCCTCTTCAAAATCATCTGCCCATGACGGTTCGGAGGCTGAGAAAAGAGTTTTTATCTCACCTTTGATTGCCTTCAGATCCGGAGTCAGCTCCGCGTAGCATATCGTACCGTCAAGAATCTGCACATGCTCGTGGCAGAAGACAATATAAGGCTTATTATCCTTACTTACATAAAGCGTACCATCAAGACTCATCCATTCTGTAGGTGTAACTGCACCATCACTGTGAGGAACAAACGGACCTTCGGGAGAATCCGAAACAAGAACTGCCGTCCCCCTATTTCCGTTATCCATCGTAAATGTTGCAAACATATAATACTTTCCGTTGTATTTATGGACCTCGGGCGCCCAGTTGACTTCATTATTAAGGTTATGTGCAGTTGAATTGAAGCATTCAACAGGTTCGCTCCAGTTTTCAAGATCATCTGAAATATAGACATCGAAGCCCTTCACCTTACAGCCGAAATCAGCAGCTCTTGTGCCGTACATATAGAACTTTCCGTTTTCAACGAGGACAAACGGATCTCTGATATTGATATCACTTTTTTTCATAAAGAATCGCTCCTTTCTTTTTCAGTATATCATTATAGGAATATTTTTTCAATAAATGAAAATTTATGAAAAGCATTGTATAAAATTGTGGAAAATAACGCAGATATGTGTTATAATAAGATATCAATTTGTAAAGTGGTGATTTTTTTGTCAGAAAAATTCAACAAAACATATCTTGGAATCGAGCTCGGCTCAACAAGAATCAAGGCTGTCCTTCTCGGAAGCGATTATAAACCTCTCGCATCCGGAAGCCACACCTGGGAAAACGAATACAAAAACGGATATTGGACATACTCAATGGACGATGTATGGACAGGTCTTAAGAGCTGCTATGCTGACCTTAAGAAAAATGTTTATGAGCAATACGGCATTACCCTCAGAAGATTTGACGCTATGGGTATTTCCGGAATGATGCACGGCTACCTCCCCTTCGACAAAGAAGGAAATCAGCTTGCTGAATTCAGAACTTGGAGAAACACAACAACAGCACAGGCTGCTGATGAGCTTACTGAGCTTTTCGGATTCAATGTTCCTCAGCGTTGGAGCATCTCGCATCTTCGTCAGGCAATCCTCAACGGCGAGGAGCACGTCAAGGATATTGATATGATCACAACTCTTGCAGGTTATGTGCATTATCGTCTCAGTGGTGAGAATGTTATGGGCGTCGGCGAAGCATCAGGTATGTTCCCCATCGACTCAGAGACAATTGATTACGATGCAAAGATGATTGAAAAGTTTGCTGAGCTTACAAAGGAATTCCCCTGGGATATCAAGGAAATTCTTCCCAAGGTTCTTCCTGCAGGTGCAAGCGCTGGCACTCTCAGCTTCTCAGGAGCAAAGCTCCTTGATGACGAGGGCGACCTCGAAGCAGGTATTCCTATGTGTCCTCCCGAAGGTGATGCAGGTACCGGTATGGTCGCAACAAACGCTGTTGCTGCAAGAAGCGGTAATGTTTCAGCGGGAACATCCATTTTCTCAATGGTTGTTCTTGAAAAAATGCTTTCAAAGGTTTATCCCGAAATTGATATGGTTACAACTCCGTCAGGCAAGCCCGTCGCTATGGTACATTGCAACAACTGCACATCTGATATGAATGCATGGGTAAATCTCTTTAAAGATACACTCGGCCTTATGGGACACGATGCTGATATGGGCGAGCTTTTCACAAAGCTTTACGAAAAGAGCCTTGAGGGTGACCCCGACTGTGGTGGAGTGACGGTTTACAACTACCTTTCAGGTGAACCCGTAACAGGTTTCCTCGATGGCAGACCCGTTATCGTAAGAAGCCACGATAAGCCCTTCACCCTTGCTAACTTCCTCAAAGCACATCTTTATTCAACACTCGCTTCTCTTGCTGCAGGTATGGTTATACTTGACAAAGAGAAGGTTGCAATCGACAGACTGATGGGTCACGGTGGACTCTTCAAGACTCCCGTAGTAGGTCAGAAATACCTTGCTGCTGCAACAAATTCACCCGTATGGGTTATGGAAACTGCAGGCGAAGGCGGACCTTACGGTATGGCTGTCCTTGCCGCTTATCTTAAGAATAACGAAAAAGCACTTGAAGATTTCCTTAACGAAAGCATCTTTGCTGACGCACCGGGCACAAAGCTTGAACCTCAGACTGCAGATGTAGTAGGTTTCAAGGCATATCTTGACCGTTTTATGGCAGGTCTTCCCGTTGAACAGGCTGCTATCAATACACTTTAATCGGAGGTTTCATATGAAAAACTATGAATTCTGGTTTGTTGTCGGCTCTCAGTTTCTCTATGGTCCTGAGGTGCTTGAAACAGTTGAAGAAAGAGCAAAGGAAATGGCTGAAGAGCTGAGCAAAGCTCTTCCCTTCCCTCTTGTATATAAAGTCACTGCAAAAACAAATAAAGAAATCGCTGACATCGTCAAAGAAGCAAATTATGACGATAACTG
>JAZORX010000324.1:0-3115 GCA_045656845.1 Acutalibacteraceae bacterium | reverse complement strand
CGTTCTTCTCAAGAGCTTCTTCAACCTTTTTGCTGTGCAGGAATTCATAAGTTTCTTTGAAGAAATCGCTCTTCCTGAACTTTTCAGGTGTCGGGAAGAAGTTTCCGTCCTTATCCATACCGATAAGATATTTTCTCCATGTCGGTGCAAAAAGAATCTTATTTTCAGACTTTGCAGCTTCGATATCGATAAAGTCATATCGGGGCATACCTGCAGGTATGAGGTCGCACTCACGGAAGCCGTAATTCTGCGTAAAGTTTTCCACCTCAAACGATGTTGAAATAACCTCTCTGTCAACTGCAAGAAGCCTGTCGTTCGAATACTTCCACGGGAGGAAAGCATGAAGAACACCGTGCTGGAGGTAGATGACTTCAGCCTTGAACAGGTCTGTATAGAATTTCCATACAAACGGCTTGAACGGATTGAAGTTGTTATGCTCTGCAAACGCAGTGATAACCTTCTCAGATGCAAGGAAAAGCTGCTTGTGCTTGCGTGATCCAAAGCGGATAACATTCTTTTTCTGCTTTGGTGTAAACAGCTCGTTTCTGTTCATATCGTCGTTGACAACATAGTATCTCTCAACGCCGTCATCCTTATCGAAATCGTGAATAAACTGATAGTAAGCGTTGTCCTTATAGACATTTCTGCAGTCGCAATAAAGCCAGATGCGACGGTTTTTATTTACAATATTGCCACAGGTATATCTCCAGAAAAATGTTCTGGGCTTCCTGAGCAAAAGAACTTTCATATAATGTTTATTGAAGCTCTCAGCTTCCTGCGCAGAGGATTTGAAAGCATTGAAGCTGTCCGCACCCTGAATGAATTTATATCCACACCGGAAAAGCGTTGAACGGAAAATACCGGTTGAGAACGGAGCGTGCGAAGCAAAATCAAACTTAACGGGTATTCTTTCTGAATCCACCTCGATAACAAATTGTATTGCTGCGTACTTTTTATAATCCCAATCAAAACGGACTCGGATAAACTTGTTCGTTCTGATTTTTGCGTGGTAGTAATCCCAAGCAGATTTTTCCTGCTGAAGCTCAATTTTACGGGCATCATAATCACCCGAAACATATGCATATACCTTAACATTATCAGTGAAAGATGTTATCGGTGTTCTGACAAAGGCATCAATATAAACCTTTTCCTCATCAACCTTAAATCGACAGATATATATAACCATACTCTGCTCAACATAAATCGGCTTATTTCCCTGCAGAAGAACAGCACCGCCACAGCCTGACACAACATCAATCTTACCTTTATGCTTAAGGCCGATCATATAGCTTGTGTGAAGAGTTTCAACCTTGGGGTGTTTGAGGATGACTCTGTCATTCACCTGCCTGAGAAGAGCACAGATACGAGCCTCTGCCTCAGCAAACTTCTCCTTACTGTAATGATACGGAAGAAGGATATCCGCCTGTGTCTTCCAGTTGATATCGTTGATATACATCGCCTGGAAATATTCGGGAACATCACCGTTGAAGGATGCAAAAAGATCCTCCCAGAATTTCATGGTTGTTTCAAAAATATAGTAAGAGTAGAAAATCGTATTTGTAATGCTTGAGGGATTTTTTGTGTAGTAATAAATCGCATCGGGGCAATAGCCTATCTTCATCTTATCCCTTACAACATCGATATTGTATTTCTGATCCTCGTGACGGAAGTTTTCAGTCGTATCAAAGAAGACATTATCTTCACCCTTGTTCCTTACGCAGATATTGACATTAGTCTGCGTGATGAAAATATTCTCTGCAAGGTTAAGATTGTACACACCCTCGTGCTTAAGATAGCCGTATCGGTAGTGCAGTTCGCCCGACTTTTTGCCATTGAAGTACGGGATGATCTTATATGTAACGATATCGATTTCCTCATCGTGTTTTTCGAAGAAATTGACAATCGTTTCAAGAGCGTTTTCTGACAATGTGTCATCAGAGTCAAGAAAAGCCATATACTTACCCTGCGCATGTCTGATACCGTAGTTTCTCGTCCTTGAAAGGCCTTCGTTTTCCTTTGATAAGAGTTTGAAAAACGGATACTTCTCGCAGTATTTCTTGCATATCTGAGCACTGTTGTCAGGAGAGCCGTCGTCAATAAGCAAAACTTCGAGCCAGCTTTTGTCGATAGTCTGATTAACAAGCGAATCAAGACAGCTTTCGATATAATCTTCAACATTGTACACGGGAACAATAACCGTAATTTTATACTTAAAATCCATGTCGCACACCCCAAACAATGATTTTGCATACACATCCTTATTCTAACATATATGTTTTCTTTTTTCAACAGAAAAAGATCGAAGAAGAAGCTCTAAATATACTAAAAAATCTTTAATAAATTTATTAAATTTACTATTGACAATATCGAAAACATATGATATTATATTTGAGCATTCGGAGAGATACCGAAGTGGTTATAACGGAACGGTCTTGAAAACCGTCGTACGGCAACGTACCGTGGGTTCGAATCCCACTCTCTCCGCCACACTGAGTAAGACTTCCTTTTTAAAGGAAGTCTTACTTATAAAGAACAGAATATTTTGGTTTTGTTCACCAATGGAGGATTACTCAAGTGGTGAAGAGGCTCCCCTGCTAAGGGAGTAGGTCGGGTAACCGGCGCGAGGGTTCAAATCCCTTGTCCTCCGCCAAAAGAGCAACTGCTATGCGTAAGCATTGTGGTTGTTTTTTTGTTTTTGCAGAGAAAGGGATTTGAAGCCCAAGGGGGTGAGGAGCGTAAAAAAACAATTCAGTGAATTGTTTTTAGCTCCGAAGTCTGAGGCGGGTACTGTTGCGTAGCAACGGTCGCCGAGGACGCAGCCCGTGAAACGGGCGTATCCCTTGTCCTCCGCCAAAAAAGAAGTAACTTTTGTCTATCAAAAGTTACTTCTTTTTTTATCCAAGCCGCAGGCTTGGTATATCATCACCGCACGAAGTGTGGTGCATATCATCAAAAAGCAGACAATGGTCTGCTTTTTGTATCTCATCACGCGCCAGCGTGCATCCTCCTGCAGCTTGATGATATGCAATGCTTCGCATTGATGATATACCGCAACAAGTTGCGGATGATATACAAGGCTTCGCCTTGATTGCTCTACAAAATTATGATATAATCT
>JAZORX010000323.1:0-9317 GCA_045656845.1 Acutalibacteraceae bacterium | reverse complement strand
GCTGTATCGTCAGCGATGAGCATATTCATATTGCTGACATACGGTGCAAAAATCACTGCATCATATTCGTTTTTATACTTTTTTGCATATTGCTTGACAAGCTCACTCTTGCCGATACCACCGACACCGCTGACGAACAATATGCGATTATTTTCAAGTCGGTTGTGAATTTCTTCAATCTCTTTTTCTCTGCCGACGAAGAAGCTCTGCGGCTCGGGCAGATTGCTTTTAATAAACAGGGCTTTCGGGTCTGCAAGTGCAATAATATTTTCAAGCGCAGAAAGAAGCTCTTCGCCAGACTGAAAACGCTTATCCACGGCCGTACAGATTGTCTTATGAAAAACTTCGCTGAGAAGCGGATAAACCTTCGGGTTTACATTTTCAAAAATTGCCGATTCATAATCAAACTGATACTCACCAAAGCTGCGGCGTTCTTTCATTTCCGAATGACGACCCATAATCTGATAAAAAAGGATTTCACCGACGGCAAAAAGATCCGTCGCCTCGCAGATTTTTGAGTGCATACGGTTTATCTGCTCGGGTGCTGCCCACGACATTGTATAGGACAGTACCGAATTTGTGCCGATGCCGGTTTTTTCAACAACGCTGTCAAAGTCAAAAAGCATCAGAAACTCTGCAGTTTCAGGCACTGCATAGATATTTTCGGGCTTGATATCAAGGTGCAGGAAACCTGCCTTATGATAATTGGAAACGACCTCTATCAGAGCCTTCATACGGCGCAGAAGGTCATAAAGAGATTTTTCCTCTACTTTATTGTACGACTGACCGTTAAAGCAGGTCATATCGATGTACTGTGTACCGTTTGCACGGTATATCGCCTGAATGTTGCTCGTAGCATTTTTAAGCTCGGCTATCCTGCGAATGCTCAGCTGCTTCTCATAGCCTGAAGCAAAGCGCTCTGCGCCCAGAGCAAAGGCTTCTGCGTCATCCTCGTTTTCAACAGTCAGCTCGCCCGTTTCTTCACGGAAGAGCTCAATGTTTTTGGGGTTATACTCTTTGAGTATATGCTCTGTGACGATTCCTTTTTCATCCGTAAAATCGGCACGGTACACCACGCAGGACGCACCCCTGCCGACAGTCTCTTTTATTTCAAAAGAGCCTTTTTTCTCTTCAACTTCAAATTTATAACCGTTTTCAAGATATCTGTTCATTTTTATCTTCCTCCTGTTGCTGCTATGATAGCAGACAGCGCATCTGCTTTTGCAAAAAGGATTTATCAGTCCTGATAGATTTCGTCGTTGCCCTGATAATATTCATAGATAAGGTCACGCAGCTCTGCAAGTGGACTTGGCGAGCAGGCGCAATAGCCAATCATCCAATCGTAGGGGTTACGCCAATAGAGCTGAACATATCCGCACCCCTTAAATCAACATTAAGATAATTATATCATAATTCTTTCTGAATTCAAGGCAACTGACTGCAGGATAGCTGAGAAACCGATAAAAATTCAGATAAAGGAAATATGCAAAGAACTCATACAAGCACCGTATTGCAAATAAATCTTTCTTCCTGAACGCAGCAACCCCCGATGCACGGTGAATGCATCGGGGGTTGTGTTTAAATATGCTTATTTGTATGGAACAGGGATGCGGGAGAGAATCATTTCGATGATTGATTTAATGAAGTTCAGAATCATTTCAAAGAAATCTGTTTCTTCGTTTACATCCTGCTCGGGAGTTTCCTCTGCATCAGCTTCGGGAGCATCTGTTTCGTCTTCAATCTCAATCTCGGGAGACTGGTCGATGAGGTCGAGATACTCAACATACTCTGCCGATGTTTCAAGGAGAACTTCGGTCGGTTTAGTCTGATCGACACTTGAAAGGAGTGTACCTGCCTGATTGAGCAAAGCAACATCAAGCCCGTCAATCACACCGTCGTGGTTGCAGTCGGCTGCCATATAAACAGCTTCGCTTACATCATCCTTTGTCAGCATACTGTTTGCAAGGCAATCAACGATAATCGCATCCTGCCCGTCGTACCACGAGTCGCCTGTTGTATCACCGTAAACAAGGATTGTGTACTCACCTATTACGGTGTCGCCGTCCTTGAGGATAGCCTTTGAGCCTGTGCCGAGCTTACCGTTTGTGGTCTCGTACTCCCATACATAGTTTTCATTAACGATTGTTGTATAAGAATCGAGTGATGACACACCTGCATTGAAGCCTGAGATTATATTTTTCTCCAAGTCAACTGTAACACCGCCTGCTGTTTCGAAGCCGATTGCAGGGATTGCTACAGTTTCTGTTTTACCGCAGACTGTACAGCTGTGTTCTTTTGATCCTTCTTCGGTTGCTGTCGGAGCTTTGACGGCAGTCCATTCGCCGTAAGCATGCGGAAGCTTCGGAAGGAACACCATATCGCCTATCATATTGCCGCAGGTTTCGCAAAGATACTGTTCGTTACCGACTGAAGTACAGGTTGGTTCTTTGCGGATTATGTTAATCTTATGTTCACCTGTTGCAGGGAGGGTTTCGTCGTAGCTGTCACCGCAGGAAGAACAAGTATATCTCTTTGTTCCTTCTTTAACGCAAGTGGGTTCCACTACAACTTCCTCAGCATAATCGTGCGGAAGCTTCGGAATGAAGGTCATTTCACCGATCATATTTCCGCAGACCTCACACTGACTCTGTTCGTTACCCAATGAAGTACAGGTCGGTTCTTTGCGGATTAGTTTAATCTTATGTCCGTTGGCTGCGATTTCCTCGTCATAGCTGTCACCACAGACGGAGCAGGTAAAGCGTTTTGTGCCGACGCCCTCGCAAGTGGGTTCAGTTACGATTGACTCTTCGTATCTGTGGCCTGATGCAGGGATTGTTTCTCTGTGTGTTTCTTCACCACACATTGTACATTTTTTGATTTTATACCCGTCCTCGGAACAGGTTGCAGTTTCAACAATTTCCCAGTTGCCTGAAATATGGTCAATGATATCAAGCTCTTCACGCATATACTCTGTACCGCAGTTGGTACACTTATAGCACTCATAGCCTGCCTCTTTACAGGTGGGGTCGACCTTGAAATACTCAGGATTATGGCCGAGGGCAGGAATTGTTTCGCGGTCAATTACGGACTCACATCGTGAGCATTTTTTATATTTCAAGCCTGAAGTTGTGCATGAATTTGGTTCAATAATTTTCTGATAATCGTGACCGAGGGCTGGAAACTCTTCTGTATAAGTATCTCCACAGTGGCAGGTGTATATCTTCTTACCTGCAGTTGTGCAAGTCACCGGAGTTTCTTCAACCTGATAATCGTGACCGAGGGTTGGAAACTCTTCTGTATAAGTATCTCCACAGTGGCAGGTGTATACCTTCTTACCTGCAGTTGTACAAGTCGCAGGCGTTTCTTTAACCTGATAATCGTGACTGAGAGCAAGGATTTTTTCATGTCCGCTGATATATTTATCACATACACTACAGTACACACCATCGGTATATCCGTCATTTTCGCAGGTTGCAGACGTACCTTCCCTCTTTTCACAGAAATGAATATCTGCTTTGGTCAAAGGCTCGTTGTATGAACCTTTTGAAATTCCGTTCCATTGTGTTTGGGTTCCGATATAATGAACGTTTGCAAGGCTCGTGCAACCAGAGAATGCATAAATGCCGATGCTTGTCACACTGTCGGGAATTGTGATGCTTGTAAGGCTTCTGCAACTAGAGAACATAGAATTCCCGATACTTGTGACACCGTCGGGAATTGTGATGCTTGTAAGACTTTTGCAATTATCGAACGCCCTATAACCTATGCTTGTAACACTGTCAGGAATTGTAATGCTTGTAAGGCTGTTGCAATTATAGAACGCACTATCAGCAATACACTTTGTTCCCTCTTTTATTGTATATGATCCCGAAAGACTTGGCTTTGCATCAATCAAATAGTTGCCGATATAAAGAACATCATCTTCCCAGTTAGAACTATTTTTATAATAACCGGTGTTATAGAACGCATCAGCGTCGATGCTTGTGACACTGTCAGGGATTGTTACGCTTGTAAGACTCGTGCAATCCCAAAACGCAGAAAAACCGATGCTTGTGACACTGTCGGGAATTGTTATGCTTGTAAGGCCTGTGCAATTCTGGAATGCACTGTCAGCTATAGTTTTAGTCCCGGATTTTATATTGTAACTTCCGGTAATGGAAGACTTAGCCGCAACAAGATGATTATTAATATAAAGCACGTCACCTTCCCAATTGCAAGTGTTATTGTAATACCCTGTATTATAAAATACATCAGCTCCAATGTTTGTGACACTGTCGGGAATTGTGATACTTGTAAGGTTGTCGCAATAAGAGAATGCATAATCAACAATACTTGTCACACTGTCCGGGATTGTTATGCTTGTAAGGCTTGTGCAACCGGAGAATGCAGAATATTCGATGCTTGTGACACTGTTTCCTATTATTATACTTGTAAGTTCTGAACACCCTACAAATGCCATCTCACCGATTCTTGTAACGCTATTGCCGACTGTTACGCTTGTAAGTCCTGTACATTCGAGGAATGCACTATCGCCGATGTCTGTGACACTGTCAGAGATTGTTACACTTGTAAGGCTCGTGCAGTCTTCAAATGCATAATTGCCGATGCTTGTTACACCGTTGCCGATTGTTATCTTTTTTATTAATGAACGGTAACTGTACCACGGAGCATAATTATTATCCCAAACATTATAATTATACATCGTGCCCGTACCGCTGATGACGAGTTCACCTGTAGTTGTGTCAAGCGACCACGTAAGGTTGTCACCGCACTTGCCTGTCTGAATAAAATGAATGGTCGCTGAAGTTAAGGGATCGTTGCTTGAACCGATTGCAATGCTATTCCACTGCTCCTGAGTTCCTGTATAATAAACATCTATAAGGCTTGTGCATTTATAGAACGCATAAGAGCCGATGCTTGTAACACTATCAGGGATTGCGATACTTGTAAGGCTTGTGCAACCGTTGAACGCAGAATCGCCGATGCTTGTGACACCATTTTCGATTGTTATTGACTTAATCATATTTCTATAAGGCTCAAAACAGCCCTCTATACAATAATCATCCATCTCACCCGTACCGCTGATGATGAGTTCACCTGTTGCATCATCAAAAGTCCAGGTAAGGTTATCACCGCAGGTACCACTGTATGAAGCTGCACTTGCTTTGGTGTTGAAATCGAGCCAATCAAAACTGAGCCAATCAAGGTTCAGCTCCATTCCAACAAATCCGCTCAGCGGTGCGGCGGTAAGCACCATAACCACAACCATAAGCGATGCTAAAATTTTCTTTATCCTTTTCATCCGGATTCCTCCCAACGAAATATCTGTCTGTTATGTAAATAAATAACTATACATTTTGATTGTATCACTTCTGGCATATAAATGCAATTGTACAAAATAGCAAAAAAACTTTTAACAAATTTTTTCAGTTGTATTTTCGCTCATAATGAAAACAATAACTAATGCAAGCGCAAAAAGTTCTTTAAAAAGGAGTGAAAAGTTATGTCAAGCAACAAGAACGTAGTTCCCGAGGCTAAGGATGCTCTCAACCGTTTCAAGATGGAGGCTGCTGCTGAAGTAGGCGTTAACCTTAAGAACGGTTACAACGGCGACCTCACATCTAAGCAGGCAGGCTCTGTCGGCGGTCAGATGGTTAAGAATGTGAACCCCGTACGAACTATGAAATTCGATAGACAGTGTCGCATTGTCAACGGGCACAAGACAACTGTTAAATATACTTTTCACCTTTCCGCCTGAACATAGTAACCCCCGATGCACGGTGAATGCATCGGGGGTTGTGTTTAAATATGCTTATTTGTATGGAATAGGGATGCGGGAGAGAATCATTTCGATGATTGCTCTGATGAAGTTCAGAATCATTTCAAAGAAATTTGTTTCTTTGTTTGCATCCTGTTCGGGTGTTGTGTCGTCAGTTTCAACATCAGCTTCGGGAGCATCTGTTTCATCTTCAATCTCAATTTCAGGAGACTGGTCGATGAGGTCGAGATACTCAACATACGCCGATGATGTTTCAAGAAGAACTTCTGCAGGCTTGGACTGATCGACATTAGTAAGGAGTACACCTGCTTCGTTAAGAATTGCAACGTCAATCAGACCAATCATACCGTCGTGGTCGCAGTCAGCCGCAGTATAAATAACCTCATCCACATCTTCATCTGTAAGCATTCCGTTTAAAAGGCAATCAACGATAATCGCATCCTGACCGTCATACCATCCGTCGCCGTTGACATCACCAAAGATAAGAATTTCATATTCAGCGACAATCTCGTTTTCATTTCCGAGTGTTACCGTACAGCCTGTACCTATGCCGTTTTCGCAGCTCCACTCAAGTCCGTCAATAAGAATCTCTGTATATCCGTCAAGAGAAACTGTACCCGGTGCGATGCCTGAAATAATATTCTTCTCGTTATCAACTACCAATCCGTTTGTTGCATTGAATGCCCTTGTACCGCAACCGTCTGCACAGATGCCGTCTTTACCTGACCAGTTGTGGATATTATTCATATTTTCGTTGCTGAAAACATTTTCATTTTTACAATTAGTTACGGAATAAACTTTTTTACCGTCAAGAACAGGATAACCGTCTGAACCGATTTTCTGTCCCCATACATGAGGTGTTACAGATTCAACATAATTGCCATCGTCATCATAGATATCTTCTGCAACAACACCTGACTGAAGCAGATACGCAACCTCACCTGAAGCAAACTGTTCGGCAGTCTTACCGCCGTCTTCAGTCTCCGTGTCTGACAGATAGTAGCAGTTGGAGATATAGTCGTCATATTCGTTATAGCCAAACAAGCGGGAATCTGTTGTATAGCAGTTAGTAACTGTCACATTATTCATTCCTACAAGACCGCCCGCACCTTCAGGCACCGTAGCAGCACTCCATGAATTTGTCACCTCACCGCCTGAAGTGTAACCGATCAGACCGCCTCGACTCGAATTGCCTTCAACAGTAACCGTACTGTCTGCCGTACAACCGGAAACTACGCTTCCCGCTGAGCCTATGAGTGCACCGACATAAGAATCAGCTTTGAAATAGCTGTTTGAAATATTCACATCTTTGATAACATATGAATAATCCGTATATCCGAATAAGCCTGCCATCATTGCCTCGGGATCGTTAAAGTACAGACCGGAAACTGTATGTCCCAGACCGTCAAATTTTCCGCAATAAGGCGTATATCCGCCACCGATGGGTGTCCACGGACGGAGGTTTTCAGCAGTCAGATCTTCGTTAACCGTGATGTCTGCCGCCAGACATCCTGTAAGACCGTTGTTATAATAAACATTGACTTGTTCTGCAAACCAGTAAAGGTTTCCTGCATTTAAGATATAATAACTTTCGATTTCCGAACCCCATTCGTCCATTTCTATGACTTTCTTCGCAGGCTCGTAGCTGTTGCACTGACCTGTTGAGCAGAAGCCGTTTTCGTCAAACTCGTGTCCCTCGCAGACACGGGCCAAAATACCGTAGCAAGTCCAGATATCGAAATATTCAGTTACATCCTCACCATTCAGACGGATAACAATATTTTCTGTATCCACCTCGATAAAAGTACCGCTTTCATAGAGAGCAACTCCTTCAAGCGTAAAGTTCTCATCAAGACCTTCTACAATATATTCATTCTGGTCAAGCTCCACATCACCTTCAAGAACCTGGTCCATAGCCTCTATACTGAACATAGCATTTCTTATTTCAAAGGTATAGCCTATACTGTCAAGCAAAGGCACATTTTCAAGAGACTCTGCAATAATGTAGTTGTGCGCATCATCACCATTCAGAGTCACGCCTGAAAGCTTAGCAGTTTCATAAGTACCCGGGACAACATCATCCACCGTACAGACAATATTATCGTAGTTCAGGCTTACATCATCGTGGATGTCGTCCCAATCAGCATCGGGATAGTCGCCCTCTTTGTACACTAAGATACCATCCAAAACAATTCTGTAAACATCAAGTTCAGCGGTACCGTCAAAATATTTATAAAAAGCCTCAACCTTTGAAAAAGTCAGCTCTTTCGGAGTAACCGTGAAAGTACCGGAAACTGATTTATCTCCCAATGTCATGGTAACGGTATGTTCACCTGCATCAGTACAACCGTCTTCACAACAACCGGTAATAACAGGTTTTGTGAAAGCATCAAGCCCACCAAGAATGCCTGTGCCTGAATAATCAGATACAAATTCATAACCGTTGTATTTACCGCCTGCTGTAGGATTCAGAGTTACGCTACCTGTAGCACCGCAATCCTCACATACACCGTCTATCGTCAACTCTCCGTTGACAGTATATTTCATATTGTGACCTTCGGGAGCCGCCGCAGGGTTACCGCAGCAAGTGTGAGTCAGAATGTGTGTTCCCTTACCGTTTGAAACATATTTCAATTCATCGCCGAAATGGTTGGTCTCATCGTTGCCGCCGAAAGCGAAGCCGCAGTCGGCGCAGACTGCCACGCCTACGCAGGTAGCCTCTTGTCCCTCTTTGGGAGTGTGAGGAATCTCCTGAATCAACGCTTTACAGCAGGAATGATACAGGCCGTGATTGCTGTCGTTGATATATTCAATATATGTATCTTCAGTAACGTGATTATCCGGATTTTTGGGGATATATACCGCACCGCACTCAGCACAAACGCCATCGTCGAGACAGGTTCCTACACCGCCGTTGTGTTCTTCCACGGCACAAGAAGTGCCACAGATATCACAGAGTCGATGGTGAATATCACCCTCAGCTACGCAGACCTTACTGGGGCTGTGATTTGTGGGACTGTAAACATTGCTGCCGTCTCCACTACAGTAGATCGTATCACCCACAGTGAAATAGGTTGGTCTGCTGCCGGCAGGAAGATACAAATAAAGCTTATTGGTATCCTGAGTTGTAATGTCTTTTATACCATAGGATATACCACCCACTCCGGTAACCGCTGTACCTTCCGCAACACCGTCCAGAGCACAAACAACCAGACTTACATTTTCCTTACCATTGGTCAGGGTTCCGTTGTCAGGGGGGCTGTTTAAACCACCGGAACCAATGTCCGCCGCAGCGTATCCGCCTCCTTTGGCAGCTACCGTTCCACCGGTTATCGTGACTATACCTCCGTCGGTGTGACGACCGCTACCGATGCCCGCACCGCAACTGCCTCCTGCAGCAGTCACCGTTCCTCCGTTTATCGTGACTGTACCTCCGTTTGCACAGTTACCGCCACCAATGCCCGCACCGTTACTGCCTCCTGTAGCAGTCACCGTTCCTCCGTTTATCGTGACTGTACCTCCGTTTCCACCGTCACCG
>JAZORX010000322.1:0-3661 GCA_045656845.1 Acutalibacteraceae bacterium | reverse complement strand
GCATTGCTTGCGGCACTTACCTGCGTAGCAACGATGGTTATAAAGATACCATCACCTATGAAAGGCTATTTAAATTTAGGCGATTGTGTTGTACTAACTGCAGGGTGGATGCTTTCTCCTGTATACGGATTTCTTGCTGCGGGATTGGGTTCAGCGCTTGCTGATCTGTTTTCAGGATATGTTGTATATGCGCCTGCTACATTTTTAATTAAAGGACTTATGGCTTTAGCGGCTTACTACATATACAAAGCACTTAACAAAAAAGTTAACAACTCCGTTTCACGCATTACAAGCGGATTTGTTGCAGAAGTAATAATGGTTCTCGGCTATTACGTATTTGAAGGCTTTATGTACGGCTTTGCGGAGTCACTTGTCAACGTACCTGCAAATGCTGTTCAGGGTGCGGCAGGTCTTGTTCTTGGATTTGTTCTGATTAAAATATTTGAAAAAACTAAAATTAAACTATAATAAATATATACATATTCCAAGTGACGGTTGATTTTTATTGACATATTAATAAACCGAAAGTATAATTTTATTGTATTATATTAACTTCAAAGTGGAGGTTTTTAATTATGAAATATGCTAAATACAAAGGTATTTTTCCTGCCTTTTATGCTTGCTATGATAATGATGGCAATATTTCCACACAGGCTACTAAGGATTTTGTTGAATATCTTATCGGCAAAGGCGTTGCCGGTCTTTATGTCGGCGGTTCATCAGGCGAATGCATTTACCTGAGTGTTGAAGAGAGAAAGCAGACTCTTGAAGCGGTTATGGAAGTTGCAAAGGGAAGAATTGCAATCATTGCACATGTTGCCTGCAACAACACCAAAGACAGTCAGGAGCTTGCACGTCACGCAGAATCTCTCGGAGTTGATGCTATTGCCGCAATACCTCCCATCTATTTCAGGCTTCCTGAAAGAGCAATTGCAAAATACTGGAACGATATTTCCGCTGCTGCACCTAACACAGATTTTGTTATTTATAATATTCCACAGCTTGCAGGTGTTGCACTTACCCTCAGCCTTTTTGATGAAATGCTCAAAAATCCCAGAGTTATTGGTGTTAAGAATTCATCAATGCCCATTCAGGATATTCAGATGTTCAAGAGACAGGCTGCAATCAACAATAAGGAAGTTGTTGTTTTCAACGGTCCTGACGAGCAGTTTATAGGCGGCAGAATTATCGGTGCTGACGGTGGTATAGGCGGCACTTACGGCGTTATGCCCGAACTTTTCGTTAAGTTAAACAGTCTCATTGAGTCTGGTGATTTTGAAAATGCCGGCAAGCTTCAGGATGATATTGACGAAGTTATCTATACAATGTGTTCTGCAAACGGTAATATGTATGCTGTTGCAAAAGCAGCTCTCAAGAAGCTTTCGGGGATTGATCTCGGCGGAGTCAGAGAACCTCTCCTCAATCTTGCAGATGGTGATGAATCGGTAGTTGAAAAAACTGTTTCACTTGTTGAAGCGGCCGTTGAAAAATGGATTAAATGATAAATTACAACAAACATATATAAACACAATACAACAGCAGTGGGATTACTCTCACTGCTGTTTTGTTTTACATAGATTTTACAAAACAACGATTACAGATTTTACAAAACTAATATAGAATACGAGTGTAGTTGAGAAAACTGCATAAAAAAAACTCAAAGGAGTCAAATTTGAAATGAAAAAAATTATCAGTTTAATTGCAGTAGGATTAATTCTTTTGTGTACTCTCACCGCTTGCGGCGGTAATAAAAATGCTGTATCAACTGACGGTTCAACATCAATGAATAAGGTTATTGGTGCTTTAAGCGAGGCATTTGAAGCAGACACAGGTATTACAGTAACATATAATGCAACAGGTTCCGGTGCCGGTATTCAGGCTGTTCAGGAAGGCAGATGCGATATTGGTCTTGCAAGCCGTAATCTTAAAAATGAAGAAAAAGCAATTGGTCTTGAAGAAACTATTCTTGCTTATGATGGTATTGCAATTATTGTTAACCCTGGAAACCCTGTAAAAGACCTTAACTTGGAAACAATCGCAAAAATCTACACAGGTGAAATCAAGAATTGGAAAGAAGTTGGCGGTAACGATGCTGAAATCGTACTTATCGGTCGTGAAGCCGGCAGCGGTACAAGAGACGGATTTGAATCAATTACCGATACAAAAGATAAATGCAATTATCGTCAGGAACTCACCTCAACAGGCGATGTTATTACAACAGTTGCAAGTAACCCCAACGCAATTGGTTATGCTTCCCTCGCTTCTGTAAAGGATACTGTAAAAGCTCTCAATGTGGATGGTGTTAAACCCAGCGAAGCAACAATTAAAGATGGTAGCTATGTGGTACAGCGTCCTTTCGTGCTTGTAACTAAAACCGATGTGACACTTTCAGAAAGTGCACAAGCTTTCTTCAATTTCATCACTTCAGAAGCAGCACACGAAATTATTATCGAAGCAGGTGTTGTTCCTGCCAACTAAGTAGTTCAGGCGACGGTGCTTATGTGCCGCCGCTTATTCTCATTGAGGTACAATATGAATAAAAAAAGATTGTTTGAAAATATTATACACGGATTTTTTCTTGTGTTAGGACTTATTACTGTTGGCTGCGTTTTGCTCATCACTGTGTATCTTATTATATCGGGATTGCCCGCAATTAAGGAAATCGGCTTATGCGATTTCTTGTTTGGAAAAGAATGGGCATCTACAGCAGAAGAACCTAAATATGGGATACTTCCGTTTATACTTACAAGTGTTTATGGCACATCAGGAGCAATATTGCTTGGAGTACCTGTAGGTTTTTTTAGTGCGGTTTATCTTTCGAAAATTGCGAATAAAAAAGTTCGTTCGGTGGTAGAAGCCGCAATCAATCTTCTGGCAGGTATACCGTCAGTAGTGTACGGTCTTGTGGGTATGCTTGTGCTGGTGCCTGCAATAAGAAAAATATTTAATATTCCTGACGGTGCGAGCTTGCTTGCAGCTATTATTGTCCTTGCGATTATGATATTGCCTAATATTATTAAAGTATCTATTACAGCTCTTGATGCAGTTCCTAAGGAATATGAGGATGCTTCTCTTGCTTTGGGCGCTACTGATATTGAAACCTATTTTAAGGTATCTGTACCTGCAGCAAAAAGCGGTATAGCTGCAGCCGTTGTGCTTGGTGTCGGACGAGCAATCGGTGAAGCAATGGCAGTTATGATGGTAGCAGGTAATGTATCAAATATGCCTTCGCTGTTTCAGAGTGTTCGTTTCCTTACCACAGCAGTTGCAAGTGAAATGGCATATTCAAGCCCCGGCAGTTTGCAGAGGGAGGCTTTGTTCTCCATCGCACTTGTACTGTTTCTGTTTATTATGCTTATTAATGCTACGCTGAACTTTTTCTTAAAGCGAGATAAGGAGAAATAAGATGAATAATAAAAGGAAAATGTATATCGTCTTAATGCGTGGCTTAATGTTAATATCTACCGTTTTGACAGCGGCACTTGTACTCTTTCTTATGGGCTATGTTTTAGTAAAGGGACTTCCTAATATATCATGGGAATTGCTTTCCACAAAACCAAGTTATTTAACTGAAAGAATCGGTATTTTACCTGATATACTTAATACTGTTTATATTGTACTTTCTACATTAGTGATTGTATTGCCTCTCGGTGTAGGTGCA
>JAZORX010000321.1:0-12764 GCA_045656845.1 Acutalibacteraceae bacterium | reverse complement strand
AGACAATAGAAAAAAGGAGTGACACTAATGCCTGAAATTTACCTTCCACAGAAAATAGTTTTTGAAAGAAATGCGCTTGAACATTTTTCATCGGGAAGTGCCGAAAAAATTCTTTTTATCTGCGACAGTGAAATTCTTATGAACAGAGGAACGACCGAGCTTATAAAAAACAGGTGTCTGCAACGCTCTTCGGATGTGCAGACCGTTTTCGATACAAACCTCAACTCGCTTTACAACCGTGCTTCCGAGGCGTTTTTCTCAAACGAAGCTGACCTTATTATAGCTGCAGGCACTTCAGGAGCAATCGACTGTGGAATGCTGCTTTCGCACGAAAGCGGTGCCGATTTCACAGCAATACCCTGCTGCTGTGCATCATCAATGACAGATTTTGAAACAGGTAATTATTATTCCTACCGTCATTCACCGTCAACTCTCATCCTCGACCCGAAGCTGATTGAGTTTATGCCGTCCGTAAGCGTTGCTTACGATGCGCTTGCAGCGCTCGCTTATGCGATCGACACTCTTGTTCTTGCAGAAAATATAATCACAAAATCCCTCGCCATTCACGGTGCAACAGGGATTTTCAAAAGCATCATTCCTGCATGCAGAGGTGATATTCCGTCGCTTGAAAAGCTGATGTATTCGATGTACTTTGCCGTTGCAGCTCACAGAAATTCAAAGGAAATTGAAAAATCATATCTGAGCAGAGTAAGCTGCTTCTTTTCAGATTTCGGATATTCAAAATCATCTGTCTGCGCCCTGATATTACCAAACATTATCGAATACGAAGAAAACGCGATACGAAACGGACTTTTTGAAATCGCTCAGGCAGTCGGTATTACGCACGATGACGATGACCCGTCCTTTGCAACAATCAAGCTGATTGATGAGATACGGAAAATTCAGGCAAGGCTCGGAGTACCGAGAGCCGTTTCAGGCTTTAACCTGACGGAAACTGCGTACCAATCAAGAAGAATCCACAGTGACATTCCCGATGACATCCTTGACCTTTGCTATTACGGTAGCTTCAGATTTATGAAGCTGTGAAAAAGGCTGCAACTGAATGTTGCAGCCTTTTAAAACTTAGCTATAGAAAAGATATTTCAATGCAAGAGAAATTGCGATGCCGAGCGCAGCGCCGACCACAACCTGAAGCGGAGTATGGCCGACAGCGACCTTAAGGTCTACATCCATTTCAACTTTGCCCTCTTTGATAAGACGCTTCAACACTTTAGAATGCTTTCCCGTTTCATAACGGACACCGAAAGCGTCGTTCATTACAATAAACGCAAGAAGTGCTGCAGTCGCAAACTGGAAAGATGAAAAACCGTAAAACAATGCACCCGATGTGCACAAAGCTGATACGCTTGAAGCGTGTGAGCTGGGCATACCTCCGTTTGCTACAATGCGACGGATGCCCTTTATTGATTTTTCTTTAAAAATGCCCTGAATACCTTTTGCCAGCTGTGCTGAAAACCACGCTGTAAACACCGCAACAAAAGCGTGATTTGACAGAATCTCTTTAAAAATATTCATTTTTTTACTCCTCAATTAACCGCACCCGGTTATCACTTTTTTACTTTAGCCATTTCATCTGCAGCTGAAAGAAGAAGCTTGATTCTGTTAACCTGATTAACCTCGGAAGCACCCGGGTCGTAGTCAACAGCTGCGATATTCGCCTGCGGATAAGTATTCTTCATAGCCTTGATAACGCCCTTACCGACAACATGGTTCGGCAAGCAGGCAAAAGGCTGAATGCAGACAATATTCGGTGTTCCCGTTGTGATAAGCTCTGCCATTTCTCCTGCAAGGAACCAACCCTCACCGTACTGATTACCAAGAGAAAGGAAGGGCTTTGCCAGCTCGGCAACATCCTCAATTTTCATCGGAGGTTCAAAGCGTTTACTCTCTTCAAGAGCCTTGATAGCAGGCTGCTTGAGCACTCTGATAGCTCTTACGCCAACATGTGCAATAGCAGAAGCCGTCCACCTTGAGCCGAGATAACGATGCTTGTAGTCGTTTTTAAACAAATAGTAGTTTGCAAAGTCAATCAGATCGGGCACAACTGCTTCAGCTCCCTCTTTTTCAAGAAGCTCAACGATGTGATTGTTTGCAAGAGGCATATATTTAACAAGAATCTCACCGACAACGCCGACTCGGTGCTTCCTTACATTTTCGTGGATCGGAAGATTATCAAAATCATCGACAATCTTCTTGCAAAGCCTTGCGTATGTATAGCGCTTATCCTTACCCGTAAGTGTGTCAATGCACAACTGACGCAGCTCTGCGTGCAATTTATTTGCAGATCCTTCAACAATCTCGTACGGACGCACACGATAAAGACAACGCATAAACAAGTCACCGTAAACAACGGCCTGAATCGCCTCCCAAAGAAGCTTCTTCGGGATTTTGAAGCCCTCATTTTTCTCCATACCGTTTGCATTAAGAGAAATTACGGGGATATGTGAAAGTCCTACACTTCCAAGGGCACGGCGGATGAAACCAACATAGTTACTTGCACGGCAGCAACCACCCGTCTGCGTCATAATAATCGCAAGCTTATCGGTATTGTATCTGCCTGAAAGTACAGCCTCCATAATCTGGCCGACTACCGTAATTGACGGGAAGCAAGCATCGTTATTTACAAACTTGAGTCCTACATCAATCGCCTGACGGTTATCGTTTCGCAAAACCTCAACATTAAAGCCGTGTTTCAGGAAAACAGGCTCAACGATATCAAGATGAATCGGGCTGAACTGCGGAACGATAATGGTATACTTATCATCATGCATAGCCTTTGTATACTCAGCACGGCGATAGTTCAACGGCTTCGGGTCGGGCTTGACATTTCTTTCATGCCTCTGTTTCATCGCTGCAAGAAGACTGCGCAATCTGATTCTTGCCGCACCGAGATTGTTTACCTCGTCGATTTTAAGAACAGTGTAGAGCTTATTACAGTTATCAAGAATTTCAAAAACCTGATCGGTTGTAACAGCGTCAAGGCCACAGCCGAATGAATTGAGCTGAATAAGCTCGAGATCATCACGCTTGCAGATAAACTCAGCAGCAGTATAAAGTCTTGAATGATAAACCCACTGGTCATTGACTCGCATCGGTCTTTCAGGGTTAAAGTCGATCGGAAGGCTATCCTCCGTGAGTACAGTCAGACCGTAAGACGCAATCATCTCGGGAATACCGTGGTTGATTTCAGGGTCGATATGATACGGACGGCCCGCAAGAACAATGCCGTAGCCCTTGTTCTTTTCCATTTCTTTAAGAACACGGCGACCTTCTTTTCTGATATCTTCCTTAGCCTTAATCTGCTCTTCCCAAGCAGCATGAACTGCTTCGCGAGCTTCGTTTTCTTCTATTCCCCATTCCTTCTGACAAAGCTTTACAAGACGGTCGCCAAGAATCTCCTCGTTTGTAAAAGCCATAAACGGACGGAGATATTTCACATCGCCCTCGTTGACTGCCTCGACATTATTTTTAAGGTTTTCAGCATAGGAAACAACCATCGGGCAGTTATAATGGTTCTGTGCGTCAGGTGTTTCCTGGCGTTCATAGTAAATGCAGGGATGGAAAATAGTCTTTACGCCCTTATCGATGAGCCACTGCACATGACCGTGAGCCAGCTTTGCAGGATAGCATTCTGATTCTGAAGGGATTGTTTCCATACCGAGCTCATAAATCTTTCTGTCCGAAAGCGGCGATAATTCAACACTGAAACCGAGCTTATGGAAGAACGTTGCCCAGAATGGGAAGTTTTCATAGATATTGAGAACTCTCGGAATACCGATAACTCCACGGGGAGATTTTTCGGGATTCGGGTAATCAAATATTCTTTTAAGCTTAAAATCAACCATATTCGGAGCCTTTGAACGGTTCTTCTCACCTGCACCCTTTTCACAACGGTTACCGGTGATATGGCGTCTGCCGTCAGGGAAATTGTTGATTGTAAGCATACAGTTATTTGAACAACCTTTGCAACGGGTTGTTTTGCTTGTATATGTAAGAGACATAATCTCTTCAAGGCTCATCATTGAGCAAGGCTGGCCGTTATAACGGTTCTTTGCAATAAGAGCAGCACCGAAAGCACCCATAACACCCGAGATATCAGGACAGATTGCGTTGACTCCCGCGATTTTTTCAAATGCTCTGAGAACAGCCTGATTGTGGAAAGTACCACCCTGAACTACGATATGTGAACCGAGGTCCTTGCTGTCTGCAAGTTTAATAACCTTGTAAAGTGCATTTTTAATAACAGAATAAGCAAGACCTGAAGATATATCAGGAAGCCCTGCACCCTCTTTCTGTGCCTGCTTGACATTGGAGTTCATAAACACGGTACAGCGTGTTCCGAGATCAACGGGGTTTTTCGCATAAAGAGCCTCTTTACTGAACTCTGCAGCTGTGTAGCCAAGAGAATTTGCAAAGTTTTCAATGAAAGATCCACAACCCGATGAACAAGCTTCGTTGAGCATAATTGTATCAACAGCACCGTCACGGAGCTTGATACATTTCATATCCTGACCACCTATATCAAGAACGCAGTCAACCTCTTCATCAAAGAATGACGCAGCAGTACAGTGAGCAATCGTTTCAACTTCACCCTCATCAAGATTGAATGCAGTTTTGAGAAGTCCCTCACCATAGCCCGTTGAGCAGGTTCTTGCAATCCTTGCTGTTGAAGGAAGCTTAGCATGAATTTCTGCAATAGCCCTTTTTGCTGTTTCTACAGGGTTACCTTCGTTGCTTGAATAAAACGAGTAAAGCAGTTTACCATCATCACTGATGAGAACGATTTTAGTTGTCGTTGAGCCTGCATCAATTCCGAGGAAACAGTCTCCGCTGTAAGAGGCAATATCGCCCTTCGGCACAACGGCTTCATTATGTCTTCTGATAAACTCATTATACTCTTCTTCGTTTTCAAAAAGAGCTGGAAGACGAGGCATTTCAAAAGAAACCTCAACTCCGTTATCAAAACGGGATATGAGCTCCTCGAGCTCGACTTCATTTCCGCCATCCGTCATAGCAGCACCTGCTGCTGCAAAAAGATGCGAATCCTCGGGATCTTCTATCGTTTCATCGGTAAGCTTAAGAGTTCTGATAAAAGCATTCTTAAGCTCGGGCATAAAGTGCAACGGTCCTCCGAGAAAAGCAACACAGCCTTTGATAGGCTTACCGCAGGCAAGGCCTGAAATAGTCTGATTTACGACAGCCTGAAAGATAGATGCGGCAAGGTCAGCCTTTGTTGCACCCTCATTGATAAGAGGCTGTATATCTGTTTTTGCAAAAACACCACATCTTGCAGCTATAGGATAAATCTGCTTATAATCCTTCGCAGCCTCGTTGAGTCCTGCTGCATCGGTCTGCAACAGTGCTGCCATCTGGTCAATAAACGATCCTGTACCACCTGCACAGACACCGTTCATTCGCTCGTCCAAGCCACCCTTGAAATAGATAATCTTGGCATCTTCACCACCAAGCTCAATTGCAACATCAGTCTTCGGAGCATAGACCCTAAGAGCAGTTGCAACAGCAACTACCTCCTGAACGAACGGTATATCCAACGATTTTGAAAGATTGATTGAACCTGATCCCGTAATATTAATTTTAAGTTTTTTGATTCCGGTCTTTTCGACAGCTTCCTTAAGAAGCTCTGCAAGCACCTCACGGCACTGTGCCATATGGCGTCTGTAAACACCGAAAACGATTTTGTTGTTTTCATCAATAACCGCAAGTTTTACGGTCGTTGATCCGACATCAATTCCTGCACGATACTCTTTCATTTTTTCTCCCTTTTTAAAATACTACACCATTTTGATTTTTACAATATTGAAAATAGAATATCATTTCAGCTCCTGTTTGTCAACAGTTTTCGTAAGAATGTTTAGAAATTTACATAATTTACAAAAAATATTGATTAAATAAAAAAATAATGGTAAGGTCTCCCCTACCATTACTTTTCACGCTTATTAAAATCAATTATTTAATAACTCTTGCCTTAATTACGCCGTCGATTGCTTCAACTGCTGCGAGAGCATCAACATCGGCTACTGTGTAAGCAAAAGCGCCTCTGACAGCCGTTTTTGCATCTGCACCGAGTGCTGCCTTGACTGCATCTGCTGCATCAGCCTTATGGATGACGCAGGTGCGTGCACCGTTAACAGCATCAAGCTTCATCTGAGGCATATTGACTGAATTTACAATTTCGCCCTTTTCGATATAAGCGATAAGCTCATCTGCAGCCATCATTGCGCAGTTGTCTTCACTTTCAGGAGTTGATGCGCCGAGGTGAGGAATTGCAATAATTCCGTCAACACCGATAACATCATCTGACGGGAAGTCTGTTACATAAGCTGCAACCTTGCCGCTTTCAAGACCTGCCTTGAGATCATCGTTATTAACAAGACCTCCACGGGCAAAGTTAAGAATTCTTACACCGTCCTTGCAAAGCGCAAGTGTGTCTTTATTAACTGTATTCTTTGTTGAATCAGTGAGAGGAACATGAATCGTGATATAATCGCTCTGCCTGAAGATTTCGTTGATATCATCAACGAGAACCATATCCTGAGACATAGCTGCCTTGATGCCCTCTGAAATATACGGGTCATAGCCAACGATTTTCATACCGAGAGCTTCTGCTGCCTGAGCAACTTTGAAACCAATTGCACCCATACCGATAACACCGAGAGTTTTTCCCATAATTTCGGGACCTGCAAACTGTGACTTGCCTTTTTCAACAAGCTTACCGACTGCGTCGCCTTCTCCCTTGAGAGTCTTGCACCAGTCAAGCGCTGCAGGAACACGGCGTGAAGCCATAAACATACCGCAGATTACAAGCTCCTTAACCGCATTTGCGTTTGCACCGGGTGTATTGAAAACAACAACGCCCTTTTCTGCACAAGCTTCAACGGGGATGTTATTTGTACCTGCACCTGCACGGGCAATTGCAATCGTCTCTGCAGGAAGCTCCATTTCGTGCATTGAAGCTGAGCGAACCATTATCGCTGTAGGATTTGCGATATCCTCACCGTATGCATAGAGTTTTTTATCAAACTTATCTGTACCGCAAGCTGCGATTTTATTAAGAGTAAGAATGTTATACATAAATATTTCTCCTTAAAACCGATGCCATTAACCGTAAAGTTAATGACATCTGATAAATATATGATTATGAATTTGCTTCTTCGAACTTCTTCATAAACTCTACAAGAGCCTCAACGCCCTCGATAGGCATAGCATTGTAAACAGAAGCTCTCATACCACCTACAGTCTTGTGACCCTTAAGGTTGATGAAGCCTGCCTCTGTTGCTTCCTTGACAAACTTTGCATCAAGGTCTGCATCACCTGTTACGAACGGAATGTTCATAAGAGAACGGTCCTCGGGAACAACTGTACCCTTGAACATCTTGCTGCTGTCAAGATAATCATAGAGAAGGTTTGCCTTCTTGACATTATGAGCCTTCATCTCTTCAAGACCACCGAAGCCCTTGATCCACTCAAGAACAAGCTTACACATATAGATTACGAAGCAAGGCGGTGTATTGTAAAGTGAACCTGCATCTGCGTGAACTTTATAGTCAAGCATTGTCGGAGTGCAATCACGTGCATTACCAAGAAGATCTTCACGGACGATCACGATTACAAGACCTGCAGGAGCAACATTCTTCTGAGCGCCACCGTAAACAACAGCGAACTTTGAAACATCAAGAGGCTCTGAGAAGAAGCATGATGAAACGTCGCAAACAAGAGGAATATCACCTGTATCAGGGATGTACTTGAAAGTAGTACCGTAGATTGTATTGTTCATGCAGTAGTAAACATAGTCTGCATCAGGACGGAAATCTTCGCGTGTTGTCTTCGGGATATAAGAGAACATCTTATCCTCTGAGGAAGCAACGATTTTTGCATCGCCGTACTTCTGAGCTTCTTTATAAGCCATCTTAGCCCAACGGCCTGAGATGATGTAGTCTGCCTTACCTGTCTTATTAAGGAAGTTGAGAGGGATTGCAGCAAACTGAGTTGATGCACCACCCTGAACGAAAAGGATCTTATAGTTATCGGGAACATTATAAAGCTCCTTAACAAGGTCGTGAGCGCCGTCAATAATCGACTGGAAAACCTTTGAACGGTGAGACATTTCCATTACTGAGTGTCCACAGCCCTGATAATCGAGCATTTCTTCTGCTGCCTTTTTGAGAACTGACTCAGGCAACATTGAAGGACCTGCTGAAAAATTATAAACTCTTGCCATAAGAATTACCTCCAAAGTAACGCCAAATTGCGTTTATTGCAGAGTATTATACTCCCTTTGTTACTTTACTGTCAATATAAAATGTTAATTTTTTGACAACAAAATCAAGGTCGTTTTACTTTATTTACCATATCTTAAAAAACATACCGAGAAACTCTGATAACAGAGCGATTATGACATCAAAAAAGCTGAAAATCGTTTCCGTTTTTTCTGTTTCAGTTTCTTCATCATTTTCAACATTTTCTTCAGGCTGAGCATCATCCTGTTCGGGTGACTGATCTATAATTTCAAGGTACTCGGTATATACGGACGAGGATTCAAAAAGAACCTGCGCTGTCCGAGTCTGGTCTACCGATGAAAGCAGCATTCCTGCATCCCTGAGAAGTTTTATATCAGTGGCATCCATTACCCCGTCGTGATTACAATCTGCAGCAATATAGCATACCTCGCCCACGCTTTCTTCAGTTAGCATATTCGCAACAAGACAGTTTACAAGGACCGCATCCTCTCCGTCATACCAGCCGTCACCGTTGACATCGCCATAAAGAAGGATCGTGTATTCACCGATAACTTCGTCTGCGTTTTTGAGATAAGCTTTTGTTCCCGTTCCGAGTCTTCCTGTGTTTTCATATGACCACGAATATCCTTCATCAGCAAGCTCGACATACGACTCAAGAGAAACATCGCCTGCTCTGATTCCGCTGATGATACCCGTGAGGTAATCAACCGTTACGCCTGTCTTCACTTCAAAGCCCGTTGCCTTTATGATTTCATTCTCGGTATCTGAACAAGTCATGCAGGTGTGTGTTTTTTCACCGTCTTGCGTAGCTGTCGGTTCTTTTACGAGAGCCCACTCCGAATATATATGATCACCGGTCGGCTCAATATTCACCTCATAATAATCTCTGCAAACAGAGCATGTATATCTTCCTTTTCCGCTTTCTGAGCAGTCAGGTCTTGTGATAATACTGTATCGGTAATCATGCTCAACCTTTGGTATCTGCTGAGTTTCAAGTACCTGAGAGCATACGGTACATCTTTTCCTCAACTGACCTTCAACCGCACAGCTGGCGGGCCATTCCATTGTCCAATCGCCCGGAGCATGGTCAAGCATCGTTATTTCCTTCGTTTCCATAAGCAATCCGCACGCAGTACATTTTTTTATCAGGCGTCCTGCTTCCGTACAGCTCGCATTATGTTCCGTTTCCCAATCACCGGCAACATGATCAACCATTGGTATTTCCTGTGTTTCAAATACGAGTCCGCACACAGTACATTTTTTAACAGACATACCGGGTTCAGTGCAACTTGCTTCCTTTTCTGTTATCCAATCACCGGGATTATGATCCTTCAAAGGAAAAAGTGTTTCACTCAGCACACCGTTACAATCTGTACAAACCAGCCTCTCATATCCCTGATTGAAACAATCATCATATCGCTTAATAACCGTTTCCTGATGAAGATGATCGCAAGAATTAACTGTTAATGCCTGAATACAGAGGTTTTTAACTGATCTGCCCGAATAAAGTCTTTCAGGCATCATCCAGCTTCCGTAGTTTAAAATCAGGCTCTGTCCTTCCGTTGAAGTGTTGCCGTCGCCTATCTCTACAGGCACATTAATACTTCCTGATTTCACAGACAGAGTGAGAACAACAGAAAATACGCAATTTGCTTCGAGCTGCACCGCCTCGGGCAAATCAATCGTATGGTAACCCTTCCGCGGTATTTCAACCGTAAACGACTGCGCCAATTCACCACCTGACGCATTCATTTCTTCAAACGAAAGATTTTTGTATATCTTTACTTTTGCCGTAACATCCTCATTCTGGGTATAAGTTGCAATAGCTCTGAGCTCTTCTCTGTATTTTGATGTAAAAACATTGGCAACAGTTACCGTTGATGATGAATAAACAATGTGTCCGTCATATCCGTCAGCATTGTATGTATAGTTATTATCGAATTTTTCAGCAGACTGTGTTGTATAACCGACGAACTGCGATATAGTTTTATCGTAATAGGAAATCCAGAAATATCCTCCGCCTTTTCCCCAACTGCTGCCCCAGCTGTTTTTACAAAGCCATGCACCGTTGCCTTCTGGGACACTCTTTGAGTTAAAATTACCTGCCGAGTAATTGTCATCCCAGCCGACAACCGTAATCATATGATTTGTTGCGGGTCCGTCATCCGCTGTGTAACAATATGCGACATAATTACTGCCGTTCCTTATATAATTTGAAGAGTCAGAGTGGTAATAGGATGCTGTTATACTTCCGTTATCAATAATCCACTGTTTAACCTCATCCATAGTCATGCACATTTCAGCTGACTTGATTATAACTCCTGAACCGGTATCATATCTGTCTTTATCGGCGTAAACAGGCAGCTTTGAATACTGCGATGACGAAGTAGGATAAATTGAAGGAGTATTTTTTCCGTCTGCAACACCTGCCCAACGCGAAAGTGCAGCTACAACCCTGTAATAGTTACCGCCTGACATATATGCATCTGCAGTCATACCCTCACCATAGTTAGGATCATTTTTATCTGATGTTGCTGTGTTATATGAAAACCACGCAAGATGCGACTCTGAAAAATCTGTCGAACCCGGCTGAGTATATCCGCTTAAAATGCTGCTTGTTTCAAGAGCACTTATCGAGCTGAATGCCCAGCAGTTACTTGTGAATCCCTGATTTTTAACGGATGTAATCAGACCATCAGAACGGGAATCGTACGAAGATGGAAGTACCGGTTCACTCATCGTCTGAAAATATGTGTCATTTCTGAGGCGTTCATCTGTTGCAACGATATTTCCATCCTCATCATAAAAAGCTGCCGGAATATATCCGTACTTGCCTGTCTCACCTTCTTTAAGCAAAACAATTTCGGGTTCTGTTATTTCGGAAACAGCACCATTCGCTGACACCAATGTCGTCTCCACTAAAGAAATCATTATGCATAAAACCAAAATAATGCTACAACGCTTTTTCACATCGGACACCCCCAAAATACTTTAATTACAGCTTCATTATAACACCGAAGCTGATAATCCGTCAACAAATTTGCTTTTCTCATAAAACACCTTCTATCTCATTTCTATACAGCATTTTAAAATTGCACAAAAATGTGCATAATCAAAAGATTTTCAGATAAATTATGTATATACTGATAAATGTTAATTTTTTGACATAAATTTACTTGCAAAATTTCCCTTTTTGTTATAGAATACTATCTGTAAAAAATTAAGCATAGGCTTACTTTAATTCTATGTATTTATTTTGAAAGGATGAAAATAATGGACGCACTTAACAAGAAGACCGTAGAAGATCTTGAGGTTAGCGGCAAGAGAGTCCTCGTTCGTTGCGACTTCAATGTACCTCTCAAGGACGGTGTTATCACAAGCGACAAGAGAATTGTTGCTTCACTCCCCACAATCAAGTATCTTATCGACAACAACGCAAAGGTTATTCTTTGCTCTCACCTCGGCAGACCTAAGGGCGAATTCTAGCCTGAGTTTTCTCTCGCTCCCGTTGCTGTCCGTCTTTCTGAGCTTCTCGGCAAGGAAGTTAAGATGGCAACAGACGTAGTTGGCGAAAGCGCACAGTCACTCGCTGCTTCTCTTAATGACGGTGATGTTATGATCATCGAAAACGTTCGTTTCCACAAGGAAGAGACAAAGAACGTTCCTGAATTTTCAAAGAAGCTTGCTGACCTTGCAGACCTTTATGTTAACGATGCATTCGGCTCAGCACACAGAGCTCACAGCTCAACAACAGGCGTTGCAGACTACATCCCCGCAGCTTGCGGTTACCTCATCCAGAAGGAAATCAGCTTCATCGGTGGTGCTCTTGCTAATCCGAAGAGACCTCTCGTTGCTATCCTCGGTGGTGCAAAGGTATCTGACAAGATCGGTGTTATCACAAACCTTCTTGATAAGTGCGATACAATCATCGTTGGTGGCGGTATGGCTTACACATTCATGAAGTCTCTCGGCTACGAAATCGGCACATCTCTTCTCGAAGCAGACAGAGTTGAAGACGCTAAGAACATGATGGAAACAGCTAAGGCTAAGGGCGTTAACTTCCTTATCCCCGTTGACAACAAGGTTGGTAAGGAATACGATCCCAACACTGAGGCTATGATTGTAGACAGCGACAACATTCCTGACGGCTGGATGGGTCTTGACATCGGTCCTAAGACTCAGGAGCTTTTCGCAAACGCAATCAAGGGCAGCGGTACTGTTATCTGGAACGGACCTATGGGTGTTTCAGAGTGGGAAAACTTCGCTCAGGGTACAATCGCAGTTGCTACTGCTGTTGCTGAGTCAGGTGCTATCTCAATCATCGGCGGTGGCGACTCTGCTGCTGCTGTTCAGAAGCTCGGCTTCGCTGACAAGATGTCTCACATCTCAACAGGTGGCGGTGCTTCTCTTGAATTCCTCGAGGGCAAGGAGCTTCCGGGTATCGTAGCTCTTAACAACAAATAATTGAAAGGACGTAACAAAATG